>DYRQ01000011.1 GCA_020718645.1 Verrucomicrobium spinosum
ATGAACCTTGATGCACACTGATGACAGAGGCGAACACAGGCTGGAAGCCGCTTCTACTTTTCCCTTCGCGCCATTGCGTGTGTGGCGGGAGATATCCCCCCATTCCACCATCTGTGCTATCCGAGTAATCCTATGGCTCGCCATAGGACAAGTCCGTCCACTGACGGATCAAAAAAAGCCACCTCTCCGCGTTTTTGGGTGAGAAATATCCAGAGCAGGATGGCGGGAAACTTGGTCAGGGCAAGACGGTGGAACCCATCAGGAAGCGGTCGCATTCGCGAGCGGCTGCGCGGCCTTCGTTGATGGCCCACACGACCAAGCTCTGTCCTCTGCGGGCATCGCCAGCAGCAAAGACACCGGGCTTGTTCGTGGTGAATTTACCGTGTTCCGCCTTGATATTGGTGCGCTCGTCGCGATCCACACTCAGAGATTCCAACAACGGCTGTTCTGGTCCTAGGAAACCCATAGCCAGCAGCACAAGCTGCGCTGGCAACTCTTTCTCTGTGCCAGCAACATCAGCAGGACCCATGCGCCCAGAGGCGTCTTTCTTCCACTCGACACCCACCACGCTGACGGATTTCAGATTGCCTGAAGCGTCCGCATTGAACCGTTTGGCGGTCATGAGATATTGGCGAGGGTCAGCACCGAACAGGTCGGCTGCTTCCTCTTGTCCGTAGTCCATCTTGTAAACCTTGGGCCACTGCGGCCACGGATTATCGGCAGCCCGTTTCTCTGGAGGACGGGGCATGATTTCAAGCTGGGTCACACTGCGGCAACCTTGGCGGATGGCGCTGCCCACACAGTCGGTGCCTGTATCGCCGCCACCAATGACGACTACATCCTTGCCCTTCGCGTCGAATTCGGGACGGAACGGGGTGCCATCGAGCACAGCTTTGGTGTTAGCCGTCAAGTATTCCATGGCCAGATAAACGCCTTGGGCTTCGCGGCCTGGTATCGGAAGGTCGCGACCTTTGGTGGCTCCGGTGCAGAGGATCACGGCGTCAAAATCTTTGAGGAGTTGCTCCGTAGAAACATCGCTACCGACATGGACACCTGTTTTGAAAACGACCCCCTCGGAAGCCAAGAGATCAACGCGGCGCTGCACGACCTTCTTCTTGTCGAGCTTCATGTTGGGGATGCCATACATGAGCAAACCGCCGATACGGTCAGCGCGCTCGAATACAGTGACGAGGTGGCCAGCCTTGTTGAGCTGGGCGGCGGCAGAGAGACCAGCAGGTCCAGATCCGATCACGGCAACCTTTTTGCCCGTGCGCTTGGCAGGGGGACATGGGGTGACCCACCCTTCCGCAAAGGCATGGTCAATGATGTTCTTCTCGATCTGCTTGATGGTGACGGGAGGTTCGATCGAACCGAGCACGCAGGAGCCTTCGCAGGGAGCCGGACAGACGCGCCCGGTGAACTCTGGGAAGTTATTCGTCTTGTGCAAACGGTCGAGCGCCTGGCGCCAGAGGCCGCGGTAGATGAGGTCGTTCCACTCCGGGATCAAGTTGTTGATCGGGCAACCGCTTGCCATACCTGCGACGATGCGCCCAGTGTGGCAGAAAGGTATGCCGCAGTCCATGCAGCGAGCACCCTGCTCACGCAGGCCAGCCTCGGGCATCTTGAGCCCGAACTCGTCCCAGTTGGCGATGCGTTCTTTTGGGGAAGTGTCCCCGGCTAGCTTGCGTCCGTATTCCAAAAATCCAGTAGGTTTGCCCATAGCGATGTCTCCAGTCGAATATCAGTTGCCACCCACACGAGCGAGGTCGCGTGCGTTTTCTTCGAAGGCGGCCATCACCGCCTCGTCGCCGCTGAGGCCCTGTGCTTTGACGCGTTCCATGGCGGCCATGGCGCGCTCGTAATCTCTCGGCATAACTCTCACAAATTTGGGTGCCACCTCGGTCCAGAGGTCGAGCAGTTTGGCGGCATGCTGACTGCCTGTGTAGGCCACATGTTTTTCGATCAGGGCGCGGACTTCGGCCACTTCCTCGGGTTGTTCCAGCATGGTGAGACCGACCATCTGCGCGTTGCAGCGCGTGGCGAAATCACCAGCCGTATCGAGCACATAAGCCACACCACCGGACATGCCAGCGGCGAAGTTGCGGCCTGTGGAACCGAGCACCACGACCTTGCCACCTGTCATGTATTCGCAGGCGTGGTCACCCACGCCCTCGACGACGGCAGAAACACCGCTGTTGCGCACGGCGAAACGCTCGCCGGCCATGCCGCAGATATAGACTTCGCCGGAGGTGGCTCCGTAGAGAGCCACATTGCCGATGATGATATTCTCGCGGGGCACGAAGGTAGATTCAGGCGGAGGAAATACTGCGATGCGTCCGCCAGAAAGACCTTTGCCGACATAATCGTTGGCATCGCCCTCGAGCAGCATCGTGATTCCCTTGGGAACAAAAGCGCCCAAACTCTGGCCTGCGGATCCGCGGAAGCGGAGCGTGATAGTGCCTTCGGGCAAACCCTCTGCACCATAACGGCGGGTCACCTCGCTGCCGAGGATCGTGCCCACCACGCGGTTCACATTGCGGATCGGCAAAGTGGTATCTACCTTGCGACCAAATTTGAGAGCGGGCTCGCAGATTTTCAGCAGCATCTGCATATCCAGCGACTGTTCAATACCGTGGTCCTGCTTGACGGTGCAGTAGCGGCCCACGGTGTCGGGCATGTCGGGCTGGTAGAAAATTTTGCTGAAGTCGAGGCCCTGGGCTTTCCAGTGGGCTACGCTACGGCGCATGTCGAGGAAATCCGTGCGACCCACCAGCTCAAGGATGGTGCGGACACCGAGACGCGCCATGATCTCGCGCAGTTCTTGGGCAACAAAGAGCATGAAGTTGACAACATACTCAGGTTTACCGGTGAATTTCTTCCGCAACTTCTCGTCCTGCGTGGCAACGCCCACTGGGCAGGTGTTCAAGTGGCAGGCGCGCATCATGAGACAGCCCATGGTGACGAGTGGTGCCGTTGCAAAACCGAACTCCTCGGCGCCCAGCATGGCGGCGATAGCGACATCGCGGCCTGTCTTGAGTTGACCGTCCACCTCCACCGCGATGCGATCGCGGAGGCTGTTCAAGACGAGGGTCTGGTGCGTCTCGGCCAAGCCCAACTCCCACGGGATACCCGCGTGCTTGATGCTCGAGAGAGGCGAGGCACCTGTGCCACCGTCATAACCGCTGATCAGGACCACATCGGCATGGGCTTTGGAGACGCCGGCGGCGATGGTGCCAACACCGACTTCAGACACGAGCTTCACGGAGATGCGTGCGTGGCGGTTGGCATTTTTGAGATCGTGGATTAACTCAGCCAGATCTTCGATGGAATAAATGTCATGGTGCGGCGGCGGAGAAATCAGGCCGACTCCTGGGGTGGAGTGGCGCACCTTGGCCACCCAGGGATAGACCTTGGTGCCAGGGAGCTGACCACCTTCGCCGGGCTTAGCGCCCTGGGCCATCTTGATCTGGATTTCGTCGGCGTTGACCAAGTAATGGCTAGTGACACCGAAGCGGCCCGAGGCCACCTGCTTGATCGCACTGCGGCGCGAGTCGCCATTGGCATCGCGGACGAAGCGGTCGGCATCCTCGCCACCCTCGCCCGTATTGCTCTTGCCGCCGAGGCGGTTCATAGCGATGGCGAGAGTCTCATGCGCCTCTTTGCTGATGGAGCCGTAGGACATGGCACCCGTCTTGAAGCGTTTGACAATATCCTCTACGCTCTCGACCTCCTCAATGGGGATCCCCTCCTCGGGGAAACGGATTTCCATGAGACCGCGGAGGGTGCAGAGCTTCTCGCCCTGTTCATCCACCTCTTGGGAATAGCGGCGGAACTCTTCCGCGCTGTTATTGCGAACTGCGCTCTGGAGCGTCTGGACCGTGTTGGGGTTGAACAGATGCCGCTCACCGTCGGCACGCCACTGGAAGTTACCACCCGAATCGAGCACGGATACTTCCGAGGGAACCATCGCCGGAAAGGCAGCCGCGTGCCGGTTCAAGGTCTCGCGAGCCACTGCTTCGAGCCCGATACCCTCTACGCGGGAGGGGGTCCACTTGAAGAACTTGTCCACGAAGGCTGCATTGAGACCGATCGCCTCGAATATTTGCGCGCCGCGGTAGCTTTGCACCGTGGAGATACCCATCTTCGACATTGTCTTGATGATACCTTTCTCGAAGGCTTTCACCAAGTTGGCGTCCGCCTTGGCGGGATCCAACTCCGCGAAACCCTCGCGGATAGACTGGGCCACTGACTCGAAGGCCAAGTAAGGGCAGATAGCCGAAGCTCCGTAGCCAACGAGCACCGCCATGTGGTGAACCTCGCGGGGTTCGCCAGACTCAAGGACGAGAGAAGTGCGCGTGCGATTACCGTTCTGGATCAAATTGTGGTGCAAGCCCGCCACTGCCAAGAGCGCTGGGATAGCAGCCTTGTCGGCGCAGACACCGCGGTCGGAAAGGATCAGGATATTTGCCCCCTCATCGAGCGCAGTCTCGGCCTTGGCAAACAAGTCATCCAAGGCGGCCTCGAGAGCCACCTCGCCACCTGCTGCGTCAAACAAGATCGGCAGGGTGACACTCTTGAAACCCTCGATCTTGGCCTCACGGATTTTTTCCAGATCTTTGCAGGTCAAAACCGGGCACTTGAGCTTGATGCGGCGGCAGCTCTGCGGCGAGGGATCGAGGAGGTTGCCCTCGGATCCGAGCACGGTGATACCGGAGGTCACGATCTCCTCGCGGATCGAATCAATAGGCGGGTTGGTGACCTGGGCAAAAAGTTGTTTGAAATAATTGTAAAGAGGCTGGGGCTTGTCAGAGAGCACGGCCAAGGGAGAATCGTTGCCCATGGAACCGACAGGCTCGACGCCCATTTTCGCCATAGGCACCAGCATGGTGCGGATGTCCTCGTAGGAGTAACCGAAAGTTTTTTGCATGGCCAACAGACGGTTAGGATCACTGATCGTGGGGACTGAGCTGACCTCGGGCAGTTTCTCGATCGGCACCAGATGATCGTTGAGCCATGAGCGGTAGGGTTGCGCGTTGGCCAACTCGTTCTTGATTTCCTCATCGGCAATAATGCGCCCTTGCGCGGTGTCCACGAGGAACATGCGACCCGGCTGCAAGCGGCCTTTGACCAAAACTTTCTCAGGCTCCACATCGAGCACTCCCACCTCAGAAGCCATGATGACCAAATCATCGGAAGTGACATAGTAGCGCGAGGGGCGAAGACCATTACGGTCGAGCACTGCACCGACCTGTGTGCCATCGGTGAAGGTGATAGAGGCTGGGCCATCCCATGGCTCCATGAGGCAGCTATGGAACTCGTAGAATGCCTTCTTCTCGTCGCTCATGCTCTCGTGGTTCGACCAAGGTTCAGGAATCATCACCATGGCCACATGAGCCAGAGGGCGGCCTGTGAGAGCGAGGAACTCGAAACAGTTATCGAACATCGCCGAATCGCTACCGTCCGTCTGGATAACAGGCAGGATTTTCTCCAAGTCATCACCCATAATCGCATCGGAGAGACGAGACTCACGGGCGTGCATCCAGTTGATGTTACCGCGGAGGGTATTGATCTCGCCGTTGTGGGCGATCATGCGGTAAGGATGCGAGCGTTCCCAACTCGGGAAAGTGTTCGTGCTAAAACGGGAATGCACCAAGGCAATGGCGCTCTTCACCAAATCGTCCGAGAGATCGGTGTAAAACTCGGCGACTTGATGCGTGGTGAGCATGCCCTTATACACGATCGTGCGCGACGACATGCTGGGCATGTAAAAATAGTGTCCGCCCAACTTGCCAGAATAACGAATCTCACGGGTGGCACGGCGGCGAATCACGAACAGCTTGCGCTCGAACTCCAGCACATCATTCATCTTCTTGCCGCGCTCAACGAACACTTGGCGCACCACGGGCTCGGAGGCCTTTGCCGTCTCGCCCAAAGTATCATTGCAAGTCGGCACCGTGCGCCAGCCGAGACAACGAAGACCCTCGGCCTCGATCATGCCCTCGACCATCTGCTCGCAGTTATGGCGATGCACCGCGTCGGGAGGCAGGAAAACCATGCCCACGCCGTAGTGCCCAGATTCGGGAAGTTTGATGCGGTGATCGGGGGCCTCTTTTTCGAAAAACTCATGGGGAATCTGCATGAGAATACCCGCGCCGTCACCCGTGTTAGCCTCACAACCGCAGGCGCCCCGGTGGTCGAGGTTCACGAGGATCTGCAAGCCCTGTCTCACGATGGAGTGGGACTTGACACCCTTCATGTGGGCGACAAACCCAACACCACAGGCATCGTGCTCATAGTCGGGGCGATAAAGACCCCGGTTTGCGGCTTCGCTTAGCTTTTCCATTTTCGTATTTCGTCTTGAGGACGCGGGATTAAATGTCGCTACCCTCCCCGCGTCAAGCATAGGGGTGCATTTTCAGAAAAAAATTACCTATCTCAGCGACTTCGGAGACAGATCAGGGCAATAATAGCCCTAAGAAATTTTCGGGAACTCAGTTGATTTCACAAGCCCCCTGATCTTGGAGCGCATACCCTCTAGCACGGCATCTCTCCAAGCAGCAGCAAGGGACAGAGGAGAACGACTGGGATGAAACTCCTCGGGGATGATCGCGCCGTGGTGCCAGATGCCCGTCGTGGCGACCGGCAAATCCCCCTCAGGCAGCGCGGAGAAATCTACGAGGTCAGGACGGAACCCCATGAACTGGATAGTCTCAGCCAAACCGGCATGTCCGCCCACTTGCATGTAGCGAGCATACTCTGGCGGCACTTCGATATGCCCGAACCGATGCGTGTGCAACAGCTCCACATGGCACTCTGGTGCGGAGTATTCAGATGCCAGAGACTCGATCAAGGGCACCTGACCTGTGCCGCCGTGGTGATTCACAATGAAGATGAAACGGAAACCGGCTTTCCGCAAAAAGCGGAGCCTCGCCCCGAGTGCGGCTCGCAGCTCAGGTGCCTCGGCATACTCGCTCACCATGGGCAAGGCGGGAAGATTCATGCCAAAGATTTCCGCCTCGGATGGAACGCCGATCATCTGTTTGAAACGGGTGTCGCGCCATTCGTCGAGACCGAACGAGAGAGTCTGGAAACAGAGCCCAGAAAATTCGCGCGACAGTATCTGCGCGACCTCCCCGGCGATGATCCCATCCACCCCCAGAGGCAGGTGGTAGCTGTGCCATTCTATGCAGGGAGAGACTGGGACAAACGCTGTCCCAGACCCCTTGGCAATTTCTAAAATCTGACCCGGCCTGAGCAGCTCGGCAAACTGAACGCCTTCGTGCATCTGCACGGATTTACAGACAGGCGTCAATCAGCTCGGCAGCTTTGGAGACACTCTTGGCGGCCAAGGCGTCGTCTTCTTCCATCTCGATCTCGAACTCTTCCTCGAAGCCCGCGATCAGCTCGACGGTCTGCACGGATTTCACGCCGAGATCTTCGATGAACCTCGCGTTGTCTTGGATGGTGGAAGGGTCAATGTCGAGTAGTTCTGCTGCCACTTTTTTTACGCGTTCGATAGTGCTTGCCATATTCTTATTATCCTTGGGTTGTTCTTGGTTATTGTTTGCTATTCAAAAAAATCAGGCGCCTGTCGAGACGATGCGGTAGGTATCCCTCGCGATGGCAACTTCCTCGTCCGTCGGAACGACGAGGATTTTCACAGGCGAATTGGCCGTGCTGATTTCGCCGGCCACACGCCCGAGCGCACGATTGCGCTCTGCGTCGAAATGCACGCCTAGCGAATCGAGGTTGCTGAGGATTGTCTCCCGGGTCTCCGATGAATTTTCACCGATGCCACCTGTCATGACAATCGCATGACACCCGTTCAGCACTGCAAGATAGGAACCAATATATTTGCGGATGCGATAGGCAAAAATATCGAGCGCCAAGCTAGCGCGGCGATCGCCTGCGGCAGCCTGCTCGCACAGACTGCGGTTGTCATTGGAAATGCCGCTGATACCGAGCAACCCGGACTTCCGATTGAGCATCGTGTCCAGATCGTCCACCGAATAGCCCTTGCGTCCCAAATAGAATAAGATCGCCGGATCTATGTCGCCGCAGCGCGTGCCCATGACCAAGCCCTCGAGCGGGGTCAACCCCATGCTCGTGTCCACACAATGCCCAGCATGAATGGCGGCCATGGAACACCCGTTGCCCAAGTGGCAGGTGATCAGGTTGACCTGTGCGGTGGCTACACCCAGAGTCTCTGCCGCCTTGGCTGCAACATAGCGGTGAGAGGTGCCGTGAAAACCGTAACGGCGCACCTTGTATTTCTCGTAAAGCTCGTAGGGCAACGCGTAGAGATAGGCTTTCTCAGGCAGCGTCTGGTGAAAAGCCGTATCAAAACAGGCCACCTGTGGCATCCCCTCTTTCAGCTCCATGGCAGCACGGATTCCAGTCAGGTTGGGTGGGTTGTGCAGCGGGGCGAGATCGTTGCATTCGCGAATGCCATCGAGCACGCTGCCGTCAATGAGAACACTGTCTGAATACTGATCCCCACCGTGCACCACGCGGTGGCCACAGGCATGGATTTCAGCAACATCGCGGATAGCCCCCTTGGAGGAGTCGGTGAGCATCCGACGAATCACGGCAAGACCCGCGCTGTGGTCAGGCACAGCTTCTTCAAATACGATCTCACCTGCCGCAGACTTCTGCTTGGCGCGCGAGCCTGTTTCACCCACTTTTTCTACAGAACCAGAAGCCAGTTCGCGACCTTCTGGCATGGAGTAGAGCTTGTATTTGATCGAGGAGCTTCCGCAGTTGAAGACCAGCACATTCATATTCATCGGGATAATTTTTCTAGAGTTCTCAAGAGGTTAAATCAACTTGCTTGGAGCGCCGTCACAGCGGCGACAGCCACGACATCTTCGACCGAAGCCCCACGCGACATATCGTTCACAGGTTTTGCGAAGCCTTGCATGATGGGGCCTATCGCTTGGGCGCCGCCGAGGTATTGGGCGAGTTTGTAACCGATATTGCCAGCATCCAAATCGGGGAACACCAGCACATTCGCCTGGCCTTTCACTGGGCTCTCGGGTGCTTTCTTAGCTGCCACGCGGGCGGACAGAGCCGCATCCACTTGCAACTCTCCATCCAGACAGAGATCGGGCGCCATCTCGCGGGCTAGCCTCACAGCCTCCACGACTTTATCTACATCGGGGTGGGTGGCAGAACCCTTGGTCGAGAGCGAAAGAAATGCGACCACGGGCTCTTGGCCTAGCAGCTTTTTAGCATTGGCAGCGGCGACGACACCGATCTCAGCCAACTCGCGAGAGGTGGGCTGGATGTTGACCCCGCAATCAGCAAACACGAAGACGCGCCCGTCAGACTCGGGCATCACTATCAGAAAAAAACTAGAGGGCGCAGAGACTCCCGCAGAGAGTTCCACCGTCACGCTGGCGGCTTGAATCACCGAAGCGGTAGCACTGGCTACACCAGCCACCATACCATCGGCACGACCCGTGCGAACCATCATGCCACCGAAGGCTAGGGGCTTGCGAACCACCGATTTGGCCACCCCCTCTTTCACGCCGCGTGTCGCTGTATATTCGGCGGTGAAAACGGGTAGCAACTCGCTCTCACGCGGGTCTATGACCTGCACACCGTCGAGCGTCTTGCCCGCCTTGGCAACGATCTCCGCCACTTCATCGGGCTTGCCGAGCACGATAGGCTTAGCAAATCCGAGTGCTGCGATTTCTGCTGCTGCCACCGGTATCCGCTCATCAGTTCCCTCGGGAAAGACGAGTGTTTTTGGATTTTGCCCTGCGATTTCAATCAGTTTTTTAACAACGCTATTCATGGGGAAAAAATTGTTATATTTGGCCTATCCCTCGAGAGGGCTGCCATCTGGTTTGTAGAACGACATTAACACACTGGCGGGATTCCCGGCAGCCACGGAGTGCGGCGGGACATCTTTCAAAACCACGGAACCACCTGCGATCGTGGAGTGGTGCCCGATAGTCACGCCGGGCATAATCATGGCATACGCACCGATCCAACAACCATCCTCAATCACAACCGGAGCCATGTGCATGTTATCCGGAGTGAGCGGAAGTGAGGGATCCATCGGTTCGCCATCGCAGTCCATCACTACAGCACCGGGACCGAACAGCACTCCTTTGCCAATAGTAATGCTCTTGTAGGAAATAAAGGCGGCCTCGCTGACGCAGACAGAAGGATCTACGATGATGCGGCCACACTCGTCCTCCCCCTTCCCCCAACGCACGATCGTCATGTGGGTGGCATCGGCATGGAAGGGAGATTGCCCAGAGGCGAGCAACCCGGCGCCCGGGGAAATGCGCCCGCGAAAGGGCTCCCAATCAAACGGGTCGTTTTCGCCACAGGTCAGGTCTTGGTATCGCAGCACAGGCAGGCCTGTGGAAAACGATTTATCGTGCAAAGCTACTCCCATCTCGCGCATGCGAGCCAGAGCCGTCTGGCTGGTTTCGTGCAGTGTCTGCGCAGGGATTGCCGTGGGGTTAAAACTGGCCATAGCTCAATCCTCCTTGAGATATTTGCGATAGACCTTGGTGCTCTTGGCTGGGTTGCCAGCGAATGTCGCGCCCTCGGGCACATCCCACATAACCACTGAGCCGGGCGCCACCACAGCGTTCTTGCCGATGGTGACACCTTTGGTAATCACCGTGCCGCAGCCAATCCACGCACCGTCGCAGATAGTGACAGGCGCCATTTTCTTGTTTGCCGGCACATCGGGCAAAGTGCGGTCGGCCGGATGACCATCGCAATCCATGATAGTCACACGAGGTTCGAGATGCACACCGTCACCGATGGTCACTCCGATGTAAGACACGATAGAGGTGCTGACCAAATCACTCTTGCCTACCACGATTTTTCCAACTTCATCAGAGCCAGTGCCCCACCGCATGAGCGAGATGCGGACAGGCCCTCCTGGAACCGGGCCAAGGCTTGCGCAATCGAAGCTGCCACCGAACGACATCCTGCCTTGGAAAAACTCTTTCTGAAAAGGTTTGTCTTTGTCCGGTCCTATGTCATGCAACATGAGCTGGGGCATGCCTATACAGCGGAATGAATCGGGCAGCGTTACTTGTAACTGCGCGAATATTTCGCGGACTTGACGGGTGGATTCGAGGATTTCTTGTTCGGGGATGACAGTGAAACATTCGGTTTTCATATCAATAATTGTTCAGGCACTATGTCTGAAACAGAGCCCTTGCCAAGAGTAAACCAAGTAGAATCCACAGTCCGCTAGAAGACAGAGGCTAAAAGAAAGCAGTCCACCTAGGGTCTAGCTATTCGAGTTCACTGAAACTGGTGGCCACAATGACACCGTGTTCTTTTGCCCGCTCCAAAGCAGCTCGCTGGATAGTCACTGCTACGATGATCTGGCTGGCCACGCTATTTCCCGTCTGGCGCTCGTAAAGTTTCACGCACCGGGCAAACTCTGTGACATCCGCCCCACTGGCATTGGCTTTGATCTCGCTGGCCGTAATTTTTACATTTCGCACCAGCACATCCAAGTCATAGGAACGAGGCTCACCGTTAATAAACCCGTCCGGATCTTGGCCATGATAATACTCCACGGAGTAACCGACCTCGCGCAGGTTGACGATCAACCCCTACCGAAAAGCCTCTTCTGCACCATCCCCCCAATGCGATCCGATCACTCCGAAACGACGGTGGATGTCATCGAAACCGCGTCTCATGGTGGCGTCGGTATGCTTCTGCGCTTCAGCCAACTCTTCGACTTTGATCGTCAGCGAGTCCAAGCGCTTCTCTGTCTGCTTCTGCGCGATCCCGAGGTCTGCTACGATCTCCTTCAGCTCCGAGAAATCTTCCCGTGCACCGTCCGGCGCAGCTCTTCTGAAAAATCGTCCATCGCACTGGCGAGTGCCTCGGCTGCCTCATCGGGCATCGAGCGCTTGAGCTTTTCGTATAATTGAAAAGTGGACATGAAGGCTAACTTAGCACAAGCCGCCCGCCAACACAAGTCTTGCCCAGCGCAACACCTGCCGGGATTACTCCCCGTAAAAAACGCCTTCGTTCAGCGGTCTTCCTACGCCTCTGCTTCTGCCGACAAGCACGCTTGCATGACACTAAAGAGACTGCTCTGTTTAATAGGTTTTGGGACAAACCCTTTCATCCCAGCGTCACGATATTTTTTTTCATCCCCTGACAAAACACGCGCTGTCACAGCCACTATCGGAGGGCATGGCCACGGATGCTGATTATTTTTGAAATACTCCCTGATTCGACGAGTAGCAGCAATGCCATCGGTGCCTGGCATCTGAATGTCCATGAGCACGATGTCGTAGGGCTTTGACAAGACTGCCGCAATCGCCTCCTCCCCTGAACTGACGGCCTCAACGACACACTCTTGCCTGAGAAGTATTTCCTGCATGAGATCCAAATTGACCTCGTCGTCATCCACCACCAACACCTTCAAATGCTTGGGTAGCGCCATTTGATCTCCATGGCTGATCCCAGCTTTTTGGTTGTCTCTACCTCTTTTGCGTTGGAGACACAGGCGCAGGGTAAAAGTAGAACCTTTTCCAAGCTCACTTTCTACGGTCAATCCCCCACCCATCAGTAACGCCAGCTTCCTACAAATAGCCAACCCGAGCCCTGTGCCACCGTATTTGCGAGCCATGCTCGAGTCCGCTTGGAAAAAGGGCTCAAAGAGTTTCGTGAGTGCATCGGGGGCAATCCCGATGCCGCTATCCCTGACACTGATCAAGAGACAGGAGCAGTCAGCACGACACGTATAGGCAGACGAAAGTTGAGCGGAAATGTGAACCTCTCCACCACGCTGAGTGAACTTGACTGCATTGGCGATCAGGTTGTCGAGTATCTGCCGAACACGCGTAGGATCTCCGACAAAATCTGCTGGTATTTCAGGGTTTATATCGAGGGACAAGAGGATGTTTTTGCTCTGCGCCACTGTCCCATGCAGGAAAATCATATCATTCAAGAGCTGCCATAGATCGAAGGATTCCTCCTCGAGAGTCACCTTGCCAGCCCCGATTTTGGAGTAATCTAAAATATCATTGAGGACGGCCAGCATCTGATTTCCACTTTGCAAGATGGTCGAAACATACTGCTGCTGGTCAGGGGTCAGTTCAGTCATCTGCAACACTTGAGCAAACCCAAGCACACCGTTCATCGGAGTGCGCACTTCATGGCTCATCACCGAGAGAAATTCGGATTTCGCCTTCTCACCTGCTAAAGCGGCATCACGAGCCTCTAGTATCTCCTTCTCACGCTTCTTGGCTTCGGTGACATCGGCTGACACCCCGCGAAATCCTGTGCATCGTCCCTGTGAGTCAAAGATGGGCTTGCCGCTACAGGAAAACCAACAGATGGCACCCTGTGCCGTCTCGCGCCTATAACAGATGTGTCGGAATGCTTTTGGCTCTGCAGCTAATTCAGACATCCACTGGCGCATCGGCTCACGATCTGGGGGGTAAGCTATTTCATACGCATATTTACCCGCCATCTCCTCGGGTGAGTAACCGAGAGACTCAGTGACCTTATCGGTCATAAATACATATTTTCCGGATGAATCCATCTCCCAGATAAACTCAGACACAGTCTCTGCCACATCGCGGAAGATCTGCTCGCTCGCTACTAGCTTTTCTTGAGCCAACTGCATCTCCGTGATGTCCACTGCGATTTGCATGCGTGCCAGCTCCTGACCTGGCCACGGGATCAACTGATCCACATTCTGGAACCAGCGCTTCAAAATAGGATGAAAAAATTTCCTCGTTACTGGGTTGCACGGGATACCGGCTTTATCGAACAACTGGTTGTTATGGCAAAAGGAACATGGCTCTGACTGGTGGTAAAATTTCTTCCAGCAGATTTCCCCCACGACATCTCCAAAAACAGATCGGGCTTTGTGATTCAGAAATAATACCTCGTAGGTATCTAGTGCTGTGACATAGACAAAAGCCTCCATGTGTTCGAGCACCGAGGTCATCCGCTCATCGTTCACCTCAAGCTGACGGATCGCATCCGTCAACTGCCGCTCTGTCTGGCAGATGGTATGGCTTGTTGCATTGAGATGCCTCCCCAGCCGCCCGATCTCATCAGCGCCCTCAGGAAAGAGCTGCTTCCCATCCTCCTTGCCCAACTGTGCTGCCCCACGGCTGATCACTTCGACCGGTTTGAGAATCATCCTCCTAACAGCCACCCACACCACACTACAGATGAGCACAATGGCCGAGCCGATTAATGTCACCCCAGACCAGACCATACCCCAGTATCTCCCTCGGATCCCTCGCACATCCACCTGCAAGAATAGCAACCCCAGCTCGGGATTGAGCGTCTCCCCTCCGTAAGTCGGAACCTGCAACGGCACTGTATAAAGCAGATGATCACCATGGTCGGATAAAGCAGATTTTCGGGCTGATTTCAGCTTTGCCTCCACAACTTGTTTATTATGATAATCTATGACCTCCAGTGGCTGCCCCACCCACTCCCTGCGAGTCGAGGCAAGAACCCGTGATGGCGTCCCGGCCAGAACCACGATCAGACTACTCTCATGCAGGACTCCTTGGGTCAACACTGACCTCTGCACCGTAGTCATGTCTGGACAAGATTCCAAAGTGCTCTGCAAGGTATCCCCTAGCAGCCGAGCTTGGAGATTCACTTGATGATCTAACTCTTGACCGACCAGCCATGTCATCCAGAAAAATACCGCACCGAAAGTCACAAGAGCAACTACGAGCAATACTGCCAAAAATTTGTGCTGTAGCTTCTCCTGCCGCCTCAACCATCCCCTGACCATCAGCGTTCTCCCCCTAATAGTTCCCCGCAGAGCGATCCATCCATGACATCCTGAAAAGCGACTTTCCCACCGAGCTGCAATAAACCCGATGCAGCATGAAAGGCCTTGGATCCGAACCCTGAAGGTCCAGAGAACTCGGCCTGCTCACTGATACCCAACACTCGTATCCCCATACAATCAGCAGCTACGGACTCCGGTGTCTGGCCGAGATTCTTAGCGAGGATAGCGTTAGCCTCTGTCGGGTTTTGGCGCCAATACTCCACCGCAGCACCTATTGCACGCACCAAAGATCTTACCTCGTTACGGCGTGCAGATATCACCGAACCCCGCAGGGCAAACACATCTGCTATAGCACCAGGTGCACGACTACTATCATAGATCACCTGCATCTCGGGGAGTGCCAAAATATCGGAAGAAAACGGTGGGAACGAGACCGCTGCATCGGCCATACCTTTGCGCATTTGATGCGCCATCTCGCTCTGATTATAGAAGACCACCCGCATTTCGGAAAGCGATAGTCCTTCGCTTTGAAGAGCCGCATGGAGTAAAACAGCATTCACGGATCCTTGCTCGATCATGACTGACTTGCCCCGGAGGTCTCCCACGGTCGCAATGGGTTTACGAGCCAGAATCACATCGGCACCCGCCGAGATGTCCACTCCATACACCACAGCCGTCGGCTCGCCAGCATACTGCTGAGCCAATAGCAACTCGTAAACCGTCGCACCAAACCCATCTATCAACCCGCGCTCATAAAACCTGCGAGAATCCCCAGAAGATGCCGTGCGAACGATTTCTACCCCCACCCCGGCTTCGGCAAGAAAACCTTTTTCTTGCGCAAGAAACAGAAATTCGTATCCGACCCAAGGACTAATGGCGATGCGCAACGGTTTGGGTGCCGCCTGCTGGCACGAACAGAGTGCCCAAGCGCACACTACCCACAATGCCGGGAGCAATCGGGTCACGCCCTATTTCCGGCTCCGTCTATCACTGCTAGGCTATACTCGTGCTGTTTTTCTTCCACAGGAGTTTGGCGGGTAACTGAAGTGCGCTTCACTCCCACGATGTCGGAAAGTTTGTCCGTAACAGCCACCACCCCTGTGAGCATCTGGTTCAGTCCCGTTGCTTGATCCAGTGTTTTCTCAGCACCCTCAGCGTTGGATTGCGTGGCGCTTTCAAGCTGCGCCACTGCTGTTGCGATTTGGTTAATCCCCAGCACCTGCTCTTTGCTGGCCATGGCTATCTGATCTATCACCTCGTTCGCCTTCCGGATGTCGCCCGATGCTTTTTTCATGCGACCACTGACCTGTGAGCTCACATCCAAGACATCGTCCAGACGCAGGGCAGTATCGCGTGCAGCGTTGGCACTGCGGTTAGCCAACGAGCGCACATCCTCGGCCACTACAGCAAACCCAGCGCCGACCTCCCCTGCCCGAGCAGCCTCCACAGCCGCGTTCAAGGCGAGGATATTGGTCTGAAAGGCAATCTCATCTATGCTTTTGATGATGCCATAGATTTTAGAAAACTCTTCTTCGAGTCGTTTGAGATCTTCGACTCCCTCGACCGAAGACTTCCATGCCGCCAACACCCTGTCCCTCGCTATCATGGTGTGATCGCTGTTGGAGTTGGTCGCACCGAGGAGTTCTTGCAGTGCAGCGCTGGACTGCTCGAGTGCAGTAGCCTGCTGTATGGCTCGACTGGCTTGTGCTTCGCTCAGTTTAGAAAGGCTCGCCGCCTGCTGCGCCACAGAGTCTCCAGAACTTTTCAGCTCGCCAACCGAGTGGCGAATCGTGCCAGCAATTTGGGCTACAAAAAATACGGCTAAAGCTGTGACCACCACACCCACTCCCACGGCAGACCAAAGTGCGATGAGGTAAGTCTGGCGCGCCGTGCTGGCTATGCCTCTGGCTCGGCTGTGGAGGGATTTCAGCTCACCCGTGTTGATGGCTAGAATTTTATCAATGATAGCCGTGGTATTGGCAAAAGAATCAGCAGCCGACTTTTCGTAGCTCCCTGTCTGCCACTTGGCGATGAAGGTGTCGAGCGCTCCATCCACCCACTTCCACTCCACAGTCTCGATAGTGGACTTCATGGCAGCCCTAGCCTGTGGACTCACCGTCAGACTTGTTGATGTCATCGTTACTTGGATACCCGACCAAGTGCCAATCATCCAGGAAAGCATTTCGGGAGAAATGGCTTGATCGGCTCCGAGGATACCCGACATGCGGGCACGGAGTTGACCGGTGGATTCTTGGGCATCGCCTAGCACAAACACAGCCATCATCATCTTGCCGAGTCCTTTAGTGGTTTTGCCGTTAACAATGGCCGCATCGAGACCCCGCAGGTTTTTGATCAATTCCGTATATCCATTGAAAGACTGAGGCGGCGGGCAGAGTTCATCCACCTGTGTGCGGACAGTCTTGATTTTCAGCGCAGCGACAGCAGCAGCCTTTTTCAGATCGGGGGAGAGTTGCGCACCCGCAAGACTCTTTTCCCACTGAGGAAGAGTGGCATTACTTGCCCCACGCTGTTGCTGGAGCAGTTCGGGTGTCAGCGCTTTATTCAAAAACATGGACGAACGCCCGCGCTCCCTCTGAAGCTCCTTGACTAATTCAGCGTTCGCCAAGAGCAGATTAATGTTGGAAGCCATCTCGCTGGCGAGCAGATATTCATCCTTTTCTTTCAGGACAAAAATAGCAGCCAAGAAAAGACCAGACACAAGAGGAATACCAATGAGTAAACCGATTTTTATAGCCAGTTTCATACGATGAAACATTAGTGGAAACCCCTGATAAAACGCAAGTTCATAATTGTAACTAATTTGAGGGTTTAGGGCAAAATCTTCGCATGGACTGGGTTGATCATGTCTGCGTGTGGGGAAAGGTCTATTCTATTCCACCAACCAGCCTAGTAGCTAGCTCGCCGACTCCCTCCTTTTCCTTGGGCGGATAAAACCTGACCAGTCAGCGGAGCGCTGCGGTAATCTCTTCACCTAATGCTGTGAGAGCAATCTCTTTTTGCTCGCGGGTCAGCAGATTTTTCACATCTACTTTCCCCTCGGCAAGCTTGGCATCGCAGATCACAGCCACTTTTGCTCCAAAATTTTCGGCTGCCTCAAATTGCTTGCCCAGTGGTTGGTAACGCAAGGGATAATCCGTGACCCATCCTGTCTGACGGAGCTTGGCTACGAGGCGCAACGACGCGACCTTAAATTCATCCGAGGCGCGAACGACAAAAACTTTTTTGCCTGCTGCCGAGTCCGGAAAAAGCCCTTTTTCTTCGAGTAAATTTCCGAGAACGACATCACCCATGCCAAAGCCGGCAGCCGGAAGTTGCACGCCGGCTAAGTTCTGCAACAGCGTATCGTATCGTCCCCCGCCCGCGACAGCGCGCTCAACAAATTTACCGTGGGTATCCAAGGCAAACGCTTCAAAGACCACGCCAGTGTAGTAGGCCAAGCCTCTCACGATTTTAAAATCCAGCACGGCAGAATCGCCAACCCCAAACGCCCCGAGCACTTCCGTAATCTCGGCCAAGCGATCTTTGGCTGGACCCTCGGGAACCTGTTTCAAATCTCGGATCGAACAAAATTCCTGAATTTTGTCCATGACACTTGCTGCACAACCAGCTTCCGCCAGCTTGGCTGCCAAAGACTCCACGGGCTCGCGCTCGATTTTGTCCACCGCCGAAAAAACCGCAGCGTGCTGTGCCTCGGAAACTCCGATGCTATTCAGGTATTCAGTCCAGACTTCACGGCTGCTCAGACGGACTTTGCAGTCCTCGGCAGAAAGTCCTAGTTCTCGTAAGATTCCGATGAGCAATGCAATCATCTCGGCATCCTCTGCGGCGGTGCCTGTGCCTGCAAGGTCGGCATTGAACTGAAAATGCTCGCGCAATCTCCCTTTCTGCTGCCGCTCGTATCGAAAAAGCTGGGGGATGGCGAACCACTTGATCGGCTTGCGATAATCTTTGTGCTTGGCCGCCACCATGCGGGCAAAGGTGGGCGTCAATTCAGGTCGCATGGCGACTGCTCGATCGCCTTTGTCGGTGAATTCATAGAGCTGTTTGACAATCTCGGCTCCAGATTTTTTGGTGTAAAGCTCCAAGGGCTCAAGGGGCGGCCCATCGTATTCTTGGAAACCATGTGCGACAGCGACTTTGCGCCATGCAGAGAATATATGGTTACGACGGAAACATTCTGCAGGATAAAAATCCCGGAACCCAGGCAGCGGACGCATGTGATAGAGTGACAGCGGTCAGGAGCCGGACTGCGAACTCGAGCCTTTGGACATCTTCTGGGAGAGCTTGATGACTTTGGCTTTCATCTCTTTGCCAGGCTTGAACTTGACCACGGCGCGAGAAGGAATAGGCACATCGGTCTCGGGTTTGTTGGGGTTGCGACCCACGCGAGCCTTGCGTAATTTCACTTCAAAAACACCGAAATTGCGCAGCTCCACATTGCGCCCATCAGCAACTGCCTCGACGATATAATCGAGGGTCTTCTGGACGATCTCCAACACATCGTGCTGGATTTTGCCCGTCTCATTGCTGATACGCACAACCAAGTCGCGCTTGGTAAGATTTGTCATGGAACTCAATGTAGTGAAGGATTTGTCGTTTTCAAGTAAAACTTTTATTAATGGAAAGTCATATGTTAGTCGCATTAAAGACGCGATATTGTCGTGGTGTAGATTGGCTTGAAGATGTGATTTTTAGCTAGCCTCGGTCTCATCTCTGTTTATGCCAATAGGCATGAGTGCATTGTTATTGGACGGTCGGGTCTTGGGCTCGGCGATATTGGATGAAACACGCATCAAGGTCGAGACTCTGGCTCAGAGAGGCATACAACCCAGCGTCGTCTTTATCAGGGTGGGCGAGGATCCTGCTTCGGTCGTCTATGTGCGAATGAAGGATCAGACCGCTGCCAAACTGGGCATCCGAGCCACTACGCTCGTGCTCGACAAAAATATTTCGCAAGAGGAATTGGTAACCACCATCCAGAAACTCAACTCAGATCCCAGCGTGCATGGTATTTTGGTGCAGGCGCCTCTTCCCAAGCCTATCAGTGAACAGGTAATCTTCAGCACGGTGGATCCTTGCAAAGATGTGGATGGATTTCACCCAGTCAATGTGGGGAAACTCATGCTCGGAGATCCTACGGGGTTCCGTCCATGCACCCCTGCTGGCGTTCACGAAATCTTGATCCGCTCGAACATACCCACAGCAGGAGCTGAGGTGGTCATCCTCGGTCGCGGCAATATCGTCGGCAAGCCCATGGCTTCGATCTTGGTGCAAAAGGCTCCACATTGCGATGCTACTATCACCATGCTCCACTCTCGCAGCCGCGACATACGAGCGCACTGCCTGCAAGCCGATATCATCATCGCCGCCATGGGCAGCGCCAACTTCCTCAAAGCCGATATGGTGAAGCCCGGCGCCACAGTCATTGATGTCGGCGTCAATCGTGTTCCTGACGCGTCCTCACCGAAGGGTAGCAAGCTCGTCGGTGATGTGGATTTTGATGCTGTGAAAGAGATCGCCGGGGCGATTACGCCCAACCCTGGTGGAGTCGGACCCATGACCATCGCCATGCTCATGAGCAATACTGTGAAAGCCTGCGAAATTGCTGCTGGCTCTTGACACCAGCTTTGCCTACTTCGAGGAAATGTTGCTGAGTTCTGCTGCTTAGGCCACTCTCAGAGTCTCACCGGGTGCGATGCTGTAAAGCTTGTCTTTGCAGGTAAACCAGACTGTTTTGCCGCCCGTGTTAGAGAAGCTGGTCATATCCACAGAACACACCAACGATCTCCACGCACTCACATAAGCATAGATATCCCGGTTGGTGGCGTGCCAGATGCCCGGAGTGGCTGCCGCCATCTCTGCAAAGGTCTCTATCGAGTCCCACGCCTGATGGTCGTCGAACTCATAGCTGTGACCCCACATGTAAAACAGCTTGTCCGTGTGGTGATGCGCGACAAATTTTTTCCAAAGTTCATCGGTTTTACCTCGGCAGTGAGTGGTCACATGCCAGCTCAAAAAATCCCCTGGGAGTTCAAAACCCTCGGCAGCCGTAGATAAGCGTGCGTAGCGAAACCCACAGTCACGGGCCAAGGTAGAAAGATGTATATTGCCAATGCCCCGACCGAATGGAAATACGAAACCCCGGATCGGACAACCCATGATTTCCTCAAGTTTTCGCCTATCTTCCACCATCTCCCACCGGGCTGCTTCCAAAGGCAACTTCCACAAATACGGGTGGTGAACGGTGTGTGAGCCAACTTCGTGACCCTGATAGAGGGTGGGCATCTCTTCGGCTGTCACATAATCTTTCCATCCCGACTGCGCCTCAGTCTTTCCGATGTGTGCGCTGCTGAGGTAAAATGAACCCTTCAGCCCTTTCTTATTGAACAATTCTACCAGTCGCCTGTCGCTGGCCACTCCATCATCCCAACTCGAGGTGAGCGCCCCTGATTTTCCTTCAGGCCATGAAAAATTGATCGTGTTCATTTTTTGTTTTCCTTCTGCTTGGCTCTAGCTTGGACACTCACGCTACCGGGGTATCCGCAGACGGCTGCGCTTTGGCTGCCGCCTGTTTTTTCTTTGCAATCTGAGCGCGGATTTTTTCATTCACCGGCTGTGCTTCTTCGGGGTTGATCTCCTCCCAATATTCTGCTGAGCGCAGGAGTTGGTCGCGGTGGATCAACAACCCGCCAAAACGGTCGGAAGAGGCATACTCAAATCGGCTGTCCATCTTGATTGACTCAAAAGGGCAGACTTCTACGCAGATCTGACAGCCCATGCAGACGGAATAATCTATATCAAACACTTTTGGGCGCTTGATGGTTTTGCCGTTCTCATCACGGTCTTGAATAATGTAGATGCACTGCGGAGGACACTCCTTCTCGCATATTTTACAGGAGGTGCACCGCATGCCTTCCACCTCGTTTTCGCCATCGAAAATCAGGATCGGGAAATTGCGGGTGGAGTGCTGGATCGTCGAGGGCTCCTCCGGGTATTGCACCGTGGGCAGTCTCTCGGGGTCATAGAAGCTGCCGATGAAATTGGCGGCTGTCACCGCCATGCCTTTGAGCAAACCTTCGCCAAACATATCCCACATACGATACCGACCGCCTGTCATTAAGCAAACGGAAACTGGGAAGATGTTGCCATGCGATGTGCGGGGTTGAAATCAGGGCTGCCGGAGGCATACTCCCTCTATGAAATCTTACCGCAAAGAACTCTGGCTCCAAGCCCCAGCCCGCAGGTCCTTCATCCTGATCACGCCTCAAGTCGAGGATTGCTTGCGCGAAAGCGGCATCCGCGAAGGACTTTGTCTCGTCAACGCCATGCACATTTCTGCCAGCGTTTTTATCAATGATAACGAGTCGGGACTCCACCACGATTTCGAAAAATGGCTCGAAAAACTCGCCCCAGAAAAGCCTCACTCCCAATACGCCCACAACTCGGGCGAAGACAATGCCGATGCGCACCTAAAACGCACGATCATGGGCAGGGAGGTGGTCGTGGCGGTCACAGGCGGACAACTCGATTTCGGCCCGTGGGAACAGATTTTTTATGGCGAGTTTGACGGTCTGCGACGCAAGAGGGTCTTGGTGAAAATCATCGGGGAATAGAAAACCACCTCACCCGATGCCAGACACTCCTCAAGCCGATTTGCAAAAAAAAATCCGGGAACTCCCCCACAAGCCCGGGGTTTATATCTTCCGCGATAGGATCAACCGTATTATTTATGTCGGTAAGGCCCGCGACTTGCACCGCCGTGTCTCTCAGTATTTCCACCCCTCTCGCCGAGGGGCGTCCGACCCGAAAACCAAAGCTCTGGTGGACGGGGTGCGCGACCTCGAATACCACACCGTCCGCTCGGAACCCGAAGCCCTGCTGCTCGAGGGCAAACTCATCAAGGAGCATCGCCCCAAATACAATATCCTCTTCAAAGATGATAAGCGTTTCCCCCTCGTGCGCGTTCACTTGGGCGACCTGTTCCCGAAGTTTATGATCACCCGCCTCAAGCGAGAGGATGGGGCACGCTACTTCGGCCCGTTTGTGAATTCCAATGCGCTGCGTTCCACCCTGCAGATCCTGCGAAAAAAATTTGGTATCCGCTCCTGTTACCCGACCGAACCCGGGGAGCGCGACTACAAGCACTGTCTCGACCACATTATCAAAAACTGTTCAGCTCCTTGTGTGGGCACCATATCCCGCGAAGACTACTTGGCCAAGGTCTCCGAAGCTTGCGAATTTCTGGAAGGTAGAGCCCGAGAGTTGGCCGACCAACTCGAGACGGACATGCGCGAGGCTGCCGAGCGGTTTGATTTCGAAAACGCCGCACGGCTCCGAGACATGATCTCCGACCTCCGCACCACGGCGCAACCCACTCGCAGTTTTGCACGCACCACTCCGAGCACCGTCGTCCCCGACGAGGATATGGAGAGCCTGCGAGAGGTTCTCAACCTCCCCACCCTGCCCCGCAGGATCGAATGTTTCGATATTTCCAACATCTCCTCGACTTACTCGGTCGCCTCGATGGTGGCTTTTTCCGGAGGCCGGCCAGATCGTGCCCACTACCGCCGATTCCGCATCCGCTCGGTGCAGGGACAGAATGATTTCGCCTCGATGCGCGAGGCGGTCTTTCGCCGATACCGCCGCGTGCTGGGCCTGCCAGATCCAACATCGCACACTGTCCAAGACTCCCCACCGCCCAACAGGGAACGACTGCCAGACCTCGTGGTGGTAGATGGCGGCCGAGGACAAATTGGCTCGGCGCTCGAAGCCTTCCATGCACTCGGCGTGACACCTCCTCCCATCATCGGTCTCGCCAAGGAGCGCGAGGAAATCTATTATCCAGACTCTCTATACCCGCTCTCTATTCCGCACACTTCTGGCGCCATACGATTGCTCCAGAGAATCCGCGACGAGGCCCACCGCACGGCTAATGGGTTTCACCAGATTTTGCTCAAACGGCGCATGTCCGAGAGTCTTCTGGACGACATCCCCGGTATCAGCTCCGCTCGCAAATTGGCTCTCCTCGAGCGTTTCGGCAGCGTTCATCGCATAAAAAAAACTCCCTCAGAAACCTTGGCATCACTCCCGGGCATCAGCCTCACACTTGCCAATAAAATCCTCCGCCACCTCCACCAAATACCTGCCGGCTCCGACCTTGAAATCCCCGCCGACCGAGAGCCTTTCCTCGAACAAAAATAAAGAGAATCTTGACAGTAGCCGCTCATGGCGCTTTCTCTCTGCCGCATGGGTAAGCAATACAATAAAGAGATTAAACGCAAACGCCGCATCAACCGCGAGAAGAAGAAAAAGGAAGCCGCCAAGGCCTCCTCGAAGAAATAATTCTTTCTCGGTAGGCGCACAAGGGAGGCCATGAGAGCATGTGATTATCTCGTGGTAGATGGACATAGCGTCCTCTTCACCCTTTCCTCTTCAGCCAAATTTCACGCCGCCAACCCTCGCAAAGCGAGGCAAAGGCTTGTCCGCGCCCTGCAACAATTCCAAGATTTTTCAGGTATCCAGACCAGCGTGGTCTTCGATGGAACCAGCGGCGGACGCGAGCCCGACCTCCCGGGAGCCATCACCATCCGCTACGCCCAGCAACACCAGACGGCGGACGCCCTGATCGAACGGGCTGTTTCAAATTATAAGTATCCAGAAAAAATTACCGTCGTCACCGCTGACAGGGCAGAAGGTTCTCTGATCAGTTCCACAGGCGCCCAAGTCATCTGCCCCGAAGAATGGTTCGACTGGCTACGCTCTGTTCATCCCGAGGCCGCTTCTGATTTTTGCAATCCATGATTGACTTAGCCCCAAGAATTTGCACGATATAGTCTCATGTTGTTTTCTAACATTTTCGGAGGACCAATAAAATGATCAACAGGATTGTCATGGGGATTGCCGCAGCCGCATCTGTCGGCATGGCCGTTTTTTCATATACGAACTATCAGGCAAAAGTAGCCATGAGTGCCGACTTGAGCCAAACCAAAACCACCTTGGACACCACCAGCAAAAATCTGGACACCACCAAGAAAAATCTCTCTGACACAGAGACCAAGCTGCAATCTACCGAGCAACAGGTGTCCTCCCTCTCGTCCGACCTCGACAAGACCAAGTCCGACCTCTCCAGCACCAAATCCAAACTCGCTCAGGTCGAACAAGAAAAATCCTCCCTCGAATCCGCTTCCAAAGAAGCTAAAGAGAAACTGGAAAAACTTGAGTCCGCCCTCGCTGGCCGCAGCCCCGAGCAGATGGAAGCCGAAACCAAAGAGGCCAAATCCAAAGTCGAAGAAATGGACTCCCAGATCAAACTCAAAGAAGACGAGATCTCCAAGCTCCAGACCCAAGTCCAAAAGTTCGAAGAACTCGACTCCCAACGCCGCAAGGGCATCAGCCCTCCAGGCACCTCCGGCAAAGTTGTCGCCATCAACAGCCAATGGAATTTCGTGGTTCTCAACATCGGTTCCAAAGATAATGTCGTCGAAAACTCGAGCTTCACTGTCATGCGCGGCACCAAACCCGTCGGCACCATCAAAGTCGCTCAGGTGGACGAATCCACTGCGGTTGCTGACATTGTGAAGACTGCTCAGCCGGACATGGCCCCTGCCATTGGCGATAGTGTTTTGAGTAACTGACCCTGAACGCTCTACCTCTTAGCACCATGAAACTACCGTTTTTGATGTTGCTCTTGGCTGCGGCTTCCTTCCTGCCTTCCTGCGCCTCTACGCCTAAAGACGAACAGGTGCAGGGCAACGAGCCTGTCTCTGACTTACCTTGGAATCGCCCACAACGCTGGGAAGGCCAAGGCATGATGGGTGGCATGTCCCAGTAAAAAATTCTCTTCAAACAAGAGATTTCAGGTATCCGAAGACGGTATTCAGAATGCCAGTGGAAAAAGCTGTCGCACCTACCTGTGCATGGCACTTAGACAGCTCTCGCCATAAATCGGATTCCCCACCTTGCCCACCTGTCAAACTCTCTCGCTTGCATCGCAATTATCACTGGAACTGGTGACCCAAAAACGGGAATAGCGTGCGACAGGCTCGCCTATTCTTATCAATCCTCACCTTTTTTTATTACCGTTTTTAGGGTGAGATCTTTGAACCGCTGTCGGACTTTTCCCAGCTAGTCGGAGAGTGTCTCCATGCGAGATCTGAGCAGACTCGGCCTAGGGTTATGTCAATGGGAGAAAGGGCGACCGACGGGATTTGAACCCGCGACAGCCAGGACCACAACCTGGTGTTCTACCGCTGAACTACGGCCGCCATCGTGAGCGTATAACTATGGCAGATTTCTCCAGCTTGCCAATACTTCTTTTCGCTCCACATTCAAAAAGCAATCAGAACCATGCCCCCCGTCGCCACCACTTTCACCTTCCCTGCCCCAGGCTACAACCTCGAGGCCACCCTCTCGTGCGGTCAGGTCTTCTGCTGGAAGCTCGATGGCTACCAGTGGCACGGATGGATTCACGACCACCCGATCACGGCCTGCATCACCTACCCCAGCCTCCCCGCACAATCCCTAGTCGTGCACTGCCCGTTCACTCTCCCGACAAGCCAAGAAGTAGCTACCTATTTCGGGATTTCTACCCTCCAGAATACATGGCTCAAAACCTTCCCGGACGATCCATGGATGCGGCAGGCACTCGCTCATGCCCACGGGCTCCACCTCCTCAGGCAACCGCTCTGGGAATGTATTGCTAGTTTCATCTGCTCGGCCATGAAACAAGTCCCGCAAATCCGTGCTGTGACCTCTACTCTGCGCACTCGTTTTGGGCGGGAGGTAGCCCCTGGCTTCTACACTTTCCCCACTCCTGAAGCCATCGCCCAACTCGAGGAAAAAGATCTCCGCGAGGCCAAGCTCGGCTTTCGCTCTCGACACCTCCTCGCAGCCGCACGCCTCGTCGCTTGTGGCACTGTTGATTTATCACTCCTCCCCACTCTGCCCACAGATACCGCCCGCGAACAGCTCATGCTCTTGCCAGGAGTAGGTCGCAAAATTGCCAACTGCGTGCTGCTGTTTTCCCTCGCCCGAACCGGGGTTGTCCCCGTGGATGTCTGGATCGCTCGGGGCATCACCAGCCTCTATTGGCGAAAGCGAACCAAGCCGCGTCTCGTGGAGCTAGAGCGGTTTGCTGAGAAAATATTTGGCCCGCACGCGGGGCTTGCGCAGCAATACCTTTTCCACTGGCTCCGCTCGTTTGGCACCGGAGACCAAGCCCTGATAGCCGCCCGTCTATCTGTGGCACGGTAGGGAATCCCTTGCGTTTCCATAACCCCTTCCTAGTGTCATGACATGGCAAAAAGTTTGGCCAGTAAAGTGGATCCACGCTTCCTCAAAGAGGAAGGCTGGGAGGTGTTCACAGGCAACGAGGCCATCGTCAAAGGCCTCTTGGAAACCGAGGGTGGCACCCATCTTTGGACCGGTTATCCCGGCTCACCTGTCGCTGGTTTTTTTGACACGATTGAGACCATTCGTGAAATTCCCAAAGCCCATGGCATCAGCGCCATCCTAGCTCACAACGAAGCTCTCTCTGCCGCCATGGTCAACGGCTCTCAGATGCTCGGCCTGAAGGCCATCACCGTCATGAAAAGTGTCGGCGTCCATGTCGCCGCAGATGCGTTGGCACTCGGCAACCTCGGGGGCGCGCACCCCGAAGGCGGTGCGCTCGTCGTGCTGGGCGATGACCCTTGGAGCGACTCCACTCAGGTCCCTGCCGATTCCCGCTACCTCTGCAAGCATCTCCACATGCCTGTGCTAGAGCCCTCCACCATCCAGGAACTCAAGGACTGGATCCACCTCGGTTTCCGCCTCTCTTCGGGTTCTGAACTCTACATGGGTTACCTCGTCACCACGAACCAAGCCGACGGTGGTGGCAGCGTCCGCGTTTCGCGCAATCACTACCCCCGCACCAACAAAAACAGCCCTGTGCAGCTCGATACTGCCGCTGTGGATTTCGAGAACAAAGTCCTGCTGCCGCCGCGCACCTGGCGCAAAGAACAAGATTTTCCACCCCGCTACGCACGGCTCTGGAAACTAGCTGACTCGCTCGGCCTCGACCGTCTCCACCGGCCTCAGAATACCTCTGCCTCCAAAGCGCCCTGGGCCGTTGTCACCTCGGGCATGGCCTACTGCTACACGCGTCAGGCACTGGAGGAACTGGGTCTCGAGAATCAAGTTCCCCTGCTGAAACTCGGCATCACTTACCCCATCAATCCGCGCTGGATTGGGGAGTTGGCTGCGGTCGCCGACTCAGTGATTGTCGTGGAAGAACGCCGCGGCTTCATCGAAGAACAACTCGCGCACGCCGCATCACAACAAGGAATTTCCCTCCCGATCTACGGTAAAAAATTTCCATATGATCTCGGGGGCATCCCCTCCGACCGCGGCTTGAACCCTTCCCTAGTCATCTCGTGCCTAGCACCTCTCGCCCTGCGCTCTGCCGGCCCGGCCTTCCCAGCCGACATAGTCCGCATACAGCAAGAACTCGACCTGATCCACCTCACCGCCTCGGCTCCTGTCTCTCTGATCCCTCGGACCCCTACCTTCTGCCCAGGCTGCCCGCACCGCGACTCAGCTTCCGTGTTGGTCGAGGTGAAAAAGGATTTTATTCGCCCTGACTACATGCGCTCCAAACACAGGCGCGACCCCGTGGATCTCGTCTTTCACGGTGACACAGGCTGCTACACCATGCTCATGTTCGAGCCGACCAAAGACCTCATGCACAACTACAGTGGCATGGGTCTCGGCGGTGGCACAGGCTTGGGCATTGATCCCTTCATCACGAATAAACAAGTGGTGTTCATGGGTGACTCGACCTTTTTCCACAGCGGCCAAATAGCCATCTCCAACTCAGTGAAAAACGGACAGGATATCACCTACATTATCCTGGATAATCGCACCACGGCCATGACCGGCCACCAGATCACTCCCGGCGTCGAGAAGGATATCCTCGGCAACCCCACCTTCACCCAGAGCATAGACAAAATTGTCGCGGCTTTCACCGATCAAGCTGGCGTAGAAGTGCTCCGCACCGACCCGGCTGCCCGCGACCATTACCGCGAGCTGCTCGAACACACCATCCTCAAGGACGGCGTGAAAATAATCATCGCGGACAAAGAATGTGGCATCACCGCACACCGCACGATTTCCCGGGCTGAACGCGCTTTGGCTCGCCAGCGCGGCTACCTCCCTTCCAAGCGCTACATCCAAGTCGCTGCCGATGCTTGCGAGCACTGCTTGGAATGCACCTTGGCCACAGGTTGCCCCGGACTCTCCTTCATCGAAACCGAGTTCGGACGCAAAGTGCAGACGGATCTCACTTGGTGCGTAGCTGACACCGCTTGCACGAAAATCCACGCCTGCCCTTCCTTCGAGGAGGTCACGGTGCTCCGTCATCAGCGCCCCAGCCCAAGGTTGAAGGAACTCTCCCTCGACAATCTACCCCTCCCCGAGCGCAAACCTCTCGGCTCCGTCTGGCGCGCCTACCTAGCTGGCGTCGGCGGCATGGGCATCGCCATCAGCACAGCCACGCTCGTTCGAGCCGGTCATCGCGAGGGTTACCAAGTGCTCGTCTGCGACAAAAACGGCCTCGCCATCCGCAACGGCGGCGTTTACTCGCACCTCACCTATTCCAAACCGGGCATGGAACCAGCCTCGAGCGTCATCCCTTACGGCAAGGCTGACCTCATTCTTGGAGTGGACGCTCTCGAAGGTGCACGCGGTCTCGATCCCACTGGCAACACCCGCGTCGGCTCTCCGGATCAAACCACTGCCATCCTGAATACGGCCAAAACCCCTACCATCCTCACTCTCCTCGGCCGCCACGATTTCTGCATCGCTGACATTGAGCAAACCGTCCGTAACAACACCAGAGCCGACCGCTATTTCAGTGCGAATATCTCCGATTTATCCGAGTATTATTTCGGCACCAAACTCTACGCGAATATCATCATGATCGGCGTAGCTTTCCAGCGCGACGAACTCCCGCTCTCTCTGGAAAGTCTGGAGTGGGCCATCCGCGAGACGATGGGACCAGCAGCCGCAGATAATTGGCAGGCTTTCAATCTGGGCAGACATGCCGTAGTCACCTCGGGCACCAAAAAATCCGAGCCTCCTGCCACCGCCGAATCCTACCTCGCCAAACACCTCTCCCGAATCAACACGAGCCGCACCCAAGAGCGTCGCCGTGCAGAGGTTCTCTCGGATCTAGCCAGCCGATCCCTAGAGCCCCTGCAACTGCCAGACGAAGATCGCCGCCGCTTCGTTGTGCGCCTCTCTCTCCTGCTGGACTACGAGGATGCAGCCTACGCGCAGCGCTATGCTGATATTGTTCACGCTGTCTATCGCAGGGATTCTGCTGAACACGGCTTTGCTGCCACCCGTGCCGTAATCTGGAACGCGGCCAAAGTCATGGCGATCAAGGACGAAATCCATGTAGCGGCACTGCTCACCAGCGACGAAAAATATGAGACTGACCGCGCTCGCTACCATGTGGACCCCAGCCGGGGGGACAAAATAGTTTACCGCCACTTCAACCGCCCTGAATTCGTCGTCGCGGGCATGAAAATCCGGTTTGCCATCCGATCTCAGGATTGGATGCTGCGCCTCATGGCGCGAATGAAATTCCTGCGCCATCTCCTCCCCAGTTGGCACTCGCAGGAAAGAGAATTCCGCGACTGGTATCTGAAACTCTGCGAGGAGTTCGGCTCGTCTGCCAGCAGCGACTACGCTGTCTGGGTCAAAATTCTCTCGCAACCAGAGTCCGTGAAAGGCTACCGCGAGGTCCGTTACCCCAAAATGCGTGCGGCTCGCGAACTGGTGGAATCGTGGAGGCGCGACCTGCGTCAACCTCCCACGCCAAGCTCAGCATGATACTCCAACGAGCCCAACCGGCACTGTAACTGCCGAGCAAAAAACTCTCGCTTCAGAGTCCGATCACAGGTGATCTGAGACGACCAAAACCGGTGCGTGAGGCATAGGAAGGAGCGTCGTCCTCATCCGGTGGATAGAGCGGTGGCAGGCAGGCCACTTGTATCACCACTTGCGCTCCCTCGGGTAAGGTGTTGAACAGTTGTAGAACGTCATCGTTCTTCATGCGGATGCAGCCGTAACTGCTCGGCGCACCGCCCACCAGATGCTCTTGGTTGGTGCCATGGATGTAGATGCCCCGCTCGTAGGCATTCCGGTTCTGCGCATCGAGCCCGCGCAACCAGAGGATGCGCGTGAGGATGCTGTCATACTCTGCCGGGTGGTTGACAGGATCGTAATGGGCCAGATCGAAAACAACTCCCGTAAACTCGCGCCGATAAAACTTGCCGCCCTTGGGCACTCCCCGCCCGATCTTTTTCTCGACCACAAAACGGCCAAGTGGTGTCCGGTAGCTGTTCCACTGATCGCCGAGTCCGTATTTGGAAGTGGAGATGGGGTAACGCGCCACACTTTGGCCATTGACCGAGAGATCCATCATCTGATCTCGCACGCTGATCCGTGCCACAGGAGCACGCGGAGCCGCAGCTTTCTCCGCTGTTTCTGTCGTGGCGCAGCCCGAGAACAGGCTGCACGCCGCTACGATCACTATCCACATTTTGTGCATGGCGGGAGGTTGAAAATATTTTAAAGAAATGCAAACCCTCTTCTCGTGCGAGACAAACTTCAGAGCGCTCACGACCCGCGCAGGGTCTCCTCATAGATAGGCATGACAAAAGGTAGATACTCTTCGATTTCTTGGACACGCCGCGAGTCTGTGGGGTGCGTGGACAGCCACTCGGGCGGCTTCTTCCCACCAGCTTTCGTCATGCGTTTCCAAAGTGTAGCCGCGGCGCGGGGATCATAGCCCGCCTTGGCCATATACCAAACCCCAAGCTGGTCAGACTCCAATTCGTGTTTGCGCGAATAGGGCAAGAGAACCCCGCCCTTGGCTCCGAAGGCGTAGAGATTGTTGTAGAGGTTGCTGAACTTGTCACCCTTGGTTGCCTGACCGATCAGGCCCCCGACCAAGTTGACCCCGATCTGAGAATCCATCCGACGCGCGGCGTGGCGCAACTCCACATGGGCGATCTCGTGCCCAATCACAGCAGCGAGCATATCATCGGTATCAGCAATTTTGAACATGCCTGTCTGCACAGCCACACGGCTACCGGGTAGCGCAAAGGCATTGGGGGTATCATCCTCTATCACCACAAACTGCCAGTCCCGCACGGCGGTATTGGCGTATGGAGTCATGCGCTCTAGCATCTCCGCTACTCTGCGATTGTGTTCGGGGTTGTGGGAAATTTTCGCAGAACTTTGATTCAAAATATCTTGGAAAGCCTGTTGCCCGATCTGCATTTCTTGGGCTGGTGAGACGAAGGTAAATTTGGGAGGCTCTGGCCGCGGCTGGGCGTGCAGGATAGCCACTGCCATCACCGGGCCAAATGTCGCTGCTATCAAACCTTGAACTGCCTTGTTCCATTTCATGCTCTAGCTACCTTTCTGTCTGCTTATTCTTGGACGCTCTCCCTAGGCCGCTGCTTCAGGTGGAAGCGTCCATTGGCTGTGCCCTTCCCGCTGAAAAGCGCGAATGGCACGACTGAGCCAGCGACACGATGCCTCAACTCCTAGGCGCGTCAATGACCAGAAGCAGATGACCTAAAAGTGGGCGTTTTTACTTTCCCTTCCGTAATCACTCGTGTGCTTGCTTTTGGAATTGTTAAATAATCGCAACACCCCATAGTAACGCGCCAATGAAAATCTTTGTTTCCGGCGGTGCAGGCTACATCGGCAGCCTCTGCGTAGAGTATCTCATCAACGAAGGCCACGAGGTGGCCACTATTGATAATCTCACCGAAGGACACCGCAAGGCGGTGGACCCTCGCGCTCTGTTCGTCGAGGGCGATCTGGCCGACCGCGAGAAACTCATCAAGACCGTCTCGGATTTCAAGCCCGAAGCTGTCATGCACTTCGCTGCGAATGCGCTCGTCGGTGAGTCCATGACCAACCCTTCTAAATACTATCGCAACAATGTCGCCAGTGGCCTGAATTTCCTCGATGCCGCCGTGGCTGCCGGTGCCCGCACTTTCATCTTTTCCTCCACCTGCGCCACCTATGGCATCCCCGAGAAAGTGCCGATTGACGAACGCACCCCACAGAGACCTATCAACCCCTACGGGCATTCGAAACTCATGTTCGAACAGATCCTGGCTTGGTATGAAAAAATCCACGGCATCTCCCATGTCATCCTCCGTTATTTCAATGCCGCTGGTGCCAGTGAAAAATTTGGCGAAGACCACCGCATCGAAACCCATATCATCCCCAATGTCCTGCGAGTCCCACTCGGCAAAAAAAATCAGGTGGAAATCTTCGGCGACAAACACGCCACCCCCGATGGCTCCTGCATCCGCGACTACATCCACATCCTCGACCTCGCCCAAGCCCATGCCCTCGCGCTCACCCGCACAGAGAGCGCCTGCTACAATGTCGGCACTGGTGAAGGCGTCTCCGTGATGCAGCTCCTCGACATGGCTAGAAAAATCACCGGCCACTCCATCCCAGCAGTGGTCAAAGACGCTCGCCCCGGCGATCCCCCGCGACTCATTGCAGCGGCCAACCGCATCGCCAAAGAACTCGGCTGGAAACCCAAGCATCCAAAAATCCAGCAGATCTTGGAATCCGCCTGGGCATGGCATCAAGCGCATCCCGACGGTTACGGCGATTGATCTCGTTTACCCATGAGATTTTACGACGCCTTGTTCATGTTCACTGGCGTGAGTGTGGCCTTCGTGCTCATGGGGATCACTGGCGATGTTCCCTGCACTCGCCTCCTCCAGATCCCCTTGATTCCACGCTGGCTGTGCTTGGCTGTAGGATTGTTGGCACTCGGATTTGCCCTGATCCTTGTCCTCGCTCGACAAGGCTTCTTTCTCTGATTCCGAACAGTCAGGCGCTCGCGGCTCCATTCCTCGGAAAAAACATTTCTTTTTTTACAGAATCATCCCAACCTTAAAATCAAACTTATGAAATACGGCTACTTCGACGACTCCAACTTTGAATATGTCATCACCCAACCCGACACCCCGAGGTCATGGTCCAACTACATCGGATCCCGCACCTACGGCGGTATCGTGACCAACAATGCGGGCGGCTACTCTTTCTACCGCAGCTCGGGCGCAGGCCGCTTCACGCGCCTGACTTTCAACTCCATCCCCTTGGATCAGCCCGGCCGCTACTTCTACCTCCGCGACAGCGCCACCGGCGACTACTGGAGCAGCGCTTGGCAGCCCGTCGGTAAACCTCTCGACCAATACCAGACCACCACCCGCTTCGGCACAGGCTACGCCATCATCGAGAGCCTCTACTCCGGCATCCGCACAGAGACCACTTACCTCGCCCCTCGCGAACAATCTTTCGAATGCTGGAAACTCAAAGTCACTAACGAGGGTTCCACACCCCGCAAGCTGGACATCTTCACCTACTGCGAGTTCGCCAGCGAATGGCACATTTTCATGGATGCCTTCAACCTCCAGTATTCGCAATATGTCCTCCGCAACGAATGGAAGAACGGCTTCATCGAGAACTCCATGTGCGGCAACTTGCCCGAAGACTTGGCCAACTTTAAAAATCGCGACCAATCTCGCTGGTGGTGGATGACCCTCTCGGGTGCCACAGTCAAAGGCTACGATCTCGACCGCGAAACTTTTATCGGCGGCTACCGCTCCTACCACAACCCCGAAGCCGTAGAAAAAGGCGTGTGCAAAAACAGCACCGCCTACGGTGACAGCGGCTGCGGCGGACTCCAGGCCGACATCGAACTCGCCCCCGGCGAAACCAAAGAAATCGTCGTGCTGCTCGGCGTCGGAAAAGCCGATCGCGAAGGTATCGCTGCCAAGGCAAAATACGCCGATCCCCGTGCTGTTGATGCCGCACTCGCCGACATCCGCAGCTACTGGCATTCACGCCTCGCTGTGCTCACAGTGCAGACCCCCGACGAAGATGCCAACCACATGCTCAATGTCTGGGGCGCCTATAATGTTCTCATGAACTTCTACTGGTGCCGCTCCGCCAGCCTCGTTTACTCCGGCGACGAACGCGATGGCTACGGCTTCCGCGACACGGTGCAGGATATGATGGCTGCTGCTGCCCTGATCCCCGAGGAAGTGCGTGAACGCCTCGAACTCATGATCACTGGCCAAGATTCCCTCGGCGGTGCCATGCCCGAAGTCAAACCTTACGACCATAACCCCGGCAAAATGCCGCCAGTCAACAAAGCGCACCAGCGCTCGGATGACATGCTCTGGTTCTTCAATACCATCCCGGCTTATGTCAATGAAACGGGCGACTTCGACTTCTACAAAAAAGTTCTACCCTACTGCGATCAGGGAGAAGATACCGTCTTTACCCACCTGAAAAAAGCCCTGCAATTCAGCCTCACCAACTCCGGCAACAACGGCCTGCCCTGCGGCCTCTACGCCGACTGGGACGACTGCATCCGCATGGGTGCCAAAGGTGAGACTGTCATGGTGGCCTTCCAGCTCCGCCTCGGTCTCTCTGTCTATGCCGATGTTGCCCGCAAGCTGGGCGAGAACGCCGAGGCCGAGTGGGCTGACCAAGAACGCACTGCCCTCGACGCACGCCTCCAGAAATGCTGGGACGGCGAGTGGTTCATCCGCGGCATCAAGGAAAATGGCGAGATCATCGGCACCAATAAAAATGACGAGATGAAAATCGTCCAAGTCTCCCAGTCATGGTCCGTCCTCAGCGGCAGTGCCACGCCTGAGCAGTCCCGCATAGCCCTCGACTCCGTCGAGAAACACTTGGAGACAGAATACGGCTGCATGTCGCTCTGGCCTTCGGTCGTCCACGCCGAGTGCAAAGAGCTGCGCATGGTTCTCTTCAACCCCGGCCAAAAAGAAAACGGCGGCGTCTTCGGCCACACCCAAGGCTGGGTGGTCATGGCCAACTGCATGATCGGCGAGGGCGACCGCGCCTACCGCGTTTACCGCGCCAATCTCCCCTCACGCTTCAATGACATCGCAGAGGTTCGACAGATTGAACCCTATGTGTATTGCCAGACCACCAGCAGCCGCCAGAGCCAGCGCGAGGGTAAATCCCATATCCCGTGGCTCACAGGCAGCGCCAGTTGGAGCTACATCGCGCCCACCCAATACATCCTCGGCATCCGCCCGGAACTCGAGGGTCTGCGCGTGGATCCCTGCATCCCTACAGACTGGAAAGGCTTCACCGCCACCCGCATCTACCGCGGTAAAAAAGTCAGCATCGAGGTCAAGAATCCCTCGGGTAAAAACTGTGGCATCAAGAAACTGACGCTCAACGGCGATACCATCGAAGGCAACCTGCTCCCCTTGGACAAACTCCAAGCCACCAACACCGTTGTCTGCGAAATAGGCTAAACTCTCCCGCATCCCTCGGGAAAACAGAAAGGGCGAGAGACCCCAGTCTCCCGCCCTTTTTCGTGCTACGCCAACCCCATAACAGGCTCTTCACCAAAATCATTTTGTGCCGACACCCCTCACCTTCTGAATAGGACTCTGCCAGACCACCTAGGACAACCGCTGTCCTACACACATTTTTTTACGGCATAATAGGAATTTTACAGGCGAAACATTTGGAAGTGGTTGATAGTATTGTATTGAGAATGAAACTACAGCGCATGTTTTAAACCCCTGCGAACGGGGTAAGGCGAACGGGGTCAAGCTGAATGAACTGGATTTTCAGCAGGGAAGTTTTTGATCCGTCAGCGGACGGACTCGTCCTGCGGTGAGCCAC
>DYRQ01000077.1 GCA_020718645.1 Verrucomicrobium spinosum
ACGAATCAGCACAATCTGCGGATGATATTTTTCTATCCGTCCGTGGACGGACTCGTCCTGTGGCGAGCCACGCCAAGGCACAAAGGATGACTGAGACCGAAATTGGGAAGATTGTAGTGGATGAATGCATCCAACTGCATCGAGCATGGGGATCGGGTTTGCTCGAAAGTGTTTATGAAGTCACTTTGGCTCGTCGCCTCGAAAAGAAAGGCTTGTCAGTGGTTCGCCAAGTTAGTGTTGCGATTGAGTTTTAAGACGAACAATTCGATGAAGGATTCCGTGCTGACCTGATCATCGAAGGAAAAGTAATCCTAGAACTAAAGTCCGTAGAGAAGATCAGCCCCGCTCACAAAAACAGCTCCTGACCTATCTGAAGCTGACGGGTCTTAAACTTGGATTTTCACTTAACTTTGGAGATGAACTCATGAAAAATGGTATCACCCGGACGATCAATGGAAACCTCAATCAATAGCTTGGTGCCTTGGTGAGAGAACATCAGAACAAGGCAGTGGACTCAACGCGCTAGCGCGCGTGAGTCACCTCTGACATTCGGCAATAATAATAGTGTCTCGACAGTGACAATATTTTTGTTATACTTGAGTTTATGACCACCGCAATTCAGTATCTCACCGATGAAACAGGCGAGAAGACCGGAGTTGTTTTATCCCTCCCTGATTATCAGCGTCTTACGGAGGAGATTCAAGACCTTGCTGATATCGTAGATCGTCGCAAAGAGCCCACGATTGCTCATAGCGATTTCCTCGCGCAACTTCGAGCCGATGGCCTCTTACAAGATTGAATGGCGCAAGTCCACTCGCAAGGATCTTCGACGCATTGCCCCCAGCGATGTCAAGCGGATCATTTCTGCTGTTGAAGCTCTTATAATTGATCCTTTTCCACATGGATGCACCAAGCTGAGTGGTAGCGAGCGTGCCTACCGAATTCGGATCGGAGATTATCGAGTGATCTATGAAGTTATTGATGATGTGCTCGTCATTGAAGTTATCAAGGTTGGCCACAGGCGAGATATCTACAAATAATAAACCGAACCACGCGATCCACCGAACACTTACCCGCGTCAGGCCTCGCGCTAACTCCGCATCGCTGTGCTGGCAGGAGTCAAGCCACGGGCGAGCGTGGATGACCTTGGATCCCAGAGGAAGATTGTAGTTGATGAACACAGGCTGGAATCCTGTGCTACTTTTTTTGGGAGAAATCTAACAGTGTCGAAATCTTGGTCTTCGGCAACTAGGGATGAGCCAAAAAAAGGCGGGCTCCTGAAGAACCCGCCTGAATGGTCACTGCTGTGGGGCAGTTATTGTTTGATCTCTTTTTGGGGACGACCAACGCCGACATAGCGGTAGCCGAAGCCTCGGATGGCTTCGCTGTCGAGCAGGTTGCGACCGTCGAAGACGAAGGGGGTCATCATTTTGGATTTAAGTTCTTTCCAAGGCAGAGAGCGGAATTGTTTCCACTCTGTGGCCACCACGACGGCCTCGGCACCTTCGAAGACTTCCTCGCCGCTCTGGCAGAAGATGGCACCAGGCAGATCGCCTTTGGCTTTTTCCATACCTTGCGGGTCATAGACACGGATTTTGGCGCCTTCGGCCTGCAGTTTTTGGCAGAGGCTGATGGCGACGCTGGAGCGAACATCGTCTGTGTCACCCTTGAAGGCGAGTCCGAGAACGCCAACGGTCTTGTCTTTGAGAACCCAGAGGGCACTGCGAATTTTTTTCAAGAAACGGTCGAGCTGGTCGGCATTGATTTCTTCGACCTCTTTGAGGAGGGTGAAAGGGACTCCCAGTTCTTGAGAAATGTGGATGAAGGCTTTGATGTCTTTGGGGAAGCAGCTTCCGCCGTAGCCGAGACCCGCATTGAGGAAGGCGCGACCAATGCGCTTGTCAGCGCCCATGCCGTCGGCGACTTCGTCCACATTGGCGCCGGAGGCTTCGCAGATGGCGGCCACATGGTTGATGTAGGAAATCTTGAGAGCGAGGAACGAGTTGGCGGCGTGTTTGATCAACTCGGCGCTGTTGATGTCGGTGATGTAGATCGGAGCCTTGAAGGGCTCGTAGATCTTCTTCATCGTGGCGACAGGACGCTCGGAGGCGACGCCTACGACCACGCGGTCAGGGTGCATGAGATCGTCCACAGCGCAACCTTCGCGCAGGAACTCGGGGTTGCTGACGACATCAAACTCGGCGCCGCTCTTGGAGTAGCGGGCGATGGTGTCAGCGACTTTTTCGCCGGTTTTGACGGGGACGGTGCTCTTGTCCACGATGATCCTGTAGGCGGGGAGGACAGCGGCAATCTCGCGCGCCACCTGCTCGATGTAGGTCAGGTCCACGCTGCCATCGGGCTGCGGGGGGGTGGGCACGGCGATGAAAACAACTTCAGAATTTTCGACACCCTCTTTGATAGAATCGGTGAAACGGAGGCGGCCAGCGGCGACATTGGATTTGATCAAGTCTTCGAGGCCTGGTTCATAGATGGGAATCTTGCCCGCCTGGAGTTGTTTGACTTTTTCTTTATTGTTATCAATGCAAATGACTTCGTGGCCGACTTCGGCGAAGCATGTGCCTGTGACCAATCCGACATAGCCGGATCCGACGATGCTTAATTTCATAGGTGTATGGTTTTGTTGTCTGTTGTTGGGTTAGATAGGACGCGCGGCTCCGAAGGACGCTTCAGTCACCGAAACCGATAGGGGAGGAATCACCGGGGCGGAAGCCGATGGGGACAGCGACTTGCGGGGCGGCTTTGAGTGTGAAGCTCACGAAGACGATATACTCATCGCTCTTGCTCTTATTATCGCGGATCTCGCCAGACATAGCCATGCGCCATGAGGTGAAGTCGCGGTAGAGCGTGTAGCGCTGGGACTCGAGCGCCGAGTCTTCTGCCTCATACACATGCCGGGTGCCGAAAGACCAGTTGTGATTGATGCGCCAGAGGGAGCCGAGGTAGAATTGGTTGCTATTTTCGTAGATGCCATCGGCACTGTTGATGTAGCGGTTGCCCACCTCGATATTGAGGTGTTTGGCCACCTGCCAGTCAATGCTGTTATTGTATTCGCTGAAACCACCGCCGTGCAGGTCCGTCGAGGCGTAGCTGCGGAGGCTCATCCAGCGGACAGGGTTAAACTCGACTTCGTTGTAGAGGTTGGAGGTGGAGTTATTGCCGTAGTATTGCGTCTCGGCATCCACATCCATGTAGGTGGCCCACTCGAGGAGATCCCAGTTGGAACCGTCGCGTTTGGTCTGCCATTTCTGGCGGAAACCGACGCGGGCGATGGCTTGGTTATCAATCGAATCAATGGAGTTGTATTGCGGGAAGGTGAGCGGCTGCAAGCGGGTGGAATTGCGCAGACGGCCATCGAATTGCATGATGCTAGTCGGGCTCTCGGTGGGGTTGGGGATGTAGGAGAGATTGACGAATGGCTCGATGACATGGCGAATGCCGTCAATGCCCCACTTCTCGTCGTGCTTGTCATAGACACGATGCATTTTGAAGGAGAACTCAACACCGGTGTTGAAGACCGAGCGGAAGATCTCGCCGCCGCTGCCGAGGCCGTCGGTGCGCGGGTATGTGCCGGACATGTAATCCTCGTCGCCCCACGAATCGCTGTAGTAGGTGCCGCGCCAGCCGGCACGCGGTGTGACATTGAGCCAGCCGAAGTATTGCTTGGGCAAGGAAAGCTCGTGGAAAGTGTCGAAGCGCGAGGCGGCGTAATCGCGTCCGTAGCGGGAGGGATCGTTGCGAAAGAGTTCACCGCGGGAGAAGTCGTCAAACTCCAACCGGGTTCCATTTTGGTCCCAGCGGGCCAGTTCGCTCTTGGAGAGGCGAGCATACTTGGGCTCCTCGGTCCACCGGTCATCGTCAAAGCGGCGCTCGAGATTCACGAACGAGGTTTGGCCTTGGTATTCGAGAGCTGCTGTGGGGAAAACGCGCTGGCGTTTCATGTCGAGCGTCAGCTCGGGCTCGCGTTCTACAGTTTCGAAAAAGTCGTTGATCTGCTGGCGTGCGAGAAGACTCAGGGTAAAGTTCTCGTTGTATTTGACTAACTCGAAGAAATTGTCGGGCTGTTTCTCTTTGCGGTAATCATCCTCGAAGAAATCGCGTTCGAAGGAGCGGTCGCTGAGTTTGTTGAAGTCGAGGTTGGCGTAGATGTCTTTCTGCGAGTTGAGGAACGCACGCTGTTTGACTTCGAACCGGTAACGGGTGGTATCCTCTTCACCCTCGCTGCTGCCTTTGGAGGTGTCGGTGTCTTGGGCTACATAGGCTTTGGCGACGCCTTGACCGTATTCGCCTTCAGGGCTGCCGGGGACTTTGCGTTTGCCGTAGATCCAGCGCAGGTCAGCGCCACCAGCAACGCCACGCGCACTGCGCAGGTCGAGATGCACTTTCATGTGGACTTTTTTATTAAGCTCGAAGCCGTAAGCCATGAGCAGGAACGCGCCCCACTCGGAGCTGTAGCCTGGGGTGAACTGGATGGGGGTATCCGGTCCGCCGGGATTGTAAACCATGGTTGGAATCCAGAAAAATGGCACTGTTCCAGCCACGAAGGTCACATCGCGCATGACATAGCGATGATCTTCTGAGTCATACTCGATCACACGGGCTTTGATCTTGAAACCGGGATCCTGCAAATTTTCCGTAGTGAAAACATTGTTGCCAGCGGTGTATTTGAGTTTACCGGCTTCGCCCGAGCTTTTGACAGTGCCCGAGCGGAAGAAAGCTGGGTAGTTGGCCATGCCGATATTTTCCATGTCCATCTCGCTGGTCTTCACATTGTAGTGAATTTTTGGACCGGCATACATGGTCGTGTCGGTGGTGAACTGCTGTGAACCCGCGGGAGTGGCGGCTTTCGCGGCGGTATAGATACGGACATTACCTTCGGCCAGAACCCAACCTGTGTTGGTATCAAACTGCATGCGGTCGCAGTAGATGCTGGTGGTGCCGTAGAGGAGTTCGACATTTTTCTCGGCATAGGCCAAGCCGTCTTGGAGATAGTTATCGCCGTCGGCAGTGAGCTGGATCTTGGTCGGAGCTTTTTGCTCAGCCTTCTCCTTCTTCTTGCCGTCCGATTTTTTGTCTTTGTCGGCTGCGCCAACTGGGAACGCGACCATGCACAACATGGCCGTGGCGACAACGCCCAACAATTTCAACTTGTTAGTTTTCAATCTCTACATAGAGCCGAAGCTCCATCTCCTTAGTATCCCGCTCTAGGGGTTTTCTCGAAGCTGGCAAGCCTTCTTTTTTGTATATTCTTCTCCTGTCGTGGTTTTGGCACATTAGCCTCACACCTTCCACGACAAATCGCGATCTGTAATAGCTTGTATCGTGCCAATTTCCAAAAACTTTAGCACTCATTTCGACAAACCGCGCCCGCGCCCTCTACTCCCGGGTCGCCCGCGGGTGCGCATTCCTGTAGCTTTTCTGGAGGTGTTCGAGGGAAATGTGGGTGTAAATCTGCGTGGTCGAAAGCGAGGCGTGCCCAAGCATTTCTTGGACGCTGCGCAGGTCGGCACCGTTGTTGAGCAGGTGTGTCGCAAAGCTATGCCGGATCTTGTGAGGGGTAAATTTCGCATCCAACCCACAGAACAGCAGATATTTTTTCATCTGTTGCTGCACGGCAACCACCGTTAGACGCGCCTTGCGGGTTTTGTTGAGGAACACCGCTCCCCTGCGCGGATGATTCACGGCAACGAAATAGCGTTGCATCGCCTCAATCGCTGGTGCGCCCAGCGGGCAGAGCCGGGTTTTGGAGCCTTTGCCTTTGACCCGCATCATTTCAGCGCGAAAATCTATATCCTCCACATTCAACCCCACCAACTCACTCACGCGCAATCCGGCCGTGTAAGTCACTTCGAGCAAGGTCTGATCGCGCGCACGCGTCCACTCGGGCGCCTGCGGTGGCCGGGGCATTTTGAGCGGCGCCTCTAGCAACGACGCCATCTGATCCTCGGTCAAAAATACAGGCAATCGTTTGTCGAGTTTGGGAAGTTGAATACCCTCGACCGGACTCTTATCCACCACCTCTTCTCTGCGCAAATAACGGTAAAAGGAGCGCAGGGCAGAAAAATGCTGCCGGATATGCACCCGCGCGTAGCCCCTGCGCGTCATGTCGTAGAGATAGCTCTTGATGTCGGCTGGCGCGAGCCGGTCCCAAGGCTTGTTTTTGAAAAACAGTGCGGCTGCCACCAAGATATCCCGGTAAGCCCGGAGTGTCAGAGCTGCTCGCCCTTTCACTCCACCGAGGTGCAGCAAAAACTCTTCCACCCTCGGATCCGGTGGTGGGGCTGGGGCGGGCGGCACTGTTGGCTCAGCTTCGCTCATGGGAGAGTGCCCCCGCCTGACGCAAGAACTCGGCCAGAACATGGATCATTTTCCGTGCTGTGCAGGGGGAGGAAGGCTCAGTCCTCTTTCTTCTTGGCGGAAGTTTTTGTCGCAGTTTTTTTCGTGCCTGCACGGGTGGTCGTTTTCTTGGGAGCTGCACTGTCGCCCTCGCCACCGCCTTTGGGCACCTTGGGAGCCCGAGGGGGGAAGTCGAAGGTCCAGCCCTTGACTGTGTCCAATTTCAAGAAGGCCGAGAACGGTCTGCGAGTGCGCGGCGACCAGAATTTTTCCAGCAGGTTGGTCTTGCCCTCGGAAATCAGTTTTCTGACCTCCGCGGAAGTCATCTCTCGACCGCAGATTTTTTTGGATACTTTGAATTTGCAAGTGGGGGTCTCAAGCGTGGTCTTCTCGCAGATGTAGCCGAGTGCCGTCTCGTAAATGTTCGACCCGCACATGGGACAGGCTGCGAGCGGTTCGAGGGTGGCGAGGTCGAGCTTCTTCCCGTCGGCTCCCACGGCAGCGTTGTCGAACACCAGCTTCACTTCGCCGGCCTCGTCGAGGCGCAGGGATGCGTTGAAGGTTTTGCGAGTGCGCGCACTGATGAAGCCTGGGAGAGGGCCGATCATTTTTTTCGCCAACAAATCACGCACTTCGTCACGCTCGATTTTGCGGCCTGCGATGATCTTCCAGACTTTGAATGTGCCATCGGCCGTCTGGTAGGTTTTCATCGTCTCCACCATGGGCTTGCCATCGGGGGAGAACACGCCTTCCAAAGGTTCGGCCTCCTCGGCGATTTCTTCAAAGCCTTTGACCTTGGTCACCATGTCTGTCGTGAGGCGCACAATCTCGCGCATGAAAGCGGCTCGCGTAAACTGGCCATCCTCCATCTGGTTGAGCTTGTGTTCCCATCCTCCGGTGAGGGCTGGGGAAGTGATCTCCTCGATTTTCATCTTCTGCAACCACTCGATGAGATAGATCCCTTTGGCAGTCGCGGAGAGATCACGGCCTTCGCGGATGATGTAACCGTCTTTGATCAGCTTATCAATGATCGCCGCGCGCGTGGCAGGGGTGCCGAGGCCGCGTTCTTTCATGGCGTCTTGCAGTTCTTCGTCCTCGACGAGCTTGCCCGCTCCTTCCATCGCGGAGAGCAGGGTCGCTTCGTTGAAACGGGCAGGCGGGCGCGTTTGCAAGGCAGAGACCACCACTTCGGATGTCTCGGCCTTCTCACCTTCACGCACGGGCGGCACCTGCAAATCTTCGCCCTGCTCCTCGCGCCCATAAACGGCGAGCCAACCGGGATCGCGCAGGATTTTGCCCTCGGTCTTGAAGGCTTCTTTCTCCACCCTCGTGATGCGAGTCGTCAACTCGAACACCGCAGGTGGGAAAAAGACGGCGACAAAGTGCCGGCAGATGAGCTGGAAAATTTTCTCCTCCTCAGGCGAGATGGCAGAACTGAACTCGCCCGTGGGTATGATGGCAAAGTGGTCCGACACCTTGGCGTTGTTGAACACCCGTTTGTTCGGCTTCACCCACCCTTGGGAAAGAACCTTGGCCGCGTGCGGGGCGAGCTGGTATCCGGCGGGGAACCTGCCCAGCACCTCCCTCACCGTAGGCACATAATCCTCGGGCAAACATTTGGAATCTGTGCGGGGATAGGTGATCATCTTGTGCCGCTCGTAGAGCGACTGCGCAAATTGCAGCGTGCGGCTGGCCGGGAACCCAAAGCGCTTGTTGGCCTCGCGCTGGAGCGAGGTCAAATCCAGCAGCAACGGCGACGATTGGGAGCTCGGCTTTTTGACCTCCTCGACCGTGCCGATTTTGCCGAGGCACTTGGCTCGGATGGCTTCGGCCTTGTCTTCGCTCCACAGACGATCCGCCTTCAGGTGCGACGACGCATCCTCTTTGCCTTCAGCCGCTACTTTTTTAAAAGATTCGTCGAACCACTTACCTTCGTAACTCCCCTGTTCGACATCGAATTTACCCACCACTTCCCAATAGTCTTGGGATAGGAAAGCTTTGATGGCTTTCTCGCGTTCCACCATCATCGCCAGAGTCGGCGTCTGCACGCGGCCCACGGGCGCCACTTTGCGGGCAGAAGACCCTTTCTGCGCACCGTAGAGGCGTTTGGTGATGGCACGAGTTCCGTTCATGCCGATCAGCCAATCGGATTCGCTGCGGCACATGGCGGCATCGCCCAGCAGGTCAAGCTCCTTCGCCTCGCGCAGCTTATCGAATCCGGACCGGATAGCTGTAGGTGTCATCGAGGAAAGCCACAGGCGTTTCACCGGCTTATTATTGCCCGACAAATCGCTGATATAGCGGAAAATCAGCTCGCCCTCTCGCCCGGCGTCACACGCGTTGATCAGCGTGCCGACATCCTTGCGGGCAATTAATTTCTTGAGTTGGTCGAATCGGTCTTTGGTGTCTTCGATGACTTTCAGGGAAAACGACTCGGGCACGATCGGCAGCGCTTCCAGAGTCCAAAAACGATATTTTTTCTTATCAATATCCTCTGGCTCACACAGGCAGACCAAGTGTCCGATAGCGGAGGAGATGACCCACTGCTCGTCCTCGTAGTGGTCTCCCTTTTTGGGTATTCTTCCGAGCGCCTTGGCAATGTCAGCGGCGACGCTGGGTTTCTCTGCGATGACTAGTGTTTTCATGGGTTTAACCTTACAAAAAATCTTCCGGGCAATGGTTGTATGCGTTTTTTTAACTCAAGGCGCAGCAATGTAGGAGAGACAACGCCAATGGGCAAACCCGAAATCCGGCAGACTTCGTCCAAGTGCCGTTCCTCATCTCCGAGCGCCTGCAAAATTATCTTCTCTTCCTCCGTGCAATCGTCAGGCAAACCCGCCGGTTGCGGGGCCGGAATCGCCCGCGCCATCGGGAACAAATGGCTCAGTTCCCCCACGACATCCGCCGCGTCTTCCACCAGCTTGGCCCCCTCTTTGATCAGCTCGTGACACCCCTTGGCGTGGGGGGTATCGGCTCGTCCAGGCACTGCAAAAATTTGTCTCCCTTGATCCAGCGCCATCCGCGCCGTGATCAGTGCCCCGCTTGCTTTCCCAGCCTCCACGACCACCAGCCCAGAACAGAGCCCGGCCACTACACGGTTGCGGATCGGGAAGGTCTGCCGATCCGGCTTTGTCCCCACCGGAAACTCGCACAACACCGCGCCCGAGGTCGTGATTTTATCTGCCAAAGCCTCATTCTCTGGCGGGTAAACCCCATCTATCCCACAACCGAGCACCGCCAGCGTGCGTCCCTTCGCGGCCAGTGCGCCCTCGTGTGCAAAAGTGTCTATTCCCCGCGCCAACCCACTCACCACCGTCCACCCGGCATACGCGAGCTGGTAGCCCAGTCTCCGCGCCATTTCTCTCCCGTAATGCGAGGTCTGCCGCGATCCAACAATCGCGATGGCATGCCGGTCGCGCTCGACCAGATCGCCCTTGTGATACAGCACCAGCGGCGGATCGTGTATTTCCCTCAAAGCCACAGGATAACTCTCTTCCGCCTGCGTCGTAATCCCTGCGCCGCAAGCCTGAGCCTTGGCTCGCTCTTCCTCTGCTGAAAACCGGTCACGCGATTGGACAATCGAAGCCGACAACTCGGGTCCCACCCCATCCACCCTCTGCAACTGACTCGCCGATGCAGCCAATATCGCCTCGGGTGACCCGAAAAAATCACACAACCGACGGCACCGCACCGGACCCATGCCCGGCACCATGTTCAAAACAATGTAAGCGTCCGAGGCAGTCATGCCCCTACCGCCCCGCGCCAAGCAGGCTGTGCGAGCAGCGCCAAATCCACAGCCTCTTCAATATCAGACCGTGTCACCTCCCCAGACACCAAGGCTTCACCCACCGCACGAGCCAACACAAATCGTATCTGACCCTTGGTAAATTTTTTATCCCGGAACAAGTGCTCCAACACCTCCCCGCGATCCAGCCCCGGCGCTGTGGACGGCAAACCATACTGCTCCACCACAGACAAAATACGCGCCGCCTCTGCACCAGCCAGACCAGCCCTCCGCACGCTCAACCACGCCGCAGCAGCCATGCCCACCCCCACAGCCTCCCCGTGCAACAGCCTCCCAAAACCCGCAGCCGCTTCCACAGCATGTCCCACTGTATGGCCAAAATTTAAAAGTGCCCGGATGTCCAGCTTCTCATGTTCATCCGCCTCCACCACCCGCGCCTTGATCTCCACCGAACGCACGATATGCGGCGTCCAGTCACCGGGCCACCCCTTTTCCAGTTCTGCAAATAGCACGGCATCGCGGATCACCCCGTATTTGATCACCTCCGCCGAGCCAGCACGCATCTCGCGCAGCGGCAAAGACTCCAGCACCCCAGTATCCGCCAGCACCACCGACGGCTGTTGAAACACCCCCACCAAATTTTTCCCCTCCGGCAAATTCACCCCCGTCTTACCCCCCACCGAACTATCCACCATCGAAAGCAGCGTCGTCGGTATCTGCACGCAGCGGATCCCCCGCATATAGAGCCCAGCCGCACACCCGGCAGCATCCCCGATGGCACCGCCACCGAGCGCCACCACCACCGAACTGCGATCCAAACCCGCAGCCGCCATGGCAGACAACGCTTGTCCTAGACCCCCCCACTGCTTCGCCTCCTCCCCGTCTGCCAACAGATGCACGACACAGGCGACACCCGCCTCGCGCACCGAGCGGAGCACCGCCTCGCCATAGAGAGAAAAAATCGCCGGGGACGACAGCAACATCGCCTTGGAAGCCCCCAACCCCGCCACCTCGAGCCCGGCACGGCAGAGCAAGTCCTGCCCGATATGGATCGGGTAAGAACGGGCACCAAGTTCAACACGGACAGTAGGCATGCCACGCATGAATGAGGGCGACACCCCGCCGCCGCAAGCGGATTTTTTTATAATTGATCGCAGGAATTGGGGGCAGGCTAAGGTATTTGACTGTTTGAGCCATTATAAATTTGCTTGGCAGACTTTTCTTGAACACTTCCCTGCCCTTTTTCTGGATCAATCAACCCGCTCGTGGGGCAAAGCCTGCTAGACTATCCTTGGAGCAGAATGGTTGGAGGATCTGCGCTTGCGCCAAAGAAGCGAGCGAAGTGGTGGGCGGCAGCGATTTGTTAGCCATTTTTTGCCCCTCGATACTGCGCCGGGCTTTCAAGTAATCTCATTTGAGGATCCGTGTGTCCGTTCCTCTTGGCAACCCCATGAAATGAGTTCTCTTCAACATCTTCATTTCCCCACTGATACCAACCTTCACGACGAAAACGAGCGAAGAGCTCAAGGTATGGTCCTGGTGAACAATCCTCGATAATATCGAATATCTCATCAGGCTTTCGACTGTGCTCTCTCTTCTGCGTGGACAAAATATTCACCTGTCGGCGTCCTGGCTGAAGTGTTCTCATGCTGCCCCTCACACCGAAGAGAATCAGCTCCGTAACATTACGAAAGTAGAACCCAACACCCCTACCGTCGGGGCCTCCATCCTTACGAACTTTATACCATACAAGGTTGCACTTGTAGGTGAATCCCCACGCTTCCATAACCCGCAACCCTTCTTGTAACAAAGCGTTTGGAACCCATAGATAAAGATGGGACTTTGCTGCGGCTAAGCGCGGCACAGGTAGCTCCATAATCTCTTTCAATTCCATCGTTGGGTAGCGAAGCAGACGCTTGTGCTCCGGTGCCATTTTTCCTGTGCGATTTTGGAACTGCCAAGGAGGATCCGCAAGTATAGTAGAATATCTCTGCGTGGCTTTAGCCAGCAAGTCATCCGCGGGTGTAGGCTCAGTGAAGTTAACAATCTTGGTCATAAAGTGTATCCTTAATTCCAAAAACCAGCACAGGGCACCCTCCAGCACCTCCGCCTTCAATCTTTGGAAGCAGTTTGCTCATGTGTGTCGTAGATTGTCCGTATGATGAGCCTCTCCCGAGTGAATCAAAGATCGCCTGCAGTGCGTCAGATCGCGTAACTATGATGCCGACAGAGATCACGCGCAGCTCAAACAATAAACGGAAGTTGTTTAGGTCTCGATCAAAGAATGGATCCTTGTTGTTCCATTCGATCTCGAGAGCTACACGGTTTTTAAAACAGTCAACAGAATGGGTTGGGCTGTTGACGGAAATGCCATCTACCACAACCGAGGTGTCAAACTCCTTCTCGATCCATCCTTTTGTCCTATTCAAGTTCAGATCAAACCACTTGGAAATTTCTGATTTATTTCCTCCGCCCTTCACAATGTAACTTTTGCATAGTCGAAACCGAGGCAAGACATCGCAGAGATCATGCCATTCCTGTGGAAAATCGGTCTTCAATATCGCAGAGGCGTGTCGCCACTCATGAATCTCGAAATGGTCTCGGATGGAGGGGGGTAAGGCACTGATTGGCATATGGTGTAGACTAGAAATAAAGTTGGGATGAAGCGATATTTTTATTCGACCTAAGTGTTATTCAGCCAAACTGGGTTTGGCTACGCGACAGTGCGGACTCCCTTTCATGAGTTGAATGTTGCAAAAATGTTTTTGGTATTCAAATAGAAAACCGCTTTTCATTGCGATGTGTTAGGCTTTTTGACTCTTTTTTAACCCAGATTTTGCATTAGGAAGGGCTGCGTTCTTCAGTTTCTAATGCA
>DYRQ01000078.1 GCA_020718645.1 Verrucomicrobium spinosum
CCCCCCTCATGAAAATCCTGTTCATCCTGTCAAAGATTTCCGCAAAGAGATAGCCTAGCCACAGTGCTATCGGCGGCGAGACGCCGCCGCTTTCTGTTACGGATGCCGTTTCTACTTTTCCACTCAGTTTGAATCGGTGTCATTTACTTTTGAGGCAACACATGCGGCAACAGGTATCCTCTACTACTGAGTTTCCTCTCGTTGTAGATGAAGAGTGTTTGTGTTGTAATATGCACTAGCCGAGGCAAGAATGGTGTATCGTGAAGATCAGCGTCTTTCATAAAATACTGGAGCGTTTCGGCCAACTGGGTGCAGACGAGGTGCAGAACTACCTGCAACGGTTGGCGCGTGAGCAAGGTTTCCTCGAGACGATTTTTAATTCCATCCATGAGGGGATCATCGTCACAGACCGGGGCGACCTGATCCAATACTACAATCCCGCTGCCGCCCGCATGTTGGGTCTGGGAGAGTCGGGGGCGCTCGGCAGTCGTTTGGGTAAGTATGTCAAAAATTTTGATCTCACGAAAGCTTCCCAGCGCGGGGATGCCATGGCGTTCAACCTTGAGATCAGCTATCCGGAAAAGCGGTGCCTGAATGTGAATACGATACCTCTGGGTATCGAAACGAGCGACACTTGCGCGCTGGCGCTGATCCTGCAAGACATCACCGAGCAGGTGACGGCTGCCCGGGAGGCGGCGGAGACCGAGCGCATCGGGGCGCTGTCCCAGATAGCCGCCAGCGTGGCTCATGAGCTGGGTAATCCGCTGAACTCTTTCACCATCCAGATTCAGCTCATGGAACGGGAGTTGGCAAAGTTGCCCAGTGAGAAGACGGACAAATTCCGCAAGGCACTGGACATTTCGCGCTCGGAATTGACGCGGCTCGACGGCATTATCAAACAATTCTTGCGCTCGATCCGGCCCTCGGAACCCCACATGCGGCTGTTGCCAGTCAATGAAGTGCTCCGGGAGTCTCTGGCGTTTTTGCACGGCGAGATCGAGGACCGGGATTTGAAACTGGAGGTGCGGCTGGACGAGACTTTGCCCGCCGTGATGCTGGATCCTGACCAGATCAAACAGGTGTTTTACAACCTGATTCGCAACTCGATGCAGGCGATGCGTTCGGGGGGGAAACTGCAAGTGGGCACCACCTCGAAAGAGGGTGGCGTGCTCGTGGTATTCGGAGACACGGGTGCCGGCATGACTCCCGAGGAGGTTTCCCGCCTGTTCGAACCTTACTACACAACAAAAAAAGATGGCACGGGACTGGGTCTGCTCATCAGCCGCCGAATCGTGCGAGAACACGGCGGTGAACTTAACATCCAGAGCCAGCCCGATAAGGGAACCCGAGTCACGCTGTGGCTCCCCTTGCCTGGTGCCCGTATAAAAATGCTCGAAAATTAGCTATGGCCTGCCAGATATACCTTCTGTGAAACCAAGTATCCTGGTTGTTGACGACGAAAAACATGCACGAGAGGGATTGCGCTCCGCCCTCGAAGACAAGTATGAAGTCTATGTCGCTGCCGATGCGTCCCAGGCGATGAATGTGCTGGAAAGCGAATCCATTGACCTCGTCTTGACCGATCTCAAAATGGCGGGAGAAAATGGGTTGCAACTCATCGCCCGCACCCGCTCGCTCCCCCATCAACCCGTCTGTGTGCTCATGACAGCCTACGGCAGTGTAGAGACGGCTGTGCAGGCTATGAAACAGGGGGCGGCTGATTACCTGACCAAACCGCTGAACTTGGATGAGGTGGATTTGCTTCTGGCGCGCCACCTGCACACGCGCCACTTGGAAAAAGAGAATCGCCAGCTCAAGCAGACGATCAACAAACAGTTTGGCTTGGAGAACATCATCGGAACCTCGACCAAGATGGCTGACATTTTCGATACGATACACCAGGTGGCACCGTCGCGCGCCACCGTGCTCATCCAAGGCGAGAGCGGCACGGGCAAGGAACTCATCGCAAAAGCCATCCATCGCCTGAGCCAACGGGCTGAGGCTCCGATCGTGACGGTTCACTGTGCTGCGCTCTCCCCTCAACTGCTCGAAAGCGAGTTGTTCGGTCACGAGAAAGGCTCTTTCACCGGTGCCTTCGAACGCCGCATCGGAAGATTTGAGGCTGCGGACGGCGGCACGATTTTCCTCGATGAAATCGGGGAGATTGACCCATCTACCCAAGTCAAAATTCTGCGGGTTCTAGGCGAGCGCTCTTTTGAACGGGTGGGCAGCACTAAAACTTTGCAGGTGGATGTGCGCCTCGTGGCGGCAACCAACAAAGATCTCCAGAAACTGGTGGCCGAAGGTAAATTCCGGGACGACCTCTATTTCCGGCTCAATGTGGTGACTCTGCAGTTACCGGCACTCCGCGAGAGGGCGGAGGACATCCCCCTGCTGGTGCGCTCTTTCCTCGACGAGATGAACCGTGATAACGGGAAGCATGTCCGTGGCTTCACCGACGAGGCGATGGATAAAATCCTGCACTACCACTGGCCGGGCAATGTCCGCGAACTGCGGGCGGCTGTCGAGCGAGCCGTGGTGCTGGCCAAGGGTGATGAAGCGGGGTTGCGCGAGTTACCTCCCTCTGTGGTCTCGGGCGGTATGTCTCTGGGATCAGGCCAGCCGTCAGCCCGTCCTCTGGATTGCTCGGAAAACGAAAAGCAACTGGTGATACGGGCCCTGATCAAAACCGATGGCAACCGCACCTATGCAGCGAAGGAGCTGGGCATCAGTCGCCGCACCCTCCACCGCAAACTGCACGATTACCAGCTCGAAAAATTCGCAAAAGGAACCGATACATGAACCTCCAAGATTTCATCCACTCTATCGAAATAGGCACAGGCCGCTCGTGGCTTTTCCGTGCGAGCCTTGCCGGGGCTGCGGTGCTGCTGGTGCTGGTTTATATGGCATCACAATTCCGCGGGTTAGGCCATGTAGAGTCCATGGACGCCGCACAGATCGCCCGCAACATCGCCTCGGGCCAAGGCTACACCACCGATGTGATCCGCCCCTTGGCCATCTGGCAACTCCAGCGATGGGAACAGAGGGATGAGAAACAGACCAAGGTCATCATACACCCGATAGACCCCTTCCGCTTTCCCGACACGCTCAACCCACCAGTCTATCCACACTTGCTCGCTGGCTTGTTTGCGATCACTTTCCAAGACTACTCTTTCACCCTGGGCAACTTTCAGAGTTCCGAAGCGTTTGGGCCTGAAAAAGCCATGGCCGGGCTGGGCATCCTCTGCACTTTAGGTTCCGCACTCTTGGTCTGGCTGATTGCCAAGGAGCTTTTTGACTCTCGCGTAGCCTTCCTCGCGACCGTGCTCTTCTGGACCACTGATCTGGTATGGCGCACGGCCATCTCTGGACTCTCCTCACCGCTGATCACCCTCCTGCTGACGGCCTCAGCTTGGTGCTTGGTGCTAGCTTCGAGGGGGCAGACCCTCGGGCATGGAACAGGGAGGATGCTCCTGTGGATCGCTCTGGCAGGTGTGCTGCAAGGGCTCATGGCGCTGACGAGCTACACTTGGTTCTGGCTCTGGCCAGCGACGACAGCTCTGGCCTTCGCCATGCTGCGCCCGCGCTGGGTGTGCGCGGGGGTTTTCCTCGGTGCTGCAATCGCCGTGGCCGCGCCTTGGTGCCTGCGCAATGTAATGCTCACGGGAAATCCGCTCGGGCTCGCTGGGTTTTATCCGGGCATGACCACGGGACCTTTTCCCGGCGACTCGCTTTTCTCGCAGCTCCGTCCGGATTTTTTTCCGCTAACCCTGCGTCCGCTGCTCAAGAAATGGATGCTCCACCTGCGCTATTTTAGCGACCATTGGTCTGCCCTAGCTGGGAGTGCCTTGGCCGTATCATTCTTTGTAGGTAGCTGGTTCCATGTATTCAAAAAAGAGATAGTGGATCCCCTGAAATGGTGGGTGGCCGGAGGAACTCTGCTGGTGCTCTTGGGCTCCTGTTTTGGATTGCTCCCCGAGATGGATCCCACCCTGAAGGAACTCGATCCCGTGCGCGAGGGCAATACCCTGATCGTCTGGTGCCCACTCTTCTGCCTCTATGGGGCTGTGATGCTCTGGCTGCTGGTGGATCGCCTGAATTTCCAGTGGGATATTCTCAAGAACCTCGTCGTCACGGGCGCGGTGCTCCTCCACATCATCCCCATGCTGCTGACTTGGATGCCCCCTCGGGAGTGGCCAGTCAAGTTCCCGCCCTACTATCCGACCATGCTATTCCTGAGTGGACACTGGATGGATGAGGAAAGGATCATCGCCACGGACTTGCCCGCCGCTACGGCGTGGTATGGGGGTCGCACTTCTTTACTGTTGCCCATAGACATACCGACCTTTTTCGAGATCAACGATTTTGTGATGCCCGACCGCATCCAGTCCCTGCTTTTCACTCCGGCCAGCCGGGACGCAAAATTTTCTACAGAAATCCAGACTGGGCGTTACCGCGGGTGGGAAACGCTGGTGACACAGAGAGCTATTCCGCCTATTTTCCCCTTTCAGCACGCTACTTTCTTGCCACCGCTCAATGGCTACTATTACATGAGCGACATGCCCCGGTGGATGAAACCCTTCCGGGTAGAAGATTTGAGTAAAAAGAAATGATCAATCCCATGGAAAACCGACTCGTTGTTCTCAGTGGCAACGCCCACACGCAGCTTGCCCAGCGCATCTGCAACCATCTCGACACCCCCCTCGGCGAATGCACCGTCAAGTCTTTCCCCGACGGAGAAACCTGCGTGAAGATCGAGCAGAATGTGCGCGGGCGCGATGTCTTCATCGTGCAACCTACCTGCCCACCCACCAACCATAACCTGATGGAGCTACTGATCATCATAGACGCCGCCAAGCGTGCCAGTGCCAAACGTATCACCGCTGTCATCCCCTTCTACGGCTACGCCCGGCAGGATCGCAAAGACCAGCCCCGGGTTCCCATCACCGCCAAACTCGTGGCCAACCTGCTCACAGCAGCCGGTGCCGACCGCGTGCTCACCATGGATCTGCACGCACAGCAGATTCAGGGCTTCTTTGACATCCCTGTAGATCATCTCTACGCCGCACCAGTTTTCTACGAGTATCTCTCTTCTCTGAACCTAGAAAATATCATAGTGGCCTCGCCTGATGTGGGCGGCACCAAGATGGCTTCGGCCTATGCCCAGCTCTTGGACGCGCCATTGGCCATTGTAGCCAAGCGCCGGAAGTCTGCGACCGAGGTTGAGGCCTCCCATGTCATCGGCGATGTGCATGGCAAAAACATCTTGCTGGTGGACGACATCACCGAGACGGCCGGCACCCTCACTAGCGCGGCCAAGTTGCTCAAGGCGCACGGCGCCGGCAAGATCATCGCAGGCGTATCGCACGCGGTGCTCACCCAGCTAGCCTATGAGCGGCTCAAAGGCTCCGATATTGATGAATTGATCACCACCAACAGCACTCCGCACCAACCCACGACTGACTTCAATCTGACCGAGTTGTGCGTGGCCAAACTGCTGGCTCAAGCGATCAAGCGCATCAACGAAGGTGAATCCGTCAGCTCGTTATTTCGTATCAAAGACAAGATCGGGATGTAGCCGATGATACGGGGTTTCTTCGTCACGGTGTTTTTTAGCGCACTGCTGGCTGCCGGGGTGGCTCTCCTGCTCACGCAGTGGGCATTTGATAAAGTCTGGCTACCCCAAGTAGCGAGGGTCTCCGGAGCCTCTATCACCACAGAGTCCACCCGCTGGGATCCCAAGACAGGGTTCATCATTAACGGCCTCAAAATCACCCGGAAATCCGACGGCCTCGACCTCTCCGCAGACCGCCTCGAAGTGGACTACACCATCGGGGAACTCAAACGCGGAGTGCTGCTGCTCAGCGGCATCCGACTGTTCAATACCAAACTCGATCTCACCCTCCGCGCCCCAGAGCCCGATAGCGCCGATGAGCCAGCCTCTAAAAAGGCTGCCAGTCGCTTGCGTCGCTCTGCTTTCACTGGTATCCCGATGGAGACCGGTGCCATCAGCATCCGCAACTGCACCATCAACCTCACCTTGCAACGACCCAGCGCGGAACCAGCTCAATTGAAAGCTATCCTCAGCACACTGACCATAGATCAGTATATCCCCGAGCAGGATAGCACCGTATCGCTCGACTGCCGCTTGTCCGCTGATTTCTCCTCTGACACCCAAATCGAGGACTGTAAACTCTCTGCAAAATTCACGGTAGCGCCTGACGCCGACTTCCATTTCAGAGATGGCCACGGGAGCTTCACCCTCATTGATTGCGTGGGTCATGTCGGACAAGTGCCCGTCAACGACTACCGCTTTGGCTTCACTTTCAATCTTGATCCCTACCGCCTGAAAGAGTGCACCCTAGTCACCGAATACCAAGGCCAGCTCGCAGGGCGACTCTCGCTCACGGGTCCTGTGGATTTCAATCTGAAAATAGCCGAACTCATCGCTCGCGTGGATCAGCTCTCCCCTGAACTGATGAATCTCTGGTGCAAGCCAAAAGGCTTCCTCGTGCATGGCGGCACAGCCGGGGCTGCCTGCCAGTTCATCCTCGGCAAAGAATCCACCCGTTTGCAAGGCGAGGCTCGGCTCAAAGCGCTCCAATTTCGCCGGATCGGTGCTGTCCTCCCCATTCCCGACCTCGACGGCAACATCGCTTTCGGCGGTGAACTTTTCCCTAAGCAGCAGGTGGTCTCTCTGGAAAAAACGGCGATGAAAATCACCCAGAATAAAGCCCCTTTTCTCGAGATGACTCTCAACAACCCAATGAAAATCTCTTGGGCTCCCGACCCGGCTCCCACCACAGAATCAGCAGAACTCACGCTCCAAATCCACCCCACAGACCTCACGGCATTCAAAGAAGGCTGGGCCGGCCTCCCTGGCGTCACCCTCTCCAAAGGCCGGCTGGGCGGCGGCGGTAAAATCACTGCCTCATCAGGCGGGCGCACCATAGGCTGGAATCTCCAAGCCCAAACCGACGGGCTCGCAGGCGAGTTCCAAGGTCTCACAGTCTCGGGCGGCCAATCCGTTCTGTCCTCCAAAGGTTCCGTCTCCGACTATTCCAAGTGGACGATTCCCTCCCTCTCCCTGTCCCTGACCGACGCCTCCGGTCCCCGCGCTAATGCCCAGCTTTCCGGTTCGTTCGACAACACCTCGGGTCAGCTCGATGCGAAGCTCTCGGGCGAGGCCGCTTGGTTCCTCTCCCTGCTACCCGCAGAGGCGGCTCTCAGCAAGGGTTCCCTCAAAGCCGCTGCCACGGTCTCTTGGAATGACCCCGCCAACCGCACAATCTCTTTTGACCTGAGCGGCGACCAACTCACCGGTTCCCTCGCCTCTCTCTCCCTGTCCAAAGGCTCTCTCTCGCTCAAAGGCCAAACCCAATTTGGAACCAACGGCGGCAAACTTTCCGACACTCTCCTCACTCTCAAACCCACACCAGAATCAAGGCCCGGCGAGGTGCGTGCCAGTGCCGCATGGAATCCTGCCGCCAAGGAACTCGCCTGGCAGGCTGCCTTTGCCCAGTGGAACGAATCCAATCTAAACCCCCTGCTGGCCGAGGCTCTGCCCGGCGTGAAGACCTCGCTGAAATCCTTGGCTGGCACCCTCACGTTCGAGCAGGGTCGCTCTACAAAAACTGTCTCAGCCGACCTTTCTGCCGCAGGTCTTCAATGGATTGCCAAAGAACCCGGCGCCACGCCCGCCCCCACCTGTGACCTCTCTCTGATGCTCTCTGCCACCGGCGAACCAGGCCGCATCGAGATCGCCAAAGGGGAGCTGCTCGCCCGCCGCCAAGGTGCTGCGCCCACCCCCTCTCGCCTCACGGGTTGGTATGCCTCTCCCGAAGTTTTCCAGATCGCTTTTGACTCTGCCCTGCTCGATTTAACTCCCTTTGCCCCGCTCGAGTCCGCATGGAAAACTTACACAGCCCAGCACCAGCCTCCGCCGCCTAAAACACCACCCACACCAGAGCCCGACACCAAAAAGCAGGCCAATGCCAAGGAGTCGAAATCAGGAAAAACCAAGGCTAAAAAACAAGAGAAAGTCGCTCAAGCAGCTTCCGAGACTCCCCCACCACCCCTGCCTGCCGCTCCCGAACCCGAGCCTCTCCTCACCCCCAAACGCCCTGCTCTCGACCGTGCCTTCCATCTCCGCGTGGATGATCTCACGCTTCCTTCTGGCGACAAAGTGCGCCTCGAAGCCGTCTGTTCGCAATCTCCCGCTTCCACTCACCTCGAGGTGCACCACTTGCAGTCAGGCTACGGCGTTGCTACCGCCAAGATCGAGCTACCTGCCGATACCCACTCTCCTCTCACCATCGTTGGAGCCAGCGACCTGTTCCCTCTTTCCCTCTTCAAACGGTGGGCTCCTCCCAATTTCCACCCTCTCTTGTCAGGTCTCCTGACTTCCAAAATCGCACTCACCAGCTCTCCGTCGGCACCCGGCACCAACCCCTCGCTCGATGGCAGTGCCGACATCCGCATCTCGGGCGCCTCCTTCGAAGCTTTGCCTGCCTCGCAGGCTTTCCTCAAATCCGCAGCCTCCGTTGTCTCACCTGAGCTGGCCAATGCCCGCTTCACTGATCTCACTGGCACCCTGCATGCCGCCAAAGGGGTCTGGAACACCACCAACCTCAAACTCGAGGGAGACACCCTGCACCTCGGCCTTTCCGGCTCCGTGAATCCCGCCGGCCCGCTCGACCTGCGCGTCCAGTTTGCCGGACGCACCGACATGCTGGAGCGAGCCCAAATCAAAATGGGCAACACGGTCGTCACCGGGGGCACCTTGGGGCAGTTCGGTAAAACCGAAGCCGGTTTCACCACGCTGCCGGGCTCCCTGCCAGTGCGCGGCGAATTGCCCGACAAAATCCAGGCCGATTGGAACGGTTGGCTTGCGAGTTTCGGTTTCGGTGCCATACATTCTCAAGTGCAGGATCTGTTCAAGGGCCTACTGAAAAAAGAGAAGAAAGATTAAAACCATGAAACACACAGCACTGGCGGCTCTACTCTCGATGGCCTCCGTGCTAGTCGCATGGTCTCAACCCTCGAACCCCGCTCCCCTTCCAGCCTCGCCCCAGCCCAAAAAAGTTTTCGTCGTGCCCATCCAAGGCGACATCGAGCCCGCCCTCGTCTATGTCGTGCGCCGCGCTGTGAAAGAAGCCTCGGAAGCCAAGGCCGACGCTCTGGTCCTCCACATGAACACCAACGGCGGACGCGTGGATTCCACCGAGGAGATTTTGCAGATCATCCAGAAATTTGAACCCCAGGCTCAGACTTACACCCTCATTGACACCAAGGCATTCTCCGCAGGCGCCTTCATCTCAGCCGGCACACGCGCCATCTACATGACACCCGGCTCGGTGATCGGTGCCGCCACGCCCATCCTCGCCACCGGACAAGAAATGCCCAAAGCCATCGAGGAGAAAATGACTTCCGGCGTGCGCGGCCTCGTTCGCGCGGCTGCCGAGCGCCACGGCCACAACACCGCCGTGTTCGATGCCATGGTAGATCGAGATCAAGGCCTCACCATTGAAGGCAAAGAAATCGTGCCCAAGGGTAAAATTCTGACCCTCACAGCACAGGAGGCACAGCAATCCCTCGGGAAGCCGCCCACCCCCCTCCTCTCCGCTGGCACGGTGGATTCGCTCGAAGCCATGCTCGCATCCGCAGGGCTTTCGGCGGCGGCTGTCATCCATGTCGAAGAGACTGGTTTCGAGGCAATCTCTCGCTGGATTGTGAAAATGTCTCCCATCCTGCTCTTGATCGGCATCGTGGGAATCTATGTCGAAATGAAAACCCCCGGCTTCGGTCTGGCCGGCATCTCGGGCGTCGCTGCCCTGCTCGTCTTTTTCTTCGGGCACTCTGTTGCTGGACTCTCGGGTCAAGAGGGGTTGGTGCTCTTCGCCCTCGGCCTCGCGCTCGTGTTGGTCGAGGTCTTTTTCTTGCCGGGCACCCTGATACCCGGCTTGCTCGGCACCGCGCTCATCTTGGTGGCTTTCCTCATCACCATGACCGACCGCTACCCGGCGGAACCCATCATGCCCACCCTACCGCAGTTGCGCCTCCCCATGCTCAAGCTGGCCTCCTCGCTCGTCGGCTCCGTCATCGTGATCGGTCTCCTAGCCCGTTACCTGCCAGAAGCCCCGTTCCTGCGCAAGATGACGCTCACCAACGCCTCGGGCGATAGCGGGGTCATCCCGTCGCAACCCGCCGAGCCAACAGGCCTCGCTACCACTGACCTCCGCCCCTCAGGCAAAGCCCGCTTTGGTGACTCTTTGCTGGATGTCTCTACCGCAGGCGAATACCTCTGCTCGGGCACGCCCCTGCGCGTCACGCGTAGGGAACTCGGCACCATCTTCGTGGAAAGGGTGGGATAAAATTATGACAGCATGGATTATCGCCCTCATCGTAGCCGGGTTCGCCCTCGTGGTGTTGGAAATTTTCTTGCCCGGCATCATTGCGGGTGCTGCTGGTGCCATTGCTCTGTTGACCGCCGTGCTCCTCGCCTATATCCACCTCGGCTTCACCGCAGGCACTTGGGTGCTCATCGGCGTCATCGCTGGCGCCTGTTTGCTCGTGCTCTTCTGGTTGAAAAATTTTCAAAATCTCCCCATCACGCGGGGTATGATTTTGGGTGGCGAAAGCTCCGCTACCACCGCCCCCTTGCCAAGCCTCGATCTCATCGGAACAGAGGGGGAATCATTCTCCCCCTTGCGCCCCGGCGGTATTGCTGTATTGTCTGGCAAGCGCTACGATGTGCGGGCTGAGTCCGAACTCATTGAGTCAGGACGCCCCGTCAAAGTGGTATCCGTAGAGGGCACCACGATCGTTGTCCGAGAACTGAACCGTTAAGAAAATATGGGAAATACTATGAAACTACTGTCTGTGACACCACTGGCTCAAGTCAGCGATATGATCGGCGTTGTTACCTTTGGCATCATCACCGTGATGGCCTTGGTCATCGCCGTGCTAGTCATCAACTTCTTCGGCGTCTGGATCCGCGCACTCGTGGCCCGCGCCCCTGTCAGTATCCTGAGCCTCATTGGTATGCGCCTGAGGCGCGTCCCCATCGCCATGGTGGTGGACAACCGCATCACCGCCATGAAAGCGGGTATCCAGATTACCAGCGACCAGCTCGAAGCCCACTTCCTCGCTGGTGGCTCTCCCGCACATGTGGTCATCGCCCTGATCGCCGCCCGCAAAGCTGGCATCTTCCTCGAATTCGACCGCGCCTGCGCCATTGACCTCGCTGTCAAAGGCACGAACAAAAGCGTGATCGAGGCCGTGACCACCAGCGTCAACCCCCGCGTCATTGACTGCCCCAACACCGCCTCCGGCAAAGCCACCATTGACGGCGTGGCCAAGGACGGTATCGCTGTCAAAGCCCGCGCCCGCGTCACCGTGCGAACCAACCTCGACCGCTTCGTCGGCGGGGCCACTGAGGAAACCATCATCGCCCGCGTGGGTGAAGGTATCGTTACCGCCATCGGCTCGGCTGAGAGCTACAAAGATGTGCTGGAAAACCCCGACCGCATTTCCAAGACCGTGCTCGCCAAAGGACTCGACTCGGGCACCGCTTTCGAAATCTTGTCCATTGACATCGCCGATGTGGATGTGGGCGAAAATATCGGCGCCAAACTCCAGACCGAACAGGCCGAAGCCGATAAACGGGTCGCCCAAGCCAAAGCCGAGGTTCGCCGCGCCGCCGCCGTCGCAGCCGAGCAGGAGATGAAAGCCCGCGTTCAAGAAATGCGCGCCAAAGTGGTCGAGGCAGAAGCCCAAGTGCCCATGGCCATGGCCGAAGCCTTCCGCAACGGCAACCTCGGCGTGCTCGATTACATGCGCATGCAAAACATCCAGGCCGATACCCAGATGCGTGGTTCAATCGCAGGCTCCGACAAACCCTCGACCCCAGGCCAGAAATAACCGGGGTCGCACCCCACCGCGAGGCACGCCATGTTCGGTATCTCAGAAGATCTGATCGGGCTGCTGGTCATCGCCATCATCGGCCTGAGCCAGTGGCTCACCAGCCAGCGTGCCCGCAAAAAATCCCGCGAGGCCTTGAACCGCCGCACCGTCCGCAGAGACCCTCCCAACCAGTCTGCCCCCACACACCAGCCCACACCTCAGCGCGCCCCAGAGCCTGAACTCGAATCAGATCCCGAACAGGAAATGCGCGATTTCCTGCGCTCTGTCGGCATCGAACTCCCAGCGCCACCCCGCCAGCAAACACCCACTCCCCAGCAGCACAAACCCCAGCCGGAACAGCGCCAGAAACAGCCCGTCCAGAAGAAAGCCACCCCTCGGTCTGAACCTGCTACAGCCACGGCCTCAGCCCCCGTCTCTACACCTGACTCCCTCGCAGCACAGGCAGCCTATTTTGTCTCAGACCCAGTGACACGACCCGCTACCGCTCAGGAGAAGAGCGAAGCCTCCGACCCGTGGAACCTGCAACCCCTGCTCAATTCCCGAGACGATCTGCGCCGCGCTTTCATCCTCTCGGAAATCCTAGGTCCGCCGAAAGCACTTTCCTCAAGCAGGAATCAGAACTCTTTCTAATTTCAGGAAAAATAAGCGTTTTGTGTTGATGAACTCACGCGATTGTAGCCGTTAGATCACCTCCATCTTTTCTACCCAAATTTTGCAACAGCACAGGACAAGTTTCGCTTGTTTGACTTCTTTCCTTCGCTTGATCCAGCTACTGCCCATTGCTCTAGCATCTATGACTTTAGGGCAACTCGCATAGCCCAAGTTCTTTCAAATAGGCATTGTGTTTGGCCTTTGCCGACTGGATCGCTTTCTCAATCTTCACCAGATCCGCATTTGTGGCCTTTAGGTCTATTTCTTCCTCCCCCACCGCCGTGCTGATGTAGCGCGAGATGTTCAGGTTGAAGTCGTT
>DYRQ01000079.1 GCA_020718645.1 Verrucomicrobium spinosum
CATGGAAATTTGCAACCGGTGGTCCCGTCTATTCGTCCCCAGCCCCAAGCGGAAATATTGTCGTAGTCGGCTCCGATGACGGGAATGTCTATGCCATCGAATAACTCTCCAAAAACCATGTGCTCACCCTATCTCAAAGTCGCATGGGCTCCAGACAGCCCCGCTTTTCAAACTCTTTCCGTGGATTCCCTCGGCAACGGGAACCTCGATGGCAATCCCGTCATTCCTCCTTCCACACCCACACGGGGTTGGAATCTTGTCGCAGACAACTCGGCGGATTGTCATCGCTACACTCTCGACGGTTCTCCTGCGTGGGAAATGTCTGCCTCGGAAAAGCAAATCTCTCTCCGCTCTTTCCCTGTTCCGGACAACGCCGCGCTGGTTTTGCTCATCAACCAAAAAGCCAACCACGCGACTCTTCTCGGAAGAATGGGCGACACGCCCAACCGGATGCAACTCCCCGCCGTGCTTCACTTCCCAGATTGCGGCTCTTTCCGCATCACCGCCTCTCGTCCCGATGCACACTTGATCTACGACGCGGCGCGGCACACGCCCGAGGGGGATTGGGTGCGCGTGGAATTTCCTCCGGCGCAGGATGACACCATAGAGTATCGGATGGAGGTCGTTGCCATCTACCCGCAACTGCCCGGCGTGGAGCAGGCGTGTTACGACGGATTCCGTCGCAATTTTCTCAACATTTTTCAGATCAACCCGCGCATCGGCATCCTCGCCAACAACTCGTCCAGCGACTCGTGTGGATTTTGTTTATACGAACATGCGCTGATGGCAGAGGGCGCACCACCGCTCGCCGATGGGCTTTCCTGCATGGATCTCGTGCGCCTCTCGCTGTCCCGCGTGTTCGCCGGACAACTCACCTACGGACAGGTCGGCTACACGCACTGGCGTTCGCCCTACGAAGCGCTGGATGTCGCCCCCTCCCTCCTGATCGCAGGAGCTTTGGCGGGACTCGACGCCGGTGGAGGAGACTGGGGCTCCGCCAATTTCGATACACTCGCCAACATCGGCAAAACCATGATGGCTCGCGACCGCAACAACAACGGTTTGATCGAATACGAGATGTCAGGAAATTCCGGAAGCTGGAGCGGCCGCGCTGAAATTCGCCCCTCCAACTGGTGGGACGCCATCGGCTTCGCTCACGAGGATGCCTATGCCAATGCGCTCGCCTTCCTGGGTTGCCTCAAAATGTCCGAACTCGCTGGCAAACTCGAACGCTCCGAGGAGCGCACTTGGTTCTCTGCCCAAGCTGACCGTATCCGCACCGCCTATTACCCTGCCTTTTTCAACCCCGCCTCCGGCATCCTCGCAGGCTGGCGCAGTGCCGATGAAAAAATCCACGACTACGGATTCACCTTCGTCAACGGTTTAGCTGTTGCCGTGGGACTGGTTTCCCCGGAGCAAGGCAACGCCATCATGGACCGCCTCCTCGCACTGGCACAGCGCGTTGGCTACACCAACTTCCGTCTCGGACTGCCCGGCAACCTCCTCCCCATTCGCCGGGAAGACTACGCCCATCTCGAAAAACGCTGGGGCGGCCCCGAACTGGAAGACGGCACCGACGCCTTCCAAATCTACGAAAACGGCGGTGCCACTGCCTGCCACGCCTATTGGCTCGTCAAAGCCCTTTACACACTCGGACGAAAAGAAGATGCGAGGGCGATTTTTTATCCTTTGCTGGAGGGCTACGCCGCAGGCGATTTCCAAGGCCGCGGCGACAACGGCAAGTCCAAGGACTGGAAAAATTGGAAGGGCGAATGCTCGGGCTACGAGGGCTTTCTCTTGGACGGCTACCTGGCTCCTCTCGCCGTCCGTGATGATTTATCAATTAGCTAATAACAGGTTCTTCCGGAATTTCCGTGGGTTTTGGATGGGAATCTGGGTTGATCCTAAATTCCGCAGTTTGAAGTGGGCTGTCCGAGTGAAAACAACCCTTTTCCTCTCCCCAGAGGCCAAGTCACCCGCACAGTGAGTGCCGGCCTACTCACTTCCAAAGCACCCTCACTCGAACAGAGCATCATCGAAGCCGATAAACTCCTCTACCGCGACAAACACGAAGGACGCAACTGCGTCGTCAGCGACTGTTCCTAGCAGACGCCGACCTTCCTTCACCGCAGCACTCCATCCACCGGAGAATGGGGTCAGGCTAGAATGGCGCTAACTTAAGCCATCTTTGGGATACTATTACAGAGTGGCGTGAGCATCCTGCTCGCGTGCCTTAGATAGGAGAATGGGCTTTCTAGTCCGCCGCTCTGGAGCAAGCAGATGAGTGTCATCCGGAAGAAACTGTCAAATGTCAAGCGTTGACCCCATGCTCCCCATGCTCACCGCAAAGAACGGAAGGTGGGCATCCTGCCCACCACCAACCTGTGTCCGTCTGTGTCATAAGTGTTCATCAGTGGGTGAAAAATCTGCGTGAATCTGCGCAATCTGCGGATGATATTTTTGATCCGTCAGCGCACTACTTGCCTGACCCCTAACTTGTCCTGGGTATTAGAACTTCCGGAAAAATCCAATCACTACTCCTTGGATTTCCAACTCTTCCACGGGGATGATGAGCGGGTATTTCGGGTTCTCTGCTTTCAGGGCATAACCCCCGTTGCGCACAACCAAACGCTTGAGCGTGTTGGCACCATCTACGAGCGCGACAACAATGTCTCCAGGTTTTGCTTGGCGTTGTTCGACGATGGCGATGTCTCCATCTTTGACTCCAGCCCCGACCATGCTGTCCCCGCGCACTTTCAGCGCGTAGGAGTGGGAGGAGGTCCGGGCAGGTGCCATTTCGCGCGGCACAGCCAGTTCGCCGAGCGGTAGTTGAGACTGCACCGCAGAATAGCCCGCCGGGATTTCTCCGAACACAGGCAGGGTCACTATCTCCTCTTGGTCCCGCTTGATTCGCAAGCTGCGCGCTTCTCGATTGCGCTCGATCAACCCTAGTGTTTCCAGTTTTTCCAAATGAAACGAAACCGCTCTCGGGCTGCGGTATTTACAACTCAGCATCAGATCTCGGATCGAAGGCCCGTAGCCTTTGGACTCCCAGTGGTGGCGGATTTTATCGAGTATTTTTTTCTGCTGATCTGTGATGTTATCGCCAGTGTCCATGTATGTTTTGTATAATTGATTTAATACAAAAAGTCAAATGGCCTTTTTGCGCTCAGACCGATTGCAGCTCGCGCCAGTAATTGCCAATGACCTTGGGGAAAATTTTGTGTTCCTCCACTTGGATACGCGCATGGAGCGTGGCGGCAGTATCGCCCGGAAGCACAGGGACGCGCGCTTGCGCCAAGATTTCTCCGGCATCAATCTGGGCATCGACCAAGTGGACTGTGCAACCCGCCTCGGGCACCCCCGCCTCCAGTGCTTGTTTCCAAGCTTCGAGGCCTTTGAAGGCAGGCAAGAGGGAGGGATGGATATTCAAAATGCGGTTGGGGAATGCGCGGAGCAGGGGCTCTTTGATGACACGCATGAACCCCGCCAGAATGACCAGATCCGTGCCCGCATCGTGCAGGGCATCCACCAGTCGGCTCTCGGCCTCTGGAGACATTTTCGTGCGGAACGGGCCGGGTGGAATATGTAGGGCGTGGTGCCCGAACGCATGCGCTTGGGTGAGGATGCCAGCATCGGGAAAATCGCTGGCGACCAGCATGATGTTGGCATCGAGCGATCCCGAGCGCACCGCTTCTGCGATGGCCACATAGTTGGAGCCTTTGCCGGAACCCAGCACACCAAGTCGAGGGGGTCTCATAGTAAAATAGCTTTTTTCACAATTTTTATTTTTCCGCCATCTTGGCGATCACGGCCGAGGTGGATTTACCTGGCACCAGAGGGAGAATCTCCAGCCGCGCACCGCAGGCCAGCAGGGCATCCCGTTCGCCGGGATCTAGAGTGTCCAGAGTGTAATCTCCACCCTTGGCATAAATATCTGGCGCGATCTCCCGCAGCATCTCGTCGCAGCGCGGGCTGTAAAAAAGTCGCACGGCATCCACGCAGCGAAGCGAGGCGAGCACTTCTGCCCGGTCGTGTTCAGCGTTAATAGGTCGAGTCGGTCCTTTGAGGGTGCGCACCGAGGCATCGCCATTGACGAGCACCAACAGGGTATCCCCGAGGGCGCGGGCTTGTTCCAAATAGCGCACATGGCCAACATGCAGGATGTCGAAACAGCCGTTGGTGACAACGAGGCGAAGGCCGCGCTGTCTCAGGCTGTCGCGCCAAGCGCGGCAAGATTCACTGTCGTGCAGGATGTGCATGGACTTCCCGTTTACACTTGACCACCGCAGATGTTCCAGCAAAGTTTTCGCGCTTTTTCGGCCCCCTAACAACCTGAAAGGAAAAATACCATGAAGATCGTGCTCGCTTACTCCGGTGGTCTGGATACCTCTGTCATTCTCACTTGGCTCAAGGAAAAATACAACGCCGAGATCATCGCCTTCTGCGCCGATGTCGGCCAAGAGGAAGAGCTGGATGGCCTCGAGGAAAAAGCCCTGAAAACCGGTGCCTCCAAATGCTACATTGATGATCTCCGGGCCGAGTTCGCTAAAGATTTTATTTTCCCCATGATGCGCGCCGGTGCCATCTATGAGAGCCAATACTTCTTGGGCACCAGCATCGCCCGCCCGCTCATCGCCAAGAGGATGATCGAAATCGCCCGCGCCGAAGGCGCCACGGCTATCGCCCACGGAGCCACGGGCAAAGGCAATGACCAGGTCCGCTTCGAGTTGACCGTGGCCGCGCTCGCCCCCGAGTTGGAAATCATCGCGCCATGGCGTGATGAGAGTTTCCGCACCGATTTCCCCGGACGCACCGAGATGATCGCCTACGCGCAGAAGCACGGCATCAATGTCGAGGCCAGCGCGAAAAAACCCTACTCGATGGATCGCAACCTGCTCCACATCTCCTACGAGGCCGGCATCCTCGAAGACCCGTGGCTCGATGCCTCCGCCCCCGAGCACAAGCCGATGTATAAACTCTCGGTTTCCCCCGAAGACGCCCCCGATCAACCCGAGACCATCGAGCTGGAGTTCGTGAACGGCGACTGCGTCCGCGTGCTCTGCGAGGGCGAGACCGCCGGGTCAGAGCTGACTCCGCTCGAAGTCATGCTCAAACTCAACCGCCTCGGCGGCAAGCACGGCGTGGGACGCGTGGATTTGGTGGAAAACCGTTTCGTCGGCATGAAATCGCGCGGCGTTTATGAGACCCCCGGTGGAGCGATCCTCTACTACGCTCACCGCCAGATGGAGACTCTCACTATGGATCGCGAAGTCATGCACCTGCGCGACGGCTTTGTCCCGAAATACGGTGAGCTGGTTTATTACGGTTTCTGGTTCGCCCCCGAGCGCCACTTCCTGCAAGCCGCCGTGGAGCAATCGCAGAAAAATGTGACCGGGATCGTGCGGGTGAAACTCTACAAAGGTTCCATCATCACCGCTGGACGCAAATCTCCCTACTCGCTCTACAATCCCGACATCGCCACGATGGAGGCCGACCCGACTAAAGCCTACAATCAAGATGACGCCACCGGGTTCATCCGACTGCAAGGCCTGCGTCTCAAAGTCGCCGCCACCGTCGCAGCCCAGCGCGCATGAACGGCGCAGGTTCAGGCGCAGAAGCTGCCCCGGCCGAGTTGCCGGGACTGACCGCCAGCGTGGATAGTGTCAGCCCCGAACCCGAGGCGAGCACTCCGCCTGATCGCCCGTTTGCCTACCGCTACGACATCACGATCAGCAATGGCAGTCCCGAGCCGGTGGAAATCCGTGGCCGCAAATGGGTGGTCACCGATTCGGAGGGCAAGAAACTCGTCGTCGAGGGCGATGGCGTGGTGGGACAAACCCCGCGCCTCGAGTGTGGTGATTCGTTCAGCTATCACAGCTATCACTTGGTCGCCACCACGAGCGTTGCAGAGGGAGCCTACTTCGCCGTTACTGGCAGCGGGCGGCGGGTCTATTGCAAGATACCAGCGTTTCGTCTGGAAGTGCCCGCCTGAGCGGGGCATCCTCTTTGAGCATGGATTTTGACTGGAGCATCTACGACGAGGCACGGTGCGCCCCGTGCCAAGCGGTCGAGGAGTGTTTCGAAGACCCCTTCAGCCTGCGGCTCATGCCTGATCTCCCAGGCGGTGGACACCGCTTTTTTTGCCTCGGCCAAGATACAGCCAGTCGCCATTGGCTGGTCGTTTACGATGCCAACGGCAAACAGGGGCGCGTGATTTTTTCTCGGGAGATGACCGGGGGAGAACGCTCTTTTTACGAGAGAAAATTGCGAGAAGGACTTTGATGGAGTCCTAGCGTGGGGATTAATCCCCACCAACTTGACCCTTCCCCTGTGGCACAGGATTTGCCAATCTTAGGCTGAGATGGTTGTCTGTCCACAATGCCATGCGGGTAACTCGCCGCGGAGCCGCTACTGCATCCAGTGCGGAGGCTCACTCCAGCCTGCCGTCAGCGCTCCGACCGAGGAACTGCCCCCCACGACCAAAGATGTCCACCAGAGCCCCGGTGCCTGCGACGCCACCAGCCACTTCCCACACCCACAACCCAGCACGGAATCCTCTGCATGGACTCCGCCGCCAGTAGCACCCTCTTTCCCTGTCACACCTCCACCCTCTGCCTCCGAGTTTACGGCTCTAGCCCAGCACGACACTCTGGGGGCAATCTCTGCTGCAAACCTCGACCAGGCAGAACGGTTGACCGTGCCGCACTTGTCAGACCCTGACTCGCCGGTGGCGCTCTCGTTGAATTTCCATCGCGTGTTCGTCGCTGGCCATTGCACCACAGCAGAGTGGCAGATCGAAAACCGCTCAGACCAGTTGCTACAACGCGTGGAATTATCTTTGGAAAGCCGCGGACTCAGCCAGCCTGGGCGCTCGAGGGTCGCCTCCCTGCCTCCGGGCAAAAGTATCCGCCAACTGATCGAGGTGGATCCATCCAAACCCGGCAATTTTATCCTGAGCTGTGCCATTGGCTACGAGTTGGCCGGGCAAAGACAACGCCGGTCGGGCACCTGCCCGCTTCGCATCAACGAAACGCCGGGCACCAACATCAATATCAACATCACCGACATCCAGAGCAATCACGCCACCGGTTCCAATGCGGGCCTGGGCGCGGAAATGGGGAGTGTGAACATCAGTAATCTGGTGGACGGAAAAGCCGTGCGCACCCTCAACGATCTTTTGCAATTGGAGATACCGGATCTTTTCCAACAGGTCGCCCTCTCGCTCGACTTCGAATTGAGCGTGGCCTCTCAAATTTACGCGGAGCAACAGCGCAGCCACTCGCTTTCTATCCCGAGGGAAATGGTGGGCTGCGCCCAAGCGGGCACGCTGCTCCGACTGGTGCCTGTCGAGGGAAGCTCTGCACTGCCAGTAGATTTTGTGGCTCGTCCGCGCTTCCGCCTCGGGCGGGCACGGCAGGAGGCCGACTGGGTGGCGTGGGTGCTACCCCGCACGCCTGAGAACGACGAAAAAACCCGCCGCATCAGCAAGGTTCACACGGTGTTCGAGGCCACACCCGCAGGCATCCAGATAGCCGATGGCGGCAGCGCGAATGGCACGGCGCTGGATGGCCAAACGCTCTCTTCCGGCAGCAGAGTGCCGTTCTCTGGTCATGCACGACTCAAACTGGCCGGCGTCTATCCGCTCGAGGCCGAGCATCTGGGAGCCGATGCTTCTCGCTCTCTCGACATTGATAATCTTGCCCTCTGGGTAGGGCCTGCGGCTGCTCCTGTGGTGCCTGCGGCTGGCGCGGTGCGCTTCACACCAGCACCCCCCATGCCTGCGGTGCATGCAGCGGTCTGGCTCCTCTCCGAAGCTTCGTTTGGAAGTAGTCGCAGCAACGCGTGGACAGTGACTGGCGTGGCTGAAATCCAAGGGCGTTTCTACCACCACCGAGGCTGTTTTTGGCTCAAAGACGAAGCGCCCAATGATTGGGTGAAAATCAACAACACCAGCATCTCGCCGAGTCACATCATCCCCTTGGTCAACGGCCAACGACTGCGGGTCGGCGCCGCCGAATTCCAAGTGGAAATCCATCCCTGATTCTCCAGTTCGAGTAGGCTGGTAGTTGACGACTCAGCAAAATCGCCTAGTTTATAGAATATGAAACAAACAATCGCTCTTCTCGGGGTCTGCTTCTGTTGGGCCTTGACCACCTTTGCAGAACCTCTCGCTCCCAAGATCAGCGATTCCCTCGTGAAAATAACGGGCGACCAGTTTGCACCCGCAACAGACGCCCTCAGCGGCAAATCTATCATCGCCGTTTATTATTCCGCGCACTGGTGCCCGCCTTGCCGCGCCTTCACCCCCAAGCTGGTAGATTTTTATAATAAATTTTCTGCCAAGAACCCAAATTTTCAGCTCGTTTTTGTGAGCGCCGATCATGGCCAAGACGGCATGTTGGAATACATGAAATCCGCAAAGATGCCATGGCCTGCGGTGCAGTATGAGCAAGTCCAGACAACACCGCTGTTGAGTTACGCTGCCAGCACCATCCCGTTTTTGGTCGTGCTCGACGCGGAGGGAAACAAGATTCTCGGCAAGGTGTCAGGCTTCCAAGGAGAAGATCCCAACGATGTTCTTGAGCAGCTTTCGAAGAAGCTGAAGAAGTGACTATTTGGCAGCTTTGCCGGTTGTTTTCTTTTTCTTCGCAACAGTTTTTTTAGTGCTGGTGCGTCTCTTGGTTTTCGGAGGGACTTCGTATGGGACATACTGTGTCCTATGTCTCTCAGATACCCGTGCGACTAGGCGGATCTGGTCGCCTTCGTAGGCGGTGCTGAGCACTTTGCCGTGCTCGTGCAACCGAGAGACCAAATCGTAGCGGCTGCTGGGCAGCAGGAGTTCCACCAACCGTAGGCCAGGGCTGAGCAGGTCGCCGAGCCGGTGCTGCAATTCTTGTAAGCCCTCGCCTGTGATTGCGCTGCATTCGATGGCGTCGGGAATCTCTTTGCGCATGGCGGCCAGCAGGGCGCAATCCTCCACCCGATCCGCTTTATTGAAGAGAGTGATGGTCGGTTTTTCGTGCGCTCCGAGTTCCTTCAACACATCGAGCGTGGTGGTATGGTGAGCGTGGATTTCCGGGGAGGAGGCATCCAGCACATGGATGAGAAAATCAGCCGTGGCGGCCTCTTCCAGCGTGGCTTTGAAAGATTCAACCAAGCGGTGGGGGAGTTTCCGCACAAATCCGACAGTGTCGGTCAGGAGGACAGGAAAACCGTTTGGGAGAACGAGCTTGCGCGTGGTCGGATCGAGTGTGGCGAACAATTTATCTTCCACCAACACATCCGCGCCAGTGAGTTTGCGGAGGAGGGAGGATTTGCCTGCATTCGTGTAGCCAACAATAGCTGCCACGGGCACCGGAGTGCGGAGCCTCTGCTTGCGCTGCGTGCTGCGCTGGGCCTGCACATCGCGCAATTCGGAGCGGAACCGATCTATGCGTTTGGAAATAATGCGGCGGTCAATCTCGAGCTGGGTTTCACCTTCACCTTTGGCACCGACGGCACCGCCTTGTCTGCCCAGATGCCCCCAGGCACGGGTGAGACGCGGCAGGGAATATTCCATGAGCGCCAGCCCGACTTGCAGGCGGGCTTCCCGGGTGCGCGCTCGTTGCCCGAAGATATCGAGGATGACCTCCTCGCGGTCAATGACGCTGAGCTTGGAGATTTTCTCCCAGTTGCGCTGTTGCGCCGGGGAAATGGCGTTGTCCCAGACGATGACTTCCGCTTCCAGTTCCACGGCGTGAGCCACGATTTCTTCGGCCTTGCCCGAGCCGATCAAAAACTTGGGTTGCGGCTCGGCAGCGCGCACGAGGTGGGTGTGCGCCACCTCAAATCCGAGTGTGGTCACCAGATCTTCCAACTCGACCAAGAGGCTCTCTATTTCGGTGCTGTCATCCCCCCTGAAACAGGCCGCCACTAAATAGGCTCGGCCTGTTTGTCGTGCGCTTTTGAGAGTCTCGAACACCTAGAGTCCTGGGTTGGATTATTTCTTCGAGAAAAGCTGGTGATCGGTGACAGCGCCCTGGGAGGCCGGGGTGGCAAGCTTGGCAAATTTAGCGAGAACGCCATAGGTGTAGCGGGGCTTGGGCTGCTTCCACTTGGCAAGGCGTTTGGAAATTTCCTTCTTTGACACATCCAGTCGCAGCTCCCGTTTGGTGGCATCTATGGTGATGGTGTCTCCATTTTTCACGATGGCCAACGGACCGCCTTCGTGCGCTTCAGGCGTGATGTGCCCGACCACAAAACCGTGGGTGCCACCCGAGAAACGACCGTCGGTGATGAGAGCCACTTCCTTGCCGAGGCCTCGCCCCATGACGGCGGAGGTGGGAGCCAACATCTCGCGCATGCCGGGGCCGCCTTTGGGTCCTTCGGCCCGGATGACGATGACATCGCCTTTGACCACGGTGCCATCAAGAATGGCGCGCAGCGCAGGCTCTTCGCCCTCGAATACCCGGGCGCGACCGGTGAATACTTCACCTTCCTTGCCGCTGATTTTGGCTACGGCACCATCTGGCGCAAGGTTGCCGTAGAGAATGACCAAGTGCCCTTCTTTTTTGATCGGGTCCGAAAGCGGGCGGATGATGCTCTGTTTCTTCGGGTAGGGTTTCACCCCGCGCAAATTTTCCGCGAGAGTCTTGCCCGTAACGGTCAAACAATCCCCGTGCAACATGCCGGCATCCAGCAGTGTTTTCATCAGAGGCAAGGTGCCGCCGATGGCCACCAGCTCGCTCATGAGATATTTACCGCTGGGTTTCAGGTCGGCGAGGACGGGTGTTTTCTTGCCGATACGCGTGAAGTCATCGAGGGAAAGTTTCACCCCGGCAGCGTGGGCGATGGCCAGCAGATGCAGCACGGCGTTGGTGGAACCGCCGAGTGCCATGACTACGGTGATCGCGTTTTCAAAAGCCTTCTTGGTCATGATGTCCAACGGGCGGATGTCTCGGTTGAGCATCTGGACCACGGCGGCACCGGCGTTGCGGCAATCCGTTTTTTTATCGTCAGAGACCGCGTTTTGAGCGGAGCTGTTGGGCAGGCTCATGCCGAGTGCTTCGATGGCTGAGGCCATGGTGTTGGCCGTATACATGCCGCCACAGGAGCCGGGGCCGGGGATGGCGCATTTTTCCACTTCGAGCAAATGCTGGTCGTCAATCTGTCCCGAAGCGTGTTTGCCCACCGCCTCGAAGACCGAGACGATGTCTTGGTTTACACCCTCATGGCATCCGGGGAGAATAGTGCCGCCATAGACGAAAACTGCGGGGCGGTTCAACCGGGCGATAGCGATGAGGCAGCCGGGCATATTCTTATCGCAGCCGCCGAGAGCGACAAGACCATCGAACCCTTCGCACCCGATGACAGCCTCTACGGAATCGGCGATCACCTCGCGGGAGACGAGGGAATACTTCATGCCTTCGGTGCCCATGGAGATACCATCGGAGACGGTGATGGTGTTAAAAATAACAGCTTTACCACCGGCGGTATTGACGCCGTGCGCAGCCTCGCCCGCGAGCACATCGAGGTGCATATTGCAGGGGGTGACCATGCTCCAAGTGGAGGCGATGGCGACTTTCGATTTCTCAAAATCAGCATCGGTGAACCCCACGGCGCGGAGCATGGCGCGGCTGGGCGCACGCTCTGGTCCGTCAATCACCTTGGCAGAGAACTGTCTTTTGGCGCGGACGGTTTTGGACTTGGGAGATGCAGATTTTTTCGGAGCGGTTTTGGTCTTTTTCATGAGAGTGTTGTTAGGAGTTGAGTGACTTCATCGAGAGGGGACTCGTGGTTTTGTGCGACGGCGAGGTCGCGAGATTTTTCGAGGAGCTTTTTGGCAGCAGAGGGGTTGCCCAGCGTGAGATGGCACTTGGCGGCGAGGATGGCCACGGCCATCCAATCCTGTTTTTTTTCCAAGGCAACCTCCAGATGCACTAGGGCATCGGCAGGGCGTTCTGCATCGAGCAGCGCCTTGCCATAGCTGAAGCGGAAAAGCTCGTTGTCGGGTTGCTGGGCTACCAAGCCAGCGAAACGGTCCAAGGGGGTCATGGTGCGGTGCGGGGGATCAAGAGGGTTCGTTCCCCGAGGAATGATTGGTATGCCCGAGCCAGAAGAGTTGTTGGAGTGGGCCGTTTTTGATTTCCACAAGTTCTGTGGCGATGTGGTCGGTAGAGACAGTGTTTTTATCAATCGAATCTTCAATGCGAGAGAGTTCGAGTTTGAGGAGCAAGAAGGAACGCTCCGCGTAGGAAGCCGCGCGCACGAGTTGGTTGACAGCCTCCACAGCCAGCAAGCAGAGGATGCCGCCCGAGAGGGAGAGGATGGCGATAGCTGCATCCGTCCAGAGGTGATTCCAGTTGCCGTCCTTGAGATCTACGAAAAGTAGAAAACCAGAAACCGCGCAACCACTCACTGTCAAAATCCACGCCATCGCCCGTGCCGCTACAATGTAGTGGGGCGCCTTGTGCTGGTGCTGCGTCGGATCGGGATTCTTGTCTTGGGCCATCTTGTTACTGACATTAGCATGGCTCGTGGCGGTTGTTCAACCTCACAATACAGGAAAAATACGAGATCTTCCAGATTGCTCACAGGCTCCACTCCAGCATGCGTTGGATGGGAGCCAGCGCCTTCGCACGAACCTCTTCGGATGGCCTAAGTTCGTCAAGGATGCCGCTGGAGCATCAGCGTTCCCTCGTAGCGGGCGATATTTAGTCATCGTAGTGAAACCTGCACTGCATGATGATGAGGCTGTCGCCTTCC
>DYRQ01000080.1 GCA_020718645.1 Verrucomicrobium spinosum
TTTGCATTAGAAACTGAAGAACGCAGCCCTTCCTAATGCAAAATCTGGGTTAAACACTAGCCGGCCCCATTCGCAGCCAATCAACCAACTGACTTTCAAGCGGAATCCATCAACTCAGCGCAGAGGAGTTCGGCTTGCATCAGCACGGTTTGGACAGCCTCTTCTTGGAGGTCGGGCGGGTAACCCCATTTATTCAAGATGCGTTTTACCAGCACACGGATTTTTGCCCTAGATCCATCGCGCAAGGTCCAATCAATCGTCACGCTTTTGCGCACTTGGGTAATGAGTTCAGCGGCGATTGCTTTGAGCTTGTCATCCCCCATTATTTCCCGTGCGCTACCGTTGGTTGCCAGCGCATCGTAGAAGGCGATTTCATCCTCAGTTAACCCGAGTTCTTCACCGCGTTTAGTGGCAACATCAATATCCTTGGCGAGTTTGATCAGTTCCTCGATGACCTCCATCGTGCTGATGGCGCGGTTGTGGTAGGCGTTGAGGGTTTTCTTGAGCTTCTCGCTGAAGACCTGGCTCTGCACGAGATTGCGCTTGGAGCGGACCTTGAGTTCGTCCTTTAGAAGTTTCTCCAGCAGTTCGGCGGCGACATTCTTGTGCTTCAGGCCGCGCACTTCGGCGAGGAACTGGTCGCTCAGGATGCTGATGTCCGGCTTCGGCAATCCAGCGGCAGTGAAAACATCAATCACCTGGCCTTCGGTGGTGATGGCCTTGCTCACGAGCTGGCGGATGGCGGCGTCAACCTGCTCGGGCGTTTTTTCGCTCCTGCCTCCCTGTTTATTCAGCGCGGCTTGCAGGGCTTGAAAAAAGGAAACATCATCGCGGATCGCCGTCGCCTCATCGCTGGCGGCGCAGAGGGCAAAGGCGCGGGAAAGTTCCGTCACCACCTGCACCCATCGCTTCTTGCCGTCGTCCTGTTCGAGGATGTGCTCTTGTCCGGCGGGGATGAGTGCGAGTCGTTCGGCAGGTTTTCCAGTGATCCATTTGCTCCAATCGAATCCATGAAGCATATCGCAGGCGATGCCGTGTTTCTCCAGCATCACGGCGATGGCTTGGGCGGTGTCGAAGGTCGGGTTCCCCTGGCCGCCGCTCTCGGTGTAGGTGATGAGCGCCTTCTTGAGCTGGTCGGCGAGGCCGAGGTAATCCACCACCAGCCCGCCGGGTTTGTCGCGAAAGACGCGGTTCACCCGCGCGATGGCCTGCATCAGGCCGTGGCCCTGCATCGGCTTGTCGGCATACATCGTGTGCAGGCAGGGCGCGTCGAAGCCGGTCAGCCACATGTCTCGCACGATCACGATCTTGAAGGGGTTCTTGGCGTCCTTGAAATGGTTCGCGAGGCTTCGCCTCTTTTCTTTGCTCCCAATGTGACGTTGCCAGTCTGGACCGTCCTCGGCGCTGCCGGTCATCACGACTTTCAGCGTCTCCGCTTCCCACTCGGGCCGCAGCTTGATCAGTGCGTTGTAAAGATCCACGCAGATGCGGCGGCTCATGCAGACGATCATCGCCTTGCCGTCCATCGCCTCCACGCGCTTCTCGAAATGCGCCACCAGATCGGCGGCCACCAGCGCGATGCGTTTCGGATCGCCCACCAGCGCCTCCAGCGCGGCCCACTTGGTCTTGAGCTTTTCCTTCTTCGTCAGCTCCTCGCCTTCGGTGATCTCCTCGAACTCCGCGTCGAGCTTCGGCAGCTCGGCGGCGTTCAGGCTCAGCTTGGAAATGCGGCTTTCGTAATAGATCGGCACCGTGGCCTTGTCGGCGACGGCACGCTGGATGTCGTAGATGGAAATGTAATCGCCGAAGACCGCCCGCGTGTTCGCGTCTGTCTTTTCAATGGGCGTGCCGGTGAAACCGATGAATGACGCATTTGGCAAAGCATCGCGCATGTGTCGAGCTAGTCCGTCTATGAGATCGTATTGGCTGCGGTGCGCTTCATCGGCAATCACAACGATGTTCCGACGCAGGCTTAGTTCGGGCATCGCCTCGCCCTTCTCCGGCATGAATTTGTGAATGGTGGTGAACACCACGCCGCCGCTGGCCCGGTTGAGCAGCTCGCGCAGATGCTCGCGCCCGCCGGCCTGCACCGGCGTCTGGCCGAGGATGTCCGCGCAGCGTTGGAACTGGCCGAAAAGCTGATCGTCGAGATCGTTGCGGTCGGTCAGCACCACCAGCGTCGGGTTCTGCATCGCCGGATGCCGCACCACGCGGGCGGCGAAGAAGAGCATGGAGAAACTCTTTCCGCTGCCCTGCGTGTGCCAGACCACGCCCGCGCGACGGTCGCCCGGCTTGCCGCCGCGTTGACGCCCGGCCCAGTAGGTGCCCGCGTCCTCGCGCAGCACGCTGCCGGTCTCGGTCATCCCGCTGGCGCGCACCGTTTCCTCCACCGCCGCATTCACCGCGTGGAACTGATGGTAGCCCGCGATGATCTTGTGCAGCGCACCCGAGTCCGGGTCTTCCTCGAAGACGATAAAATGGTGCAGCAGGTCGAGGAACCGCTGCCGCTCGAACACGCCACGGATGAGCGTCTCCAATTCCAAAGAACCGGGTGCAGCGTCACGCTGCCCGTCAATCGTGCGCCAGACCTTGAACCACTCTTGGTTCGCCGTCACGGAACCCATGCGTGCCTGAAGGCCGTCGCTCACCACCAGCGCCGCGTTGTAATGCAGCAGCGTGGGAATCTCCGCCTTGTAGGTTTGCAGTTGGGCGTAGGCGCTCCAGATCGTCGCGTCCTCATCCGCCGCGTTCTTCAGCTCGATCAAGCCCAGCGGCAGACCGTTGACGAAGACCACTATATCGGGGCGGCGATGCGCCCCGATACCCTCACCCCCAGCCCCTCTCCCAGAGGTAGAGGGGAGCGCACCCTCGATCACCGTGAACTGGTTCACCGCCAGCCAGTCGTTTGCGGCGGGATCGTCAAAGTCGATGAGACGGACGATCTGCCAGCGCCGTAAACCCTCATCCCCGGCCCCTCTCCCAGAGGCAGAGGGGAGATGAGACGCAATTTCTTCCAGCGCAGATTCCGCCGCCTTGAGCACGCGGGAGTTCTCGAATCGGAGCACGGTCAGACCTTGCGATCTCAGGTAAACATCGCGTTTTCGATCAAGCTCCCGCCGTTCGGGTGTATTGTGTGCGTCACCGTCACATTCCACGACGAGCTTCGATTCATGGCAGTAGAAGTCGCAGATGTAGTCGCCGAACTGGTGATTGCGGCGGAACTTCGCATCGTCGAGTTGCCGGTTCCTCAGGAGTTCCCAAAGGAACTCCTCGGCTTTGGTGTCTTTCTCTCGCAGCTCACGCGCCCGCTTCTTCAGTCCCGAGAAATCAAACCCGCCGCGATACTGCACACTCCCTCTCCCGCTGGGAGAGGGCTGGGGTGAGGGTTCCTGTTGAACACATTCAACAGGAATACCATCGCGCAGCATCCGGTGAAAGGCGCGGTTCGTCTGCACGAGCGCAGGCGTCCCCACCCGCAGCACTTTTCTCAATGCCTCTTCCCGCGCCTCCTCGGGAATGGCCGGGTTCAGCCGCCGGATGGCCTCGCGCAAGCGGCCCACCAGCACCACCTCGCCAAACGAATCCCGCTCCGCCGCCGATTCACCGGGCGCGAGATGCGGCCCATGCCCAACCGCATAGCCCAGCTCCCCGAACCATTCGAGGGCGGCGGCTTCAACGCTGGATTCGTTGAGGCTCATGGTTTCTCTCCTTCCGGTGAAAGTTCCTTCAGCAGTCGGTCAAAGTCCGACTCGAACAGCCGGTCCTGCACGATGCGGTATTTCTCAAACTCGCTCTCGGCGTGTGCCTTTGCCAATTCCGCTGTCACCCGGCCTGCGTCTTGAAGGATTTCGCGATCCCAGAGCTGAAGGAATCCGCTCAAGCGTTTTTCCCAGTCTTCCATCGTCATCGGAATTTTCCGCATAGCCTGCATCTCCGCCATGTCGAGATAGGCGGAGACGATCCGCTGCATTTGCCCCATTTCGGAGTCCGAGAGGTAGTTCTTGGCGATGGAGACATCGTATCGCTGGATTTTCCCTTTCGGCGCAGCCTCCCAAGTCGTCAGCCCCATGTTTTGTTTTTGATGGTCGGCGCGATCCACGATGACTTCCGCCGCCGTCTGGCCATGCACGGCGAAGTGCATCTTGTTTTGCACCGCAGCAAAGAAACGCTTCGTCGCCGTGGCGGATGGGTCGTAGTCCATTGCGGTGGCGTAAATGTCCGTGATCTTCTGGTAGAACTTCCGCTCGGAGAGCCGGATTTCCCGGACCTTTTCGAGTTGGCGCTCGAAGAACTCATCCGTCAGGATGCCACCTTGCTTGAGGCGCTCCGCATCCATCGTCCAACCCTGGATGGTGTAATCCTTCACGATCTGGTTCGCCCACTTGCGAAATTGGACGGCACGCTCGTTCTCGATCTTGAAGCCCACGGCGATGATCGCTTGCAGGCTGTAGTGCTCGACGGACCGCTGAACCTGGCGGTCTCCCTCGGTTTGAACGATTAAGTATTGCTTAACAGTTGCCTCCGGCTCCAGTTCGTTGTCCCCGAAAATGCGCTTCAGGTGCTGGTTGATGGCGGGGACGGTGACATCGTAAAGCGCGCCCATCATCTTCTGCGTCAGCCAGACATTTTCATCTTCGTAGCGCATTTCGACGCTGGCCTCAGAATCGCCTCCAGCCGCCACAAAGGTCAGGTATTCCGCCGCCGACGAGCGGACGAGGGAGACTTCGGCTTTCTTTTTCGAACGACCGCCGAGTGTGGGTTTCTTTTTGCTCATGGGATACGCCCTCCGGGCGAAAAGTGAAGGGTGAAAAGTGAAATAGGAAATGGCTGCCGAGATTTCACTCTTCCGATTTCAACCTTCACTCTTTTCATGGCGTCTTCGACGATGGATTCGTTGAGGGTCATTTCTTCGGTGGCTTGGGTTTCTTCGGCTTCGGCAGCTTTTTCAAATCTTTCGTAGCCTGTTCGAAGTCTGCGTCCACTGGGCGGGGGGCACTGGCTTCCAGCGCCTTGAACTTGTCGTATTCCAGTTCGGCCTTGGTTTGCGCCATCTCGTGCGAGATTCGTCCGGCGTGGGTGAGGATGTCGCGGTCGTTCAAGGTCAGGAACCCGTTCAGTTTCTCGATCCAGTCCGCCATGTGCATCGGCACCCGCCGCATGGCCTGGCCTTGGGCGAAGATTAGGTATTGCTCCACGAGGTTGTTCAGCGCCTCCAGCTCCGGCTCGCTGAGGTAGTTCTTGGCGATGGAGACATCCTGCTTGCGGATTACGGCCCCCCGCCAGTTGGTCAGGCCGAGGTTGGGCTTCGCCGCATCCACCCGACTGTGGATGATTTCGGCGGCGGTCTGGCCGGTGATGGCCCAATGCACCTTGTTCTGCACCGTCTTGAAAAAACTGATGCTCACCTCCTGCGTGGGGTCGTAATCAATGCTCGTCGCGTAGATGTCAGTGATCTTCTGGTAGAACCGCCGCTCCGAGGTGCGGATGTCCTGAATCCTCCGCATCAGCTCCTCGAAGTAGTCGAACGGCTGGTCCGGGTTCTTCAGCCGCTCATCGTCGAGGAGAAAGCCCTTCACGATGTATTCCCGCAGCCGCTGCGTAGCCCAAATGCGGAAGCGGGTGGCTACGGCGCTCTTCACCCGATAGCCCACGGAAAGGATCGCGTCCAAATTGTAGAAATCCACCCGTCGCCGGACGGATCGCGCGCCTTCCTGTCGAACTGACAAGGATTCCTTGTGAGTTGCCTCAAGCTGCAATTCCCCCTCCGCGTAAATGTTCTGGAGATGCAGGCTGATGTTCTGCTGGGTCGTCTGAAACAACTCCGCCATGTGCTGCTGCGTCAGCCAGACGGTCTCGCCCTCAAAGCGCACGTCGATCTTCAGCTTCCCGTCCTGCGTCTGGTAAACGAGGAACTGTCCGCCCGGCGGCGGGGTCTCGGAATCTTTACTCATGGGTTCAGCCTCCTTTCTAAACGAACTATTCGATACGGCCGAATAGTTGCCAGCCTGTCTCCGTGCAACGCACAGGCAGACGCCTCCTCGGGAATGGCCGGGTTCAGCCGCCGGATGGCCTCGCACTCTTCCTCCTTCTCCCGCTGGGAGAAGGCAGGGATGAGGGTTGGAGCAACGCGACTCTGCTCCCCGAACCATTCGAGGGCGGCGTCTTCGACGATGGATTCGTTGAGGGTCATGCACTATGCGATAAGCCCTCGCTGGCGCGCTAAAGTATCGTTCATCACAACTACGCTTCCGGCACCTAAATCCCAAGTCCGAGAAGTGACTCGCAACGCTTGCGTTAGGGCATCTTGAAGTGGCGGCAGCCATTCTGCCCTATGGCCGTTGATAACGAGGACGAGACGGAAGACCGTCCGATCCAACGGCAAGCCGGTAAATGCCTGAGGCAGCACCTGCCCTGCATTTGCGTGCCGGCCAATACATGCCGTCACTCCCAGAGTCAGGGCATTCAACAGCTTGTCGCGAATCTCGGCTATGATGTCTGAGAAGGTGTCCGCAGCACCCGGGAGCGGTGAGCCGGGATTGGGCGTGCTAGATTTTGCTTCGACGATCCAGACCTGCGGGGGTTGGTTCCCTTGCCCATTCTGAATTAGGAGGAACTCAGCGATTTGCACGCCCGGCTGCGCTGAGTTGTGCAGCAGACTGTTCTCAATCTGGAAGCAGTGGGTGTCGGCGAAGGGGCCGAATGTCATCCCGGATTCGGCGATAGTGATCATTTGCTTCCGAGGGAGAAATTTACTTCCTGCTCATACAGCCGAATCGACTCCGCGATGATCGCGTTTTCCGGCATCCCATCTTTCAAATCGGAGGATGCCCAGTCACCGCCATCAGCGGCGATGACGGGAATCGACATCCCCTTCTCCTGCGCAATGAGGAAGAGCTTTTTGACGACGAAGTAGGAATGACTCGCCAAAACAAATTGGATTCCGCAGTCAGCGAGCGCGGCAACGATGTCGAGGAGCTTTGAAATCGCTGTCGGATGCAGTGCCGATTCGACTTCATCGATGAACACAATCGACTGCGGGTCGAGGTAGCGATTACTCAGCAGGGTGTCGAGAATCGCGATCTTCTTCACGCCTTCCGCTGTTACTCCGAGTGGGAACCGATGTTTCCCCTTTCTGAAGATCCATTTCCCGTTTCCGTCCACGTCTTCGACTTTGCCGCCGAGGATGTTTTCGAGATTTTCGCGAGACTTGGCAAACGCATCGAAGTTACGACCGCCTTTCCCGGATTGCCGCAAAGCCCGGGCAAGATCGAGGTAGGTGTCGTCGAACCCAAACACCTTATCGACCTCGCGCGATTTCAAGATGATGTCGTGCAACGAAAGCACCTCTTTGGCTGGCAGGAAAATTGAGTTGCTGGCGCGGGGTGGCACATGGTTTTCCAAAGAAAGAATCTGCTTGGTTGTATCCTTTCCAAACGTATAGCCAAAATCTTTACCATCAATCTTTAGCCGGAAATCCAACTGACCGTCGGCCCCTTTAGTGACCAAGTCACCGATCTTGTCGGCTTGAAAGGTCCACTGGAGTTTATCGACTAGGATTTCCGCCGCCGTGCGTTGCACGTCTCCGCGTTTATACTCCTCCAGCGTTCTCATGGCGCTGTAGAGCGCCTTGAGCAGAAAGGTCTTGCCGCTGCCATTGCCGCCGATGACCAAATTGATCGGCGCAAGATTCTTCCAGTCGACCGCAGTGAGCGGGCCGAAGTTTTTCAGTTTGATGCCTGTGATCATAAATTATGAGTTCTTTCTACAGTTTGATTAATGGTGTTACAAGGCTGGCGCAGCCGCAGTCACGCTCAACTCCCCGCTCAGCAGCTTCGGCAGCAGCGTGTCGCGCAGGGTGGCGAGGGTGCGGGATTGGTGGAGGTTGGCGCGGATGCGGTCGAGCATCGGCTGAATGGTGCGCGTGAAGGCGGCGGCGATGGGCTTCGGCGGCAGCGCGACTTTGAAGGAGCTGATGTCGCTCCAGTTGGTGCGCGGCATCTTGGTGCCGGTGGAGGCGAGGTCGGTGAATTGAATCAGTTCGTCGCTGCTCGCGTGGCCGAGGAGGAAGCCGAACCACTCGGGGCTTTTCGGTGCGAGGACGAGGATGTCGGTGGAGCAGACGCCATCGAACGGGGCGATGCCGACTTTGTGGAAGTAGGGCCGCAGCTTGCCGAAGAGGATTTCGCCTTTCTTGAAAGCGGACTTGCCGCTCGCCACGTCGGCGGAGTCGGCCCAATCGCCGAGCGCAATGCAGCGGCGCGGCATGTGTTCCAAGGCGATGTAGGGCGTGTTCGGCGCGATGTCGCTGGGTTGGACGCCGCGCCGTGAGTTGGTGCCGATGTCACCGAGTTTCCCTGCCGTCCATCCTCTGGGAATGTGGCCGAGGGCGGTTTCTTCCAAGTGCTCGGGGAAGAGGGCGGCTAAGCCTTCGGCACCCTCACCCTCCGCTGCGCTCCTCCCTCTCCCACTGGGAGAGGGCTGGGGTGAGGGTTGCCCGCGCCGATCCATATTTCGTCTTACAGGATCGAAATCCACAAACCATGATTGAAACAGAGCGCGGGCAATAGCCTCCAGCGTCGCGTTCATCCGCCGGTTCAACTCGATCTTGTCGTCCAGCGCCCCAAGCACCGCCGCGATGGCTTTTTGCTCGGCGAGGGGTGGGAGGTTGAGGCGGATGGCTTTCAGCGATGTGATAGGTCTGCTGATTGCGGGAACACCGGTCTGCGAGGTGTTCTCAAGCAAAGCGTGTTGGCCAACTGGCGACTTGAAGAAATAGTAGATGAACACCGGGTCCGCCAATTTGCGGTCACAGGTAAGTTTCATCTGGCTTTGCGAAACTACATATCGCTTGAACGGAGAATCCGGCACCAGTCCAACTTGCCCCAATGTTCCTCTGTGAGTGAACACGATGTCGCCAGGGTAGGCGTTTGAGTTGAGCAGGTCGTCAGCTTTTTCCTCTGTCAGGTAGACAAATCCTTCGCCGTGGAATCGACCAGAGGTAAGGTTGCCACCTCGGATTATCGGCACTCCAGAAGGGACGAAATTGTCTGTCTTAATGTCGGAGCCGAACGGACCCATCGCGATTTTCGTCGCGATGTCTTCCATCGAAACATCGTTCCAATCACCCGCCATAACCCAGCCCCCTCAGGTTTGCTTTGATGGCCTGCTCCAGTTTCGCGGACTTGGCATCCGGAAGATCGGGCTTTTGCAGGAGTTCACATTGCGTGGAGATGACGCCGCGAAAAGCCTCGGAAAGGGCATGCCAGTCAAGCACGTCCACGCGGATGGCGAGTTCTGACTCGGCAAAGGCTTCGCGCAAGGCGGCAAGGCGGCTAATAGGCAGGCGGGCGGGGCCGAACAGGGCAATGTCGAGATCGGAGTATGGCTTGGCCTTACCCGTCACACGCGAACCGAATGCGCGAACTTCGCATTCGGGCACATGCGTCGCCAACAATCGGCGCACGATTGCCAATTGTTCTGGAGCGAGATCAATCATTGCGAGCCCGAAGCGAGGTGAGCAGTGATTGAGCAGCGGCGACGAAGTTTTCCGCGGTTTCGCTGACTTCTTCCGCCGTCTCGTTGTCGTAGGTGTGGGAGGTTTCGTTGCGTGCGGCGTGAAAACTCATCCAAAGATCCACATCATCAATTAGGCGATTTTCAGCGGCCTGTCGGAACAACTCGCGGCGGGTCACGCCATCGACGGATTCGGCGCTGATGTTCGTCTCAAGCCAGCGCTTCATCATCTTCCAAGACAGTTCATAGGCGACCTCGAAATTCTGGATGATTCCGCTGCGAACTGTCTCCTTCAACTCGTGCGGGATAGTTGCATCGAAAGTGGTTGCTGCATTGATGGATCGTTCGAGCGAGGCCGTCGCATTTTCCAAGCTGGTGAGTTCAAGTTTCATGGCTGTAGTTTAAGATTCAGGCTTTCCAAGTTTGCTTTGATTTGCTGCTCCAGTTTCGCGGACTCGGCGAACTGGGCGTGCAGTTCGGCTACGAGGCGCGGCATTTTTTCTGTGCGGCAAAGGGTCGGGATCATGGTTTGGGCCAATGGTTTTGAAGCTTTGCGATCCACGGGTTCAATCCGTCCGTCCGGATCAGAACGAAACGGTCGAGGGTCTTCACCAGATCATGAAGTTTCGGCGACATCCATGCGATGATTTCGAAGACGGCTTGATGTCGCGCATTCAGGTCATTCCAATGCAGGATGCGTTCGTGATGGAAGACGCGGTTGCGGAGGTCGCGAATTTCCAGCCACCGCTTGTCGAGTTTGGATTGGTATTGCTCCGTGGAGGGAGCGTGGGGAAAGACCTTCTTGGAGAGATACGAGCCGATGCCGGTGCGAGCATGAGCGTTGTTGAAGAATGCCGTCCAGAATCCGAAAGTGAGTTCGGCGATGATGCGTCCCGGCGAGAGGGGTTTTCCGAGTTTTTTCAACGACTCTTTGGCTTCTGTGACCCTGTCCTGTTGCCAAGGGGTGAGCCGTGCGAGCGGCGAGTCATACCAGACAACCGTGCCGCACCGAGCGGAGAGTTCCCGATGGATCGCATGGCGCAGGGCGATTTCTGCGAATTGGAGCGAGGGGTAGAGGGACTCGCTCAGAGCCATGTTCAGTAGGTAACGAGCCAGCGTAAGGGTGTGATCCGCCCCGTCCTGCCGGTAAGCGGCGATGCGCTCCGTGTGGAGGATGTTTTCGATGTGCTGGAAGAATGCCGGATTCATGATCCCGTGAGCCGATCGGCATGAAAAATGGTTTGACGGATGCCCCGAAATCTCGCATATTGTCTGCGTTGACCTCGGGATCCCTTCCTTGACTGCTTGCAGTTAAGAGGCCCCGGGGTTTCTTTATTTTCGGGCACGGCCCGAAAACCCTCACCCCCGGCCCCTCTCCCAAGGGTAGAGGGGTGGTTTAGTCGTGCGGTTTCAAAATCCATAGCCGAGTCCCTTCAGGTTGGCGCGGATTTGCGATTCGAGTTTGGCAGACTCCCCAAACTGCGCATCCAACTCAGCAATCAGGCGCGGCATCTTTTCCTCGAAGGGGTCGCCGTCGTCTTCGGCTTCCTCGGCTCCGACGAAGCGTCCGGGCGTGAGGACAAAGCCGTGCGCGGCGATTTCGGCGGTGGTGGCGGATTTGCAGAAGCCGGGAATATCGGAATACTCACGCGGAGACGCGGAGGCGCGGAGGGGGAGAGAGGACTTTTCAACTTCCTCTTCTCCGCGTTCTCCGCGCCTCCGCGTGAGACCTTCTGCTCTCCATGCGTGGTAGGTGGTGGTGATTTTCTCCAGGTCGGCGTCGGTCAGCTCGCGGTGGACGCGGTCGATGAGGGTGCCGAGTTTGCGGGCGTCGATGAAGAGGGTTTGTTTGCGGCGGTCGCGGAGGCCGCGTTTGGCGTCGGCGGCTTTGTTTTTCGCGAGGAACCAGAGGCAGACGGGAATCTGCGTGCTGTAGAAGAGCTGGCCGGGGAGGGCGACCATGCAGTCCACGAGGTCGGCCTCGATGAGGGCGCGGCGGATGTCGCCTTCGCCGGACTGGTTGGAGGACATGCTGCCATTGGCGAGGACGAAACCGGCCATGCCGTTGGGTGCGAGGTGATGGATGAAGTGCTGCACCCAGGCGAAGTTGGCGTTGCCCTTGGGCGGGACGCCAAACTGCCAGCGCACGTCGTCGTCCTTGCGGAACCAGTCGGAGTCGTTGAAGGGCGGGTTGGCGAGGACAAAGTCGGCGCGGAGGTCGGGGTGCTGGACGTTGCGGAAGGTGTCGGCGTGTTCCTTGCCGATGTCGGCCTCGATGCCGCGGATGGCGAGGTTCATGATGGCGAGGCGGCGGGTGGTGGCGTTGGACTCCTGGCCGTAGATGGAGATGTCGCCGAGCTTGCCGCCGTGGGATTCGACGAATTTTTCCGACTGCACGAACATGCCGCCGGAGCCGCAGGCGGGGTCGTAGATGCGGCCTTTGTAGGGGGCGAGCATCTCGACGAGGCAGCGCACGACGCAGGACGGGGTGTAGAACTGGCCGCCGTTCTTGCCCTCGGCGCTGGCGAAGCGGGTGAGGAAATACTCATAGACGCGGCCGAGCAGATCGACGGAGCGGTGGGTATGCTTCGCACCCTCACCCTCCGCTTCGCTCCTCCATCTCCCAGTGGGAGAGGGCTGGGGTGAGGGTTGATTTGATGCGATGAGATCAATCGTCGCGATCAAATCAATGAGTTCGCCGAGGCGGTGTTTGTCGAGGCCGGGGCGGGCGTAGTCCTTGGGCAGGACGCCTTTGAGGCGCGGGTTGTCGCGCTCGATGGCGACCATGGCGTCGTCCACGGTCTTGCCGATGGTGGGCTGCTTGGCGCTGGCCTGGAGGTGGGACCAGCGGGCATCGGCGGGCACCCAGAAGACGTTTTCGGCTTTGTATTCGTCGGGGTCTTCGGGATTGGCTCCGGCGTAGTCGCCCTCCCCGGCGAGGAGCTTGGCGCGGTGTTCCTCGAAGGTGTCGGAGATGTATTTGAGGAAGATGAGGCCGAGGACGACGTGCTTGTATTCCGCCGCGTCCATGTTGTTGCGGAGCTTGTCGGCGGCGAGCCAGAGCTTGGCTT
>DYRQ01000081.1 GCA_020718645.1 Verrucomicrobium spinosum
TGTATAATATATGTCATGCTAAGCGCGTATCTTGTTTTCCATGAATGGGTTGACTCCTATTGTTGGACTCTGTTTTGATGTTCACGCAGCAGCTCTACTCTGCGCTGGGCTGCGTCCAATTTGCTGGCGCATTCTCTCAAAAATTCTTCTTCTTCCTCTACCTCACCTGCGCGACTTTGCTTTTCCTTGTGCATGAGCCAAGTGCAGATGTCTTTAAACTCAAACACGCTCAGACTGCCTCGGATTTTATGCATGCAGTCTGCCGCTTCGCCAGGCTGTCCAGCCTGCAAGTGTTTTGGGATTTTGACACGCGCATCGGCAATCTGCTCGAGCGTCTTTGAGAACATTTCTTGGATGATTTCAGGGGCATCTGACAGTTCTTTCATGAACTGTGGAATCAGGCTGGGACTGCGGCTAGCTACTGGTTCAGTGTTCCTTTGGGAGGCAGATGCGTTCACTGTGATCCGCTGTGTTTCTTGGGTTAGAGACGACGGTGGTAACTGGGGATTGCTGGGTGGCTGTTCCGCAATTTTCCGATATACTTGCTCAACCACGTCCCAGCGGATAGGTTTAGAAACTAAATCGTTCATGCCTGCGGCCATGCATTTCACACGGTGTTCAGGACGGGCTCCTGCATGCATACCGATGATGGGAGTATTGATCTGCGGTCTGGTTTCGCAGCCAGCCCTGATTTTTTTACAGGTTTCTAGGCCATCCATACCCGGCATCTCAATATCCATGAGAATCAGGTCAAATATATCTCGACCGACCATATCAAGCGCTTGTCCTCCATCCTTGGCTATATGGAATTTAGCTCCAGCCATGCTTAGAAATCCGGCGGCTACTTTTTGGTTGATAGGATTATCTTCGACGATGAGCATCTTAACGCCCTCGAGAGCATTATGTGATCTCTGGGATCGTTGGTGCAAGCTGCCTGTGGGTTTGGCTGCTTGAGTAGCTGGAGCCGACGGCGTCAGAGCGTGTCCCAACACCTCCAATAGATCAAGCCATTGGACTGGTTTCAGGAGAATGCCATCGTAAAGATTACGACCAAATTCCGGTCGCATGCCTGTCGGCTTTTCTCCATTAATGCAAGTTAAGATAATGCTGCATGATTGGAGATTGGCATCACGCCTGATCGCACGGGCTGCATCGGCTCCAGACAGATCGGGGAGATGGCTATCCAGAAAAACAATCCCGTGTGGATTCCCCTCCTCCACTCTCCTCTGCATAGTGGCTAACGCATCTTGGGCTGTCGTAGCTTCCTCCACCATGAAGCCAGCTTGGAGCAGTTTTTGACGAAGAGTTTCTCTGTTGAAAGGATGGTTTTCAACAACCAGTGCCACCACACCACGAGAAGGCTCAGGTTCTAGGGGGGTGACACGGATACCGACAGACTGGACTGTGGCAGTGAAAGTAAACTCTGCCCCTGATCCGGGCCAGCTTTTCACTGAAATATTCCCCTGCATGAGCCTAGCGAGATCCTGAGCTATGGCCAAGCCAATGCCAATTCCGCTGTGGCTGCGAATAACAGAGCTGTCAGCCTGATAAAAGCGATCGAATACACGAGGAAGCGTGTCATGGGCAATGCCAACACCACTGTCTTTTATAATAAACTGCAACATCACCGTTCCAGGTTGAGCACTCGGGTGGACCCCACAGCGGACAGAAACCTCTCCCTTATCGGTAAACTTGATACCGTTGTTCACCAATACTTCCAGCACTTGAGCCAACCTCGCACTGTCGGCTCTGATCCGCAAAGGAACACCTGAGGCACAGACTGAGGCGAAAGCGATTTTCTTCTTGGAAGCAGCAGGGGCTAAACTGCTCATGACTGTATCAAACCATACGGGAAAATCGAACTCCCCTTCTTCTAATACCAGCTTTTCTGATTCAATTTCGATGATATCGAGAACATTATTGATAAGAGAAAGAAGCATTTCGGCACTGCTCATCGCGGCAGCGGCATGGCTTTTTTGCTCGCTATCTAGTCGCGAATCAACGAGTAACCCAAGCATGCCAATCACTACGTTGAGCGGGGTGCGGAACTCATGGCTCATGTGGGCAAGGAATTCACTTTTAGCCTTGTGAGCCGCCTCGGCTTTGTCGGCCAAAGTGACGGCTTCTTTGGCAGAGCGATCCAAAGCCGAATTCAAATCAGCTAACCGGCGCTGGGTGGCAAGGTGCTCTGTGGTGTCTGAAAAAGTAACCAGCCAGCCCAGTATTTTATCACGGTAACGGATGCAAGCGAAAACCGCATCACAGTGTTCCACCCCGCTGCCTGCGCCTCTCAAGTCTAGGCTGGTTTTCAAAGGGGATTCACTGCTGGCGACAAGCACCTCTGCCTCTTGAGGAATTCGGCTGTCTTTGGAAGAAACATGGCGCAGGTGGGGCAGCAGCTCTTTTTTAAGTAACTCCCCCTCTCCGCTTCCGAGAATAATTTGCGCGGATCGGTTGGCAAATGTGATGCGTCCGCTTGGGTCAGTGCCACAAACGCCAATGCTCATGGATCTCAGCAGTGTCTGGAGCCAACTTCTGCCATGGGCTTCGCGTGTCCTAATAACTAAAAGCCAGAGCGACAAAGCCGCCAGCATAACTATGGCCAGTGCAAATGCTAGTATGAGCAGCTTCCACCGAGCCCAGATATCAGATAAGGTGAAAATAGGAATGGAATCAAAAGGAGGTAATCTCAGAGTCCGAGCCAAGGTCTCCACCCCTGAATAATCCTCCGATACCGTAAAGCCATAAATCCCTGCTGCTCTGCAAACCGTGTGATCAGGCTCAAGAACGAGCAAAGCTGCCACGAGTTTCCTCACGATTCGTTCATTCACATGAGCCAGAGCGCAAAAAGCCCACTCCGGATAGAGTGCTGTCGTCACTTGGTAGGGGAACCCCCGCACATCGCATCCAGGTAGCACCTGGATGGAGCCTGGTGCAATCTCACCAGACGCCTCCATAGCCTCAACTACACCAGCACGCAGAAATCCAATGTCTGCGCGACCTTCGAGAACTGATTGAACCACCTCCCAATGTCCGCCCGAACAAGTGATCTCGCCTACATCTCGGGGCACTGATACCCCGATGCGTCCTAACTCATAAACCTGCGCCCAATAGCCCTCTAGGCTTTGCTGTTCGGCTGTGCGCACAGTCTTGCCACGCACATCTGCTAGGATATTAGTATCTGGGCGAGCTGACTTGGCCACTATGACACCGCCCAACTGGCTGATTGGAATGGCTCCACATTTTTGCACGAGCGTGGCGATGCTACCACTCATCGGATACCTCTCGCGCAAGGTCAAAAAGTGGATAGGACTGGTCAGCACAACATCTACTCGCTTCTGTTCCACCGATTTATTGAGATCGTCTTTACCCAAGACTCGCAGTTTGATCTGAGTCGGCGCTAGGGACTCGTTCAGGTATTCTGCTAGGGGCTGATACCGGGCAGCCGTTTCAACAATATCCTGCTCGGCTAAGATGGCCACGACCAGTTGCTGTGGTATCTCGGGTGCAGCCAAGGAGGATGGATTCACTGCCATCCGGGCTCCACTGGGCAAGGACTCTTGACCCGTGAGAGAAACCACTGCCAGCAAGAGTGTAACGATGGCGGCTTGAGCTTTCATTATGTAAAGTGTATTCAAGGCTAAGCGGCAGAGCGATACCGCATCTACTGCTGCAGCCGTAAAAATATCACATCCTCCAGAGCTGTTCCACAGATTTAATCCCAAACATTAGGTGCGTGCCACTCATGGAGAAAAGTAAATTTATTTGTAAGCAGCTAGTCTAGCTCGTTATGCATGAATTTGACTGGAAAAGTTTTTCCTGGGCACTCGGTTGGTCGAGGGTTAATCTCGCGATGCACGACAAATTTCACTCGTGAGCCGCATCGCTGCCGCAAGTATTCTACCAGCTCGATGCAGGTAGCCACCTGTCTGGCCGAGGGTTTTTTCGTAGTGAAATTTCCGACAAAACAGATGCCAATGGCTATTTGATTGAGTTGTTCGCTGTAGAGATGTCCCCCCTTGATCTGGCGTTGCCAGCGGGAGCCAACTTCGATCTGTCCATCTCCCGTCAAGGTGCCGTTACCGATCACAAAATGGTATGCGAGTCCGTTCTCCATCCCCTTCTCACGGTGGTAGGCATCGAAGACTCTAGCGCTGCCACTGTCTGATCCGCTATGGTGAATGACGATGTATTTCCACCGCCCCACCTTCACGGAAGGCTGATCTATCAGTCCCTTGGCCTTGCCCAGCAATAACCATTCTCGATCCGCTCTGGTGAGTGTCTCCTCCTCCTCCCGATCTTCCTCGGGAGTATGCACGGGTATCGCTCTGGGTATCTCGGTCTGAACCTGTCGTGATGACTGTGGCAGATCATTCGGCAGCGGGCTCAATCGCAGTGTCATTCCCAATCTCAGCACAGACTGAGAGCCGAGTCCGTTCCATCGGGCGAGATCCGAGGGAGCCACCCCATAGCGACGCCCTATGCCAGTCAGGGTATCGCCTTTTTTCACCGTGTGTTGAGCATCTGCACCAACCCGTGGTGTCGCGGACGGTGGGCTCGCCGCTGGAGATGGCGGCGGCGGACCGACTATGGTGTCGTCTGTCTGACTACGGCTGGTAGATGGGATGCGGATGCGCTGCCCAATATAGAGTGCGGAGAACTGCGAGAGCTTGTTCGCGCTTTGCAGAGCCGAGACAGTCGTGCCATATTTTTTGGCGATGAACCAGAGTGTATCCCCCTTGCTGACGACATGCGTGAGCTGCTGATCTGAACCTTGCTGTGCCAGAGAGGATGAGACAGGTAATAATAAACCTGCCCCCGCCCACCAGCATACAGCCAGCCAACAGAACCTCGCAGGGCTTCGCATCAGGCTTTCTCAGTCTTTTCGAGATACTCCTTGGTCTTGAGCTGGAGTTCTGTGAAGACCCTGCGCACCACAGTGCGCATCACAGTGAGCACAGGGACAAACCACCAGCTTCCCGGGACGGTATAATGCACGATATCCCTGATCACAGTGCCACTCCCACGCTCTTCCAACTCTTGGCGGTGACGCCAATTGGAGAGGGGCCCTGCGTGGGCTCGACCCACGATGCTAGCCCTTCTCGGCGGCAAACCCTGCGGCCTATCAACCTGCTCAAAAGAGATCTCCCAGTGCTGGGCAAAACCGTAGAAGTTTACCTGTATTGTATAGCGGGCAGAAGCCGTGACAATAGAGGGCTTCGTGACCTCAATAATTTTCACACCTGCAGGAGCGACTAAAGCGATATTATCGGGATTTAAGCGGAAATCGAACAGCTTTTCCACAGGGGCGGCAATGAAGGTTTCAGTAACAAAGGTTTCTTGCATAGGATCAGGCTCCAACAGGCATGGGTTCACAGGGACGGATTAACTCAGGGCGCGGGCGTTGGCGACAGATGCGCTGGACACACTCTTCAAAGCTCTCCCTCCCGCCGATAATCCGGATTTCTACCCGCAAAAATATCACGGGCAGCTTGACCTCATCGGTGGCGAGCACAGGAAAACGCACAGCGTCTTTCTCCGTGGTGAGAATGGCCTTGGCCCGCAGGTTGGAAGCGCGGCGGTTGACGGCTCGAATCTCATCTCGCGAATAGCGGTGATGGTCGGCAAATTGCCTGGAGTGCAGGATTTCAGCGCCGAGCGTTTTGAGAAACCGCTCGAAACTATCTGGAGCAGCTATGCCAGATACAGCGACTACAGGCAGATCTTTCAAGTAATCCAGAGGGAATCGTTCATCCGTATAAACATGCTGACAGTAAAGCGGCTCGTGCTTGCACTCCACGATTTCAGCGTGGTTGTTCAATCTGCGGATGCGAGCTTTCAGCACATCGTTGCCGGAAGAAGTGCATTTGGTTATGAAAATAATATCCGCGCGCTTGATGTGGTCTGGCGGCTCACGCAGCGTGCCTCTGGGTAGCAGATATTCGTTGCCGAAAGGAGCCTGACTGTCCACCAGCACAACATCAAGCCGTTCTCCCATGGGGAAATATTGAAACCCGTCATCCAAAATCACCGTATCTACTCCCCACCGTTTCACCGCATAGACCGCACTTTTGACACGGTCTTTGTCCACGAGCACGCGCACGCCGGACAAGTTGTTGGCCAGCATGAAAGGCTCATCTCCAGCACGGCGGGAATCCAGCAACAAGGAGCGGCCATCGCTCACGACTCGCGGCGGTTTGACCTTATCTGGGCGGAATATTTTATTAAAGAGAGTCTGCAAAGGCGGATCCCCCCGTGACTTGTATCCGCGGCTCAACACAGCCACACGGCGTCCACCCTGTTGGAGAGCCTTCGCAAATTTTTCAACCACTGGAGTCTTGCCGGTGCCCCCGACGGAGAGGTTCCCAATACTCACGACCAAGCACCCTACAGGCTGGCTTCTCAAAGTGCGCTCTTGGTAGAGTCTGAGCCTCAGTCGCACAATTCCCTCGTAGAGATAAGAGAGACCCCGCAGCAGAACCCGGAGCAGGGCAGCACGCTTACCGTAGCGTCTCTCGAGGATGACATCCACGGCAAACTGCTCAAGCCGGTCGAGCACATCGCGTATTCTCATGGTATAACTCTCTCCAAAATAAAAGGGTGATCATGCCCAGCTACACGAAAATTGCAATCCGCATGGCGGACACTTTTTTCAGCTTCATTGATTTTTTTCGTTTCAAGCCACTGCAAAGTCCCTATACATTTACACCACTGTGAATACCGATCAAACACAGAACCAAACTCCGACTTCTCTCGGATACAGGATGCCAGCCGAGTGGGAGACACACTCGGCTACTTGGCTCACTTGGCCGAGGCGCGATGGGATATCGTTTCCAGAAAAGTTTGAGCCCGTGCCTGCATACTGGGTCAAAATGTGTGAGTTGCTCTCCCCGTCCGAAGAGGTTCATATCAATTACTTTGATGAACAACACCTCGCTGAAATCACCGGCCATTTACAACACTCGTCTGTAGCGCCCCTCCTCGGCAAGCGAATTCATCTGCACCACTTCCCAGCCCGTGAACCTTGGTGCAGGGATCACGGCCCGATTTTTGTCGTAAGAGAAAGCGCCCCTGCCCTCGCGGTTGTGGACTGGCGCTACAATGCTTGGGGCGGCAAGTATCCCCCCTTTGATCAAGATGACGAAGTGCCTGTCCATGTCTCCCGACTCCTCGACCTCCCCTTGTTTCAACCCCAGATGGTGCTGGAGGGTGGCTCTATTGAAGTCAACGGCCATGGCTGCCTCCTGACCACCACTTCCTGTCTCCTCCACCCGAACCGCAACCCCAATCTCTCCCAAGAACAGATCGAGGGATTTTTGAAGGATTACCTAGGCGTCTCAAAAATCTTGTGGATTGGCGACGGCATTCAGGGGGACGATACGGACGGACATGTGGACGACATCACCCGTTTTGTCAACTCGACCACTATCGTGACTTGTATCGAGGACGACCCGGCAGACCCCAATTTTCAGCCGCTCATGGACAACTATGAGAAACTCCTGCAAATGACTGACACCGCAGGCGATCACTTCCGGGTATGCACCCTACCCATGCCCCACCCCATTTACCATGGCGAACAGCGTCTGCCTGCCAGCTATGCAAATTTTTATATCGGTAACGAGGTTGTGATTGTTCCAGTCTTTGAAGACCCAAACGATGGGGAAGCCCTCCTGACACTCCGGGAACTATTCCCGGGGCGCAAAGTCGTCGGCGTGGACAGCAGAGATCTGGTCTGGGGGCTCGGTGCATTTCACTGCGTCACCCAGCAACAACCCCAGGTGCGATAACTATTTTATGAAAATTGCTGTTGTTGAAGATGACGAAATCACGAGGCGTATCATGCATCGCTTCCTTGTTCAGCTCCAGCATGAAGTAGCTCCTTACTCCTCGGGCGAGGAGGCTAGGGATAATTTCGACACCTTTCACCCGGATATTATTCTGCTAGACGCCAACTTGCCCGGCATGAGCGGCATGGATCTCTGCCATTGGATACGCCGATCGTCAAAGCATGTGCAGACTTTTGTCATCTTCGTCACTTCGCGCGACAAAAGCTCCGACCTCCAAGAACTTCTCGACTCTGGCTGCGATGACTATCTAGCCAAACCGCTCAACCTAGACTTGCTGAGAGTTCGCCTCCTCATTGCCGAGAAACAAGTGCGCCGTATCGTCGAGCGCAAACAGGCTCAAGATGCCCTATCCCTCAGCGAAGAGCGTTTTCGCCGTTTGGTCGAAAGCACGAAAGTTGTCCCATGGGAGATGGATCCCGACACCCTGCGCTACAGCTATGTCGGACCGCAGGGCACAGATTTGCTGATCTATCCCTCCGCCGATTGGCTCGAGCTGGGATTCATCGAGAAGATCATACTCCCTGAAGATCGCGATGCCACTCTCTCCGCTCTGCGACGCCAAGTGGAACTCAATAAACCGGATTTGGCGCTGGAATACAGACTCATGGCAGCCACCGGCAATACTGTTTGGGTTCGAGATGTTATCACGCTCGATAAGACGGCTGGGGGGGGGGAAATCCTCCGCGGGTTCATCCTCGACATCACTGATCGCAAGAAAGCTGAGGAGGAGCGAATTCGCGCCAGCAAACTGGAATCCATCGGCGTGCTGGCAGGCGGACTCGCCCATGACCTCAACAACATTCTCCTGATCATCGGCGGCAATATCATGCTAGCCAAAGAGGCCGGTGAAAATGGCCAGTCTTTTGCCGCACTGCTCGGCGAAGCACAGAAGGCCGTAGATCGTGCTGCCAAGCTCTCCCAACAACTCCTTACCTTCGCCAAAGGTGGGGACCCGATTAAAAAACCAACGCTGCTCCAGACCTTGGTGGAGGAGCCCTTAACCGCTCATCTCCGCAATAGCTCCATCACTGCCGTGCACGAGATTGACCCACAGCTCTGGCCCTGCGTCGTGGACGAAAATCAGATTGCCCAAGTCTTTTCCAGCATCGTTTCCAATGCACGGGAAGCCATGCCAGGAGAAGGCACCCTCTATATCAGAGCATCCAATGTCCACCTCGACGCAGACCCGGCCAAAGGAATTGATGCCGGCAAATATGTGAAACTCGTTTTCCGCGATTCCGGGACAGGATTTGACGAGGCAATCAAACAGAAAATATTCGACCCCTATTTCACAACAAAGCCGCACGCGGCGGGGCTGGGTCTCACCACCGCTTACTCCATCGTGAAGCGGCATCGCGGCATCATATGCGCCGACTCGGAAAAAGGGCGTTGGGCCGAGTTTTGCGTCTTGTTACCTGCCGACCCTCTGGCCACCCCAGCGACTACCCTAGTGGGGGGAGATCATACCGCATTTAAACCCGGCACCGGACGCGTGCTCGTCATGGACGATGAAAAGAGCATTCGATCGCTGCTCATGCGTATGTTGGTCGAACTCGGCTATGATGTCGAAGTGGCAGCAGACGGGGACGAAGCTCTTCACATTTATACTACGGCGAAGGACCGGGGAAAATCTTTCGATGTGGTCATACTAGACCTGACACTGGCCAACGGCCCCAGTGGCGAAGAGGTCATGGCCAGCCTCTTGAAAATAGAACCCCAAGTCAAGGGCATCGCCTTCAGTGGTTACTCCAACAGCCCTGTCATCGCCAACTACAAGGACTACGGCTTCCAGGCCTCTCTCAGAAAACCCTTCCAGCTTACTGAGTTATCTCGCTGTATAGCTGGACTGATCTCTCATCCACTGTAATCTGGCTATGTCGCCAGAAGCTGCAAGATTTCACCCTCATCTCCCTCCTGCAAGCACACGACCAAAACAGCGCGTAGAGCAGGCGCGGCTATCTTTACCGATGCCTGCGACTGGCTTCTGGCTTTTTCTCGCCAACCAGCTTCTCCCATCCCTGCACACGAGTGGTGACAAAATGGCGGAGATGCTCTATAAGCGGCATCGGCCACATACACCATGAACGAGGATTTGATAGCAATAGAAAAGAAGCGCTTGGAAATCGAGCGCCTCCGCGTCGAATCCGAGTTTGCTGACCGCGAGCGGAAACAGCAAGAGCAGGAAAAGGTGAAAAAAATCCGAAACATCCTCGCTGACGCCACTGCCATGTTCGAGGAACTGAGGCGCCTCTACCCATGAATCCGGTTCTGACCCGCAGGATCGCTGTCATCCAAGCCTACTTACTCGCACTCGATCGGACAGCCCATCTGCTGACCGATATTTCGGACATGCAGGCTCTGCGCCGCCTGAAGATCGAACTCGCCACCTACATCACAAAAAAATCTTCCGAAGGCGTCATCCCACCTGACCCGCTGGCTGAGACCTTGGGTGAAATCCAACAAGTCTCCAATGCCCTCAACCAAGCTAACTCTATCTACCATGAACTCTCCCGCCTCGAGGAGAATATAAAAACACCCCAGACCCGATCCCTTTCCCTCTATGATGTGCAAGTCTCCTTGGGCAAAGTGGAAGCAGCCAAGGCCACCTTGCCAGATAAACTCGGTAGCGTGCGTTCCCTCTGTTTGCCGCCTGCCGCTTCCCCGGAGCGGGGGTTGCTCACTGCTGAATCTGTGCAGGTGGCTATCCAGCTCATGCCAGACTCTCCGATCCACCGCCTCCCCTCCAGAGAACTTTTTCAGTTCATGCACGGACAGGGCTCGTTTTATGAATCCGTGCTCACACACCTAGAGGAGGTCCGCCTCCACTGCATGGAACTCCAGAGGCTCCACCGCACGCAACAACTCAAACTTTCTATCACCTTGGGAGCTGCCGCACGGGGCAACTTCAGAACCGCCCAGCAAGCCGTCGCCTCCCTCACACAAACTTTTAACGACCTAGATTATGATGCTGCCGACGAGATTGCCAACAAGTGCAACAGCTGGTTTGAAAAAATTCAAAAAGTCGTAGCTCATTTCGAAAGCGATCTCATCAAATGGAGATCCTTCCGCGCCTTTGCCAATCCCATACTGGTTGCGCGCGAGCGCTCGGACGCACTGGCTCGCCTAAGATTTTTCCGCAACGAGATCACCCAATTCCGCGATAGTCTCCCCTCTCCCCCCACGACCGAGTTCGAGTGCGAAGCCCACGATCTCATCAATGATACGCTGCCCCAGCTCCAGAGCCTCTACCGGAAAACAGCCGCCTGTTTTGGCTGGTCTCAGCTTAAAACCTGGAGCCAACTGCTCGCCATATTGCTTCTGCTCGGTGCCGTTCCCACCTCCGCCTATTACTGGGCCAAAAGCGGCGCGTTCTCCCCGCTCTCTGCCTCCGTGACAACCCAAGTCCAGCCCGCACCAGTTTCCGTGCCCACTGCCGCAACCGCTCAAGTTTCTCGCTACGGATCCCTCGACCTTCCTGTAGGCGGCTGCCAAGTTCGCGCCACCCTCATCGGCAATGACAAGACGGTATTCGAGGGCACTACCCCTGCTAAGGTGGACAATCTGTTGCCCGGTGATTACACCGTGCTCTTCAGCCCACTTGACCCCGTGCCCGCAGCACCCGTCACGCACACTGTCCAAATTATTGCCGGTGCCACTGCCACTGCGACGAATCCCCTCCCCTTCTCCACCGTCAAGGAATGGCTCGGCTCGCATTACACGAACAAAATTGGGATGAAACTCCTGTGGGTGCGCGAAGGATTCTGGGTCTCAAGCTTGCCACTCACCACCACCCAGTTCCGCAAAGTGCTCCCGCTCGACAATCCTGGACTCTCCGCAAGTGAACATGTGCGCTATGTCACCCTCGACGAAGCCAAGAGGTTCTGCGACAAACTCACAGCCATGGATCATGCCATGGGCGTGTTACCGACTGATTTCCGTTATGCCGTTCCGACTGAGCGGGAGTGGGGCATTTTCGCCATGTCGGCCATCGAGCAAGCCAAGCAGAAAAGGGCGTTTGCAGACGGATCCCCCTTACCCTCATCCCTCGATAGAATACCTGTTCGCAGATTCATGTGTTACGATGATGCGCTCGACGGCGAATGGCTCGACACGCTTTACAACAGTGTTGAAACCCACCACCTCATCGCTGGGGTCAAAGACGCCGAGGGAGCACGCACCCAGCCAGACCGCCGAGACATGGTCGGATTCAGGACGGTGGTCGTGCCTAAAGATAGCTCGAGAAGCACGCAGAGACTCAAACGGGACATCGGCATGTCCATTCTTTCCGTCGAACAAAAAAACGAAGTGGTCTGGGTGGATGACAACTCCCCCGCCCATCGCGCCGGCATTACTCAAGGTGACTTGCTCCAGCTCATTGACGGACGCCCTGTTCTAGGAACCGAGTATTACAACGCATTTCTCCGGACGCTCGTGCCAGGTTCCAAAATCCCGATCCGCATCCAGAAAACATCCGGGGAGACCACCGATGTCACTGTGGATGTCCGCTAAGACATCCTCATCGCAGGAGAAAAAAGTGGTAGCGCTAACGGGATTTGAACCCGTGCACCTGCCTTGAGAGGGCAGTGTCCTAACCACTAGACGATAGCGCCAAGGGAATCGGGAACATAGAGACTTTATCGTGGCAATGCAAGCGGCATTGTAAAAAACAGAACCTCCC
>DYRQ01000012.1 GCA_020718645.1 Verrucomicrobium spinosum
GGACGGGATCAAGGCGATCCAAAGCCTGGAGGGCGCTCTTTTCATCGACACAAAAATGCCTATTATGCCGTGGCTCACTATGAGTCCTTAGTCACGGAAAAGAACGAGAGAGAGGCTCTGAAGAAAGTTGAAGAGGAGTGCAGCCGATGGTTTTCGGCGCGTGATGAAGCTGTGGCAAAAAGCCAGACTCTCGACAAGGATGAGGCCGAGGCCATTTTCAAAAAGCGTGCCGAACCCGCCTATCAAAATGCGATCCAAGGGGTGAAACAACTGGCCGAGGCTCAGAAAAATGCGACGGCAGAAGCGGCTCACGACACGATCCGCCACATGTCCATTGCTAACTGGTCTCTGATTGCTGGTTTAGCTATGATCCTGCTCGGTGGGGGTGTCTTGACCTGGGTGATTATCCGATCTCTCAACAGCCTGCTTTCTTCGATCGCGGATGCTATGGAAGACTCATGCTCCCAGGGCCTCTCTGCTGCAAAAGCCGTGCGCGATACCAGTAACACAGTGGCAGAGGACTCCAGTGCGCAAGCCGCTGCCATCGAGGAAACCAGTGCGTCCATCGAGGAAATTTCAAGCATGTCCCGCCATAACACGGATCACTCCAGCAAAGCCTCTGCTTTAGCTCAGACCAGTGTCCAAGCCGTGACTCAGGGGAGCCAGCAGATGGAGGAGCTGAAACGAGCCATGTCGGAAATCCAAGTCGCCAGCAGCGACATCGGGAAAATCATCAAGACCATTGACGAGATAGCATTTCAGACCAACATCCTCGCACTCAACGCCGCAGTCGAAGCTGCGCGGGCTGGCGAGGCCGGGGCAGGTTTTGCTGTTGTGGCCGATGAAGTGCGCACCTTGGCTCAGCGCGCCGCTATGGCTGCCCGCGAGACTTCCGATCGCATCGGGGCATCTGTGAGCAAAAGCCGCCAAGGCGTGGAAATCTGCGGGAAAGTGGACGCCAGCCTTGCCACTATTGTCGAACAGATTAACACGATCTATAGCATCATCAAAGAAATCACTTCCGGTTCCGAAGAACAGGCTCACGGCATTGATCAGATAAATAAAGCCATCGTTTCGATGGACAAGGTCGTCCAAGCCAACGCCGCCAGCGCGGAGCAAAACGCGAGTTCCTCTGAGGTCATGCTGGGACAAGTGCGGATTCTGCATGAAATGGCTGACGGCCTCAAAACACTGACAGGCAAAGCGCTCTTCCGCCGTGTCTCGATCACCCAAATCATCGCAACCCATTCAGGTGCCCATTCGGACATCCATTCGGGTGCTCACCACAAAGCAGGAATCCCTTTGCCTCCGTCCACATTCTCCTGAATACTTCTCTCCACTTGCGTTTTGGGAGAATCCGCGCACTTTGAGAACGATTCCCACGCACGAGCGCGTGGAACGGGGAGGTCGCAAGGCCTGAGAGTCCCCGGCGGCTGGTGTCGCCGATGGGAGACCCGACGAACCTGATCTGGGTAATGCCAGCGGAGGAATGTAAAGTTGTGAGAGATGACACTGTAGCCAGCGCTTCGGCGCCCGAAGATACTGTATCCACCCTGTTGCCAGCATCGCGCCGCATCTATGTCTCAGGCACCATGCACACTGAGGTTCGTGTCCCGATGCGGGAGATCACACTCTCCCCGACGCACTCTGTCACGGGAGCGACTACCCCGAATGAACCTGTGCGAGTCTATGACGCCTCGGGTCCCTGGGGCGATCCGGATGCTGCTTGCGATGTGCTCCAAGGCATCGCGCCTATTCGCTTGGAATGGATTCGGGAGCGTGGAGACACAGAGCCTTACGATGGCCGTGCACCGAAACCTGCCGACAACGGTTATTTGTCCGAGGTTCACGCCTCCACGCAGGGGGGGAGAGGCATAATCTCGCATCTTTCAGCGCCGACCTCGGCTGCACGCCGTCCACTCCGTGCCAAACAGGGGAGCACCGTGACGCAGCTCCACTACGCCCGGCAGGGGATCGTCACGCCGGAGATGGAGTTCATAGCGATCCGCGAAAATATGGGGATCGCCCGTGCGCAGACCCAGTTGTCCGACCTCTCTGCCGACTTGTCGCGCAGCGATCTTGGCAAGCAGCATGCTGGCTCGTCCCAAAGTCCGGACAGCCCTTACAGCCCTTCGGTGTTCCGCCGTTTTCCGGCGAGAATCCCATCCGAGATTACCCCGGAATTCGTGCGCCAAGAGGTGGCCGCAGGTCGTGCCATCATCCCAGCCAACATCAATCATCCCGAGTTGGAGCCGATGATTATCGGGCGCAATTTTTTGGTGAAAATCAATGCCAACATCGGCAACAGCGCCGTAGCCTCCAGCATCGAGGAGGAAGTGGAGAAAATGCGCTGGGCCACCAAGTGGGGAGCGGACACCGTGATGGATCTCTCCACAGGCAAGAATATCCATGCCACCCGCGAATGGATCTTGCGCAACTCGCCTGTGCCCATCGGCACCGTGCCCATCTACCAAGCGCTGGAAAAAGTCAGCGGCAAAGCCGAGGAACTCACTTGGGAAATATTCCGGGACACCCTGATAGAACAGGCAGAGCAAGGGGTGGATTATTTCACCATTCACGCTGGAGTTTTGCTCCGGTTTGTTCCGATGACTGCACGGCGTATGACCGGCATCGTCTCCCGCGGCGGCAGCATCATGGCCAAATGGTGCCTCGCCCATCACCGGGAGAATTTCCTCTACACCCATTGGGATGACATCTGCGAGATCATGGCAGCCTATGACATCGCGTTCAGCATTGGCGATGGTTTGCGCCCCGGCTCCTTGGCCGACGCCAACGACGCGGCGCAATTCGCGGAATTGCAGGTGCAAGGTGAGCTGACCACCCGCGCATGGGCACGCGGCGTGCAGGTCATGAACGAAGGCCCCGGCCATGTGCCTATGCACATGATCGAGGAGAATATGCACAAACAGCTCGAGTGGTGTCACGAGGCTCCTTTCTACACGCTCGGGCCACTCACCACAGACATCGCCCCGGGCTATGACCATTTTACCAGTGGCATTGGCGCGGCGATGATTGGTTGGTATGGCTGTGCGATGCTCTGCTATGTCACGCCGAAAGAACACTTAGGTTTGCCCACGAAAAAGGATGTTAAAGAAGGGGTCATCACTTACAAAATAGCAGCCCACGCCGCCGACTTAGCCAAAGGGCATCCCGGTGCTCAATACCGTGACAACGCCCTGAGCAAGGCGCGCTTTGAGTTTCGATGGGAAGACCAGTTTAATCTCGGGCTCGATCCGGTGACCGCGCGCGAATTTCACGACCAGACCCTCCCACAAGAGGGGGCGAAAACCGCGCACTTCTGCTCCATGTGCGGCCCCCATTTCTGCTCCATGAAAATCTCCGAAGATGTCCGCCAATACGCCGCCGAACAGGGTTTGAGCGAGGAGGAAGCGCTCCAGCGCGGTTTGCAAGAGAAGTCGAAAGAGTTCGTGGAAAAGGGTGCGGATGTTTACGCCAAGGCGTGAACCAGTTTTCGTTCTCCAATATAGCTAACACAGCAAGCGGGGCATAGCGCTCTTCGGTATTGCATAATATGGGATGATCCGTCAGTGAACGGACTTGTCCTGTGGTGCTCCATCAGGACAGGGGTAGGGCGGGGGCTATTCTTGGAAGAAGGGTGAGTGAGTATTAGGCTTTTTTAACGAAGCAGGCTTTCAGTCGGACGCCTACTCCATCCACTTTGCAATCTATCTCGTGGTCGCCGCCGATGAGGCGGATAGGCCTAGATTTGGAGCCTCCCTTGAGCACGGATGAGCCACCGAGTTTGAGATCTTTGATTAGAACAACACAGTCACCATCGGCGAGTATCGTGCCGTGAGCGTCTTTGACGACGCGGGCAACCTCGGCAGTGTCATCTGTATTCTCGCGAGGCCATTCGTGGCCACAAGTGATGCATTCGTAATCTCCCGGATGCTCCACAATTTCATTGGTTTCGCACATGGGACAAGTGGCAGGTGTTGTCATAATAATTTTTCCGACCAGTGTCAGGTTCGGTGCTTGAGCACTGAAATCCCTAGAGCCTCTCTGGTCAAGGGGATACTCAAAAGCGTAGAAAATTTATTATGAAAAGAAATTGACTCGATCCGCGGCTGCGGCATAATTTCACACACTCTCAAGCGGGTGTAACTCAGTTGGTAGAGTGCAACCTTGCCAAGGTTGATGTCGCGAGTTCGAGTCTCGTCACCCGCTCTCTTTTCCACCACCTAGTCCTAAAACAAGGTGCTTGTAGGACTTTGTGTCCCACACCATCGCTCTCATATTTCGTCTCTGTCTTACTCGAGAGGCCGTGCAGTGTGGGTTTGTAAGCGACTGTTTGTTCAGGAGGATATCTGCGGTTTGGAGGGGCTGCGTGCCGACCACACAATCATTGCTGGACTGATAGCCTGAGGGATTATCAAGCTGCGGACTTTGCTGAAATAATCTGGCGGGTGCGCTCGAGGGCGTCATCCACATTGCCAGCGACATTTTCCATGCCGAGGTGATCGAGAAAACCGGCCTGCGTCATCATCGCCAAGGGTTGCGTATGAGGTCCGCTCAGGACGACATGCTTGCCGTCTTCCCGCATTTGTTCCACTAGGATTTCGAGGGCGTGCAGTGCGGTGGCATCCATGGAGGGGACACGGTGCATGCGGAGGACAAGCACCTCGGGGAGTTGGTTCATGCCGCGCAGGGTGGTTTCCATTTTTTCAGCAGCCCCGAACATGAACGCTCCGTTGACCTGGTAGATGTGGACACCGCGGGGAATCTCCTTGCCAACCACGGATTGGTGTTGGCCTTCGTCGTCGTTCTCCTCGGTGACTTGGGTGATGCGAGTAGTGTCAGAGATGCGTCGCACGAACAGCATCGCGGCGAGGACGATGCCCACCTCAACAGCGACGGTCAGGTCAATAATGACTGTCAGGAGGAATGTGGCGGCAAAGACTGCTGCGTCGCTCTTGGGCATTTTAGCGAGTTTGGAAAACTCCTCCCACTCGCCCATGGTAAATGCTACGCGGATGAGCACGGCAGCGAGGCAGACCAGAGGGATGTCTTTGGCCAGTGGTGCGAAAAGCATCACCACAGCCAGTAGTGTGAATGCGTGGATGCAGCCTGCAATAGGAGTGCGGGCGCCGTTTTCGATATTGGCTACCGTGCGGGCAATGGCTCCCGTAGCAGGGATACCGCCAAAGAGGGGAGAAGCAATATTGGCGATGCCCTGTGCCACGAGTTCGGTGTTGGAATCGTGGCGGTCATTGGTCATGCCGTCGGCAACCACGGCTGAGAGGAGGGACTCGATGGCCGAGAGGATGGCGATGGTGAATGCTGGGGAGATAAGTGGTTTGAGGTTCTCCAGAGAAAGGTCGGGCCATTGGAATGCGGGGAGGCCTCTGGGCACGCCACCGAATCGGGTGCCGATGGTCTCGAGGGGAAAGTGGAGCAGGGAGACGGCGAGTGTGCCGAGAACGAGCACGACGATGGAGCCTGGAATTTTTTTTGAGACATAACGTGGCCAGAGAAAGACGATAGCTAGAGAGATCGTTGCGACAACGCATGTGGCGGGGTCAGCGGTTGTGATGTGGTGGGAGAGTTCGCGCACTTTCTCAAAAAACTCCGCCGGGAGAGCGCCCATTTTCAGTCCGAGCAGATCTTTGAGTTGCCCGAGGGCGATGATGACAGCAATCCCGTTTGTGAACCCTGTGGTGACGGGGTAGGGGATATACTTGATCAAGGCGCCCATCTTGAGCAGCCCCATGGCGACGAGCATGAACCCGGCCATGATAGTGCAGAGAATGAGGTTGGGAAAACCGTATTCGTGGATGATGCCGTAAACAATCACGACAAACGCGCCGGTGGGTCCGCCGACTTGGAGGCGAGAACCGCCAAAAAATGAGATTAAGAAACCAGCGACGATAGCTGTGTAGATACCCTGTTCCGGCTTAACGCCCGAGGCGATACCAAAAGCGATCGCTAGGGGGAGAGCGATAATGCCGACGGTCAGACCAGCAACGAGGTCAGCGCCGAATTTATGAGCGTCGTAAGAACGCAGCTCACGGAAAAGTCTCGGCAGAAAAAGCTGACGGGCGGCGCGTGAGGTCTGCGGGAAACTGGCTGGCATGGTGCGGATTACCCTGCTGTGGGTTCATCCTCGGGCGCAGCCGATTGAGGGGCTCCGGAAGAGTTGGGGTCGTTTACCTCTACGGTAGCGCGTTTTCCTTGGCGAGAAGCAGCGGCATTGACCAGCATACGAATGGCGCCGATGGTTTTGCCATGGCGCCCTATGACTTTACCGATGTCATCAGGATGCAGGGAGACGACGAACTCTATGCTCTTATCATCTTCCTGCTTGGAGATGCTGACATCGGCAGGATACTCAACCAGCTTTTCCAAGACATACTCGAGAAAAGTGGTCATGCTGAGAGTCTATTCCGCTTAGGCAGCGGGGGCTGGTGCAGCGGCTTTTGCGCGATGTCTTTTGATGATGCTCGCCACGGTCTCGCTGGGCTTCGCACCCATCTTGATCCAATGCTCAATGCGTTCAAGCTTGAGGGTGGACGCAGCATCCTTGCGGATGGGGTCGTAGGTCCCGAGCAATTCCAAAAATTTTCCATCGCGGGGGCTTTGCTTGTCAGCCACCACCACACGGTAAAAGGGACGGTTCTTGGCACCTTCCCTGCGCAATCTAATCACTGTCGCCATATCTGTTCTATCCTCACGCTTTCATTCCGAACTGAGCCAGCATTTTCTTCATTTTGCCAGCGTTTTTCATCATTTTTTTCATCTGCTGAAACTGCAGCAACAGTTCGTTCACAGCCGTGACTGTCGTGCCGCTTCCCCGAGCGATTCTTTGTCTTCGCTTAGCATTAATCATATCGGGCTTCCTCCGCTCTTGCGGGGTCATACTCAAAATGATCGCCTCGGTGCGTCGCAGTTGTTTTTCCGCACCTTGGGAATCTTTTACCTTAGGGGCTCCGGGTATCATGCCAAGCAAATTCTCTAGCGGACCCAATTTTTTAATTTGTTGGAGCTGGACGAGGAAATCGCCGAGGTCAAACTGTTGCTTGCGCAGTTTCTCCTCCATGTGCTGCATGTTCTCAAGATCAAAAGCTTCCTGCGCCTTCTCCACCAGACCAACGACATCGCCCATGCCGAGCACACGCGAGGCGAGGCGCTGAGGGTCGAGCAACTCGATGTTGGCGAGCTTCTCTCCTGTGCCGATAAATTTGATCGGAACACCGGTGACTTGCCGCATGGAGAGCGCGGCACCACCTCTGGCATCGCCGTCCAACCGCGTAAGCACCAGTCCGGTCAAGGGTGTAGCCTGTTTGAAACGCGTGACGATATCCACGGATTTCTGGCCCAGTGCGGCGTCTGCGACAAAGAGGGTTTCCTGAGGGGATACTGCCTCGCGCACGGCGGTTAATTGGGCGAGCAAAGCTTCGTCAAGATCGAGGCGGCCTGCCGTGTCAAAGATGATGGTGTTGCACCCTAGCTCCTTGGCGAGGTCGAGCGCCTCGCGGCAGACGAGCACGGGGTCTTGCGTATCTCTGCGGACATGGATGGGCACGCCGACTTGTGCGGCCAAACTTTCGAGCTGGGTGATGGCGGCAGGGCGCTGGAGATCGGCGGCGACTAGCATCGGCTTTTTGCCTTTGGCTTTGAGCCAGCCAGCGAGCTTGCCCGCCGTGGTGGTTTTACCGCTACCCTGGAGACCGCAGAGGAGTATTTTTAGGGGGTCGCCCTGTGCCAAGGGGCTAGGTTCTCCGAAGAAAGATGCTAGCTCATCTTGGAATATTTTTACGAACTGCTGCCCGGGTGTGATGCTCTGCAACACCTCTTCGCCCAAGGCGCGCACCCGCACTTTTTCCACGAACTCGCGGGCCACGGTAAAGTGGACATCTGCCTCGAGCAGCGCGAGCCGTATCTGCTTGCACGCGTCAGCCACATTGGCCTCGCTGAGCTTGCCGTATCCGCGCAGGTTTTTAAAAACTTCCTGCAATTTATTTGCCAGTTGATCAAGCATGGTAGAAAGAGGCAGTATAAGACATTTGAAAAAAATAACCACAGCTTTCGTCTTGGCGGCAGGACTTGGCACGAGACTCCGTCCGCTCACCGACCACACCCCCAAACCTTTGCTCTCGGTGAAAGGTAGGCCGCTCATCACCCATGCCTTCGACCATCTGGCCGCGGCGGGGATCGAGCGGTTTATTGTCAATACACACCATCTGGCTCCGCAATTTGAACAAGCTTTTCCCGATCGGGCTTGGCGTGGACCCCCGATTGTTTTCCGGCACGAACCCGTGCTGCTGGAGACGGGCGGAGGTATCAAGAACATCGAAGATTTGGCAGAGGGCGAGCCGCTGTTGGTTTATAACAGTGATGTGCTCACGGATCTGCCACTGGGGCAACTTCTCACGGCACGGGAACAACTTGGTGCCGAGGTGACTCTCGGGCTGAGAACTTTCGGTGGTCCTGCCCATATCGGGTTTGACCCAGGCTCTCAGCGGGTGCTCGACATTCGCGGAGAGTTGGGGGTTCCGGGGCTGCTCCCCTGCCTGTTTACGGGGATTTACACGATAGAACCGAGTTTTTTTTCGAGGCTTGAGCGCGGTAAAAAAGAGTCAGTTGTCCCTGTTTTCGTCCGCATGATACGAGAGGGGCTGCCACCGGCTGCCACCGTGATTGACTCGGGGAATTGGGACGATCTCGGCACCGTCGAGGCTTATGAGAAGCATCGTTGACCTACTGGAGAGCTGCTGATGAAATCGCCATTACCCACTTTGCACCACAAACCTGAAGTCATCTTTCTCGATGCTGCTGGCACCCTCATCCAGCTCGCGCAACCGCTTGGTAAAACCTATGCCGCCTTTGCGGCCAGACTGGGTTTCCATGCGGAGCCCACACAGTTTGAGGATGCTTTTCTGGGCGCGTGGCGGCGCATGCCGGAGAGAGAGCCCGAGGCGAATGGGCGTCCAGACGATGATAAAGCCTGGTGGTTCACCATCGTCTCAGCCACCTTGCGCGAGGTCTGTTCTGGGAGCGATGAGGATGATGCCTCGTTTTTTTTCCAAGACCTCTACTCGCACTATGCCAAACCTGAAGCCTGGAGATTGTTTCCCGAGGTAGTGGAAGTGTTGTCCGCCCTGCAATCGCGCGGCTATCGCCTAGCGGTGCTTTCTAATTTCGATACCCGGTTGTTCAGTGTCCTCGATGGGCTCGACATTTCGCATCGGATGGAGCGCATTATTGTATCGAGTCGGGTGGGTGCCGAGAAGCCGCACCCGGCGATTTTCCAATCGGCTTTGCGCCACATGTCGGTTTCCCCAGAGCGGGCGTTGCATGTAGGGGACGATCTCAGAGCTGATGGCGAAGGCGCTGCCCGCTCCGGGATTCCCTCTTTCTTGGTGGACAGACCCTCGAGAGATCTCAAAGATTTGCTGGTATTGCTATGACACTCGACGAACTCAAGACACTGACTCTTTCCCGTTTTTCACTTCCTCCTGAGACGATATTGGAACTTCGCCCCATCCTCAAAGGAGGTTCGGATCGTTCTTTCTGGCGCGGTGTCATCCCTGTCCTTGGCCCCAGTATTGTGATGCACTACTCCGCCGAGCGCCAAGAGAATGCTGGGTATGCCGCGATCGCCTCGTTGCTGAAACGGGGTGGTGTAGCGGTGCCCGCCATACACGGACACGACACCGACAACAGAGTGGTCTGGGCCGAGGACTTGGGAGAAAACGACCTGCACGCCCTGAATGCGCGCCCGTGGGAAGAACGCCGCCCGTGGTATCAGCAGGCTTTGGTGCAAACTTGCACTCTCCATTCGTGCAACGCCACGACACACACCCAGCAGGGCGTGCATCTGATGCCAGGATTCGATGCGGTGCTCTACGCGTGGGAGCGCAATTATTTTTTTGAAAGATTCGTGCATGGCGCCTGCAAGATCGAGTTGAGTGCCGAGTTAAAAACCAAGCTCGACTTCGAGTTAGAGGCTCTGGCCAACCACTTGTGCAACCTCCAAAAAGTCTATGTTCATCGCGATCTCCAGTCGCAGAATATCATGCTCAAGGAGGGGGGAGCTTGGTTCATAGATTTCCAAGGCATGCGCGAGGGCACACGGTTCTACGACCTCGGCTCTCTGCTCTACGACCCCTATGTTCCGTTCACCCCCGAACAGCGATTGGAGTGTGCCCGTTATTACTACGATCTGGGTGCAACAGAGGGCATGGAGTGGGCTGTATTCGCAGAGAACTTCCATGCAGCCGCGGCTCAACGACTCATGCAGGCCTTGGGCGCCTATGGATTCTTGGGGATAGTCAAAGGCAAATCAGAATTCTTGCATCACATCCCAGCAGGGCTTCGCAATTTGCAAGAGGCGGCTCATGCGAGTGGTATCCTACCACATCTAGTGGAGCTGACCGAGCGTCTGAGCTTGATCTCCCTGCCGAATCAGGGGTAGTCTGAATTATGGAAGTCATTATACTGCCAGATTCCAAAGCAGCCTCGCGACTCGCAGCGGGCATGATCGCAGATCTCATTCGAAAAAAAAGTAACTGCGTGCTCGGCCTTGCCACAGGAAGCACCCCGCTGGGTATTTATCGCGAGCTTGTTTCCATGCATAACATGGAGGGGCTGGATTTTTCTGAAGTTACCTCGTTTAACCTCGATGAGTATGTCGGTCTCTCGCCCGAACATCATGCCTCGTATCATCGGTTCATGCAGGAAAATTTGTTCAATCACATCAACATGCCCAAGGATCATGTCCACATTCCCGATGGTCTGGCCACCGATATTCCCTCTTACTGTCAAAGTTATGAGGAGGCCATCTATCAGGCCGGCGGTATTGATCTCCAACTCTTAGGTATAGGGACAGATGGCCATCTTGGTTTCAACGAACCCACCTCTTCTCTCACCTCCCGCACCCGTATCAAGACGCTCGATCGGCAGACGATCCTCGATAATCAGCGTTTTTTCCAACCCGGCGAATCGGTGCCTAGCCATGTCATCACCATGGGGATTGGGACCATCCTCGATGCCAAGACTTGTCTGCTCATCGCTTTTGGGGAAAGCAAAGCGGAAGCCGTAGCTGGCATGGTAGAAGGCCCTGTTGCCGCCATCCTCCCAGCCTCCGCATTACAACTCCACCAGAAAGCCATCATCATCCTCGACGAGGCTGCCGCCTCCAAACTCGCCAAACGCGAATATTACCAATGGGTTTATGATCATAAACCCGACTGGCAGAAAGTTGGACAATCATGAAGTTCGCGCATCCCCACGCCGATTTATTTATCCCCGAGGGTTCCTTGTGGGAAGCCGCAGCCAGACGGACCACCCACCTCTGTATCGCCGCGCACCAAGACGATATCGAAATTCTCGCCTACCACGGCATTGCGGAATGTTTCAACACAGCCAATCAAGGTTTTGGTGGAGTCGTCGTCACCAACGGCTCGGGCAGTTCACGGCGCGGCTCCTATGCGAACTTCACCGATGAACAGATGGTGCAGGTGCGGAGGGAGGAGCAGCGGACAGCCGCTATCATTGGACACTACACCTTCCAAGCCCAGCTAGCCCATCCCAGTGAGACTGTGAAAAACCCGTCCGCCAAAGAAGTTATCGCCGATCTTAGTGTGATCTTATCCGCTGTGCGTCCTCAAGTGCTCTACACGCACAACCCTGCTGACAAACATGACTCCCACATTGCCGTGCTCTTGCGCACCCTGGAGGCTGTCCGTTCTCTGCCAGTCATAGATCGTCCTCGGAAAATCTACGGGGTCGAGGTATGGCGCAACCTCGACTGGCTCTTGGATGAAGACAAAGTGGCTCTTGCTGTGGATCGTTATCCTAACTTGAGCGCAGCTCTCCTCGGTGTCTTCGACTCACAAATCAGTGGCGGCAAACGCTACGACCTCGCCTCTCGAGGCAGGCAGTTAGCCAATGCCACTTTTTACAACCCGCGCGAAGGCGACCAAGCTGACGCTCTCAACTGGGCCATGGACTTAACCCCCTTAGTGTTGGATGACACCCTCGATCTAGCGGATTACACCTTGGCCTATCTCGACCGACTTCGCCAAGATGTTGCCGAGCGTATTCAGAAATATCGCTGACACCGCCAAAAATAGGTCGTCCTTCATCTATTTTTCAAGCACCACTCTCTGCTGGTGTTTTTTTTGATCCATCAGAGGACGGGTTTGCCCTGCGGCGAGCCACGGAACGCGCGGAGAACAGGGATGAGTTTTGATATCCTCCGAGGGAAGAGGGCTACTTCCCTCGTGGCTTGGCAAAAGTCCACAGAGCCCAGATGAGCAGACCGACGCCCATCCAAGAGACCCAAGTGTGAATGCCAGAGTGATCCGGACGCAGCGTGGTTTCGGGTTTTCCTGTGATGGCCAATGATGAGGTGATGGTGCTGATGACCGGGTCGTCCCACGCAGGCTGGTTTTTGTTCGTGATGACGAGGCTCAAGGTGAGACCGGGCTGAGCCACCAGCAGGTTGACGACGGTAATCGGGTTGGTGGGATCAGCGCAGGTGGCGCGCACGCGCAAGGCTTCCCATTCCCCCACCATGGTTTCCTGCACTTCCTGAATGTCGAGGCGCTGGTCGGTCATGGATTTTTTGTAGCCGGACAAGAAGGTTTCTTTGCCACTGCCCCGCAGGGAGGGGCGTCCGGGGGAGGAGAAGGCATAGAGTGCCAGTCGCCGTTGGTCGTCAGCATCGTTGGCTAAGAGGATGCATTTGGTGGGATACTGGCTCTTGTCCAGCGTGGTCCAGCCTCCATCGTCCGGCAGCGTGATCGAGCAGCCGTGGCTCTGCAACGAGATCATCTCCCCGCACGACTGCCAAGGAGAGCAAACACTGAGCAGCGCAGCGAGGACGAGAGCGGCGAAAGTCGGGCGCAGCATGTCAGGCGGGCGGTTGCTGTTGCGCAGAGCGAGCAAAGTAAGCTTTCACTGCCGGATCGCCGTAGAAGACCATGGCGAGGATGCCGACGATCAGGGAAAAAACATTACCGGTGATGATAGAGACAATTTCCATGATGGCGACATGCGTGGCGGGCTTGGTGGCGCGAATCGGGTCGGACAAAATTTTCGAGGCGTAGATGATTTCAAACACCGCCAGCGTGGCCAGATAGGCAGCCGGGATGATGGTGAACACGATGCCGACGAGGAAAATCGAAAGACCAGCGAAAATCCAACCCACAGCACCGAGGGCATTCAAAATACCACTGATCAAGGTCAACACCGCGATCGTAGTCAGCTTGCCCGGCTTAACTCCGGTGGAGGTAGGGGTGGCTGGGGAGGGCGCGGGGTAAGGCGCGGGTGCAGGGGAGGCGTAGGGCGGCTGTTGGGGCTGGGGTGCCTGCGGCTGGGGCATGGTCATGGCAGGCAGCGCGTATTCGAGGCGAACGCCCGGGCCGTCTTTGCCTAGGTAGAGAACCGAGCCCGGAGGTAAGGGCGAGCGGGTCACTTTTTGTGAGTTCAAAAAAGTGCCCTCGCGGCTGCCGCTATCTTCCACCCACCATTGTCCGGCGTTGTGGAAAACCGCACAGTGGCGAGGGGACACCGTTTTGTCCCAAGTGGGATCGAAGCGGATATCGCAACCGGGGTCGGCACCGATGGTGACAGGGAGAGAGGTGTGGACAGTTTTTTTGCCGCGCTCGAAGCCTCCGAGCCGTGTAACAGTAAGTTCTGGGTTCATATTTTTCCTCGTGATGTGCCGGTGAATCCTATCGGGTCAATACCGTGCTGGCGCACGGCGTCGAGATCCATGATGAGAAATCTGGAGCCTGGTTTGTTGAATTCCGCCGCATTTTTCCTCGTGCGGTTGGTGGCCTCGGAGATGGCGCGGACAAAACTTTCCCCCGAAGGACCGGCGGCGCGGATCTGGTCCACCACACCTTGGAGCGCACCGTCGTCGCCAGCAGCAGCCAGCGGAGCCGCCCCGCGTGCATCCACACTGCCGAGCATAGTGGTCTCCAGATAGACCATGGTTTTCCCATCACGATCGAGGGCAAAACCCATATACATGTGGCCGGGCACAGTGACGAGGAAGCTGGAGACACCAATCTTGCGGAGCACGCTGGCCATCAGCACGCTGCCATCTACGCAGTTGGCTTGGGCGTGTCCCAGAGATTCCTCCAAGAAGCGGACATGCTGGCTGTAGATATATTCGGACTCCGCGGAGGGGGTGGTGATGTTACTGTATTTCACCCCCCGTTTTTGCAGGGCGCTCCAGATGGCAAACGCCTCCTTCAACACGCCTTCCGGCGGTTTTTGATAACCCGCAAATTCGTTGACCACGCGTGTGTCCAGAGCCTCGCGCAGGAGAGTGTCCACGGCCGGGTGATGCTCGTTCACAAATGCCGCGAACATCCACATCATCGGGGTAACTCCAGCCTCTTGCGCCGTTTTGGCAGCGGGGTTTTGCACGACGATAAAGGGGCAGTCGTTGACCGAACGCACACGCACAGTGAGCGTTTTTTGTCCCAGGTCGCTATTGCCGAGCATCACGCGAAAAGTGAGATTAGCCGGAGTGATCTGGCGGTTGTTTTTGAGTGTTTCGTAGCGGTAGTTGATTTTTGGGAAAACGAAATGTTCGATATTACCCTGTTCGAGCGTGCCTTCGAACACGCTGGGCTCGATCAATTCGGAGCCAGTAACCTCCACACGCAGCGCGGTTCGGAATGCCGGGCTCTTGATACGGATACCGACGAGGCCGTTGGGATCACCGAGGCGGGGCTGCATCGCGGCAGAGGGAACAGCAGGCGGCACCACGGCGGCGGTGGCGAGGAGGTAGGAGGGAAAAATTTGGTTGTCGGCGAAGACGACGGGTTCCCATTCGCCTGGGGTCTGGAGCAGGGATTTCCCGAGAGCCGCGGCCTGCTGTCCGCGCTCAGGTGAGCCGGGTGTCATGGAGGCGCCGGGCTTGGCTGCGAGTTGACCCTGCCACCACGCCTGCGCACCAGCGGAGGCCGCTGAGGTGGAAGCAGCGGCGGGCGCATTGACCACTTCGTTGAGCGAAGGGAGTGTCGTGGTCGCGGCAGTGCGCGCACGATCCTCGGCATCGGCCAAGGCAAAAGCCCCCGAGATGAAATGGCAGAGCAGCACGAGGAAAAATGCCCCTGCCACGATGCCGCCCACCAGTCCCGCTCCAAAACCGTGTCCCTGTGCAGGTGCCGGAGGCATGCCAGGTCCGATAGGCTGCATGGCAGGACCTGCCAGATATTCTTTCACCTTCCTGTCTCCCATGAAAACCAGCGAAAGGATGCCGGTGATCAAGGAGAAAATATTCCAGAACAAGATAGCCACGATCTGCATCACTGCGACAAACAGTGCCGGTTTCCGGATGCGCGCAGGGTCAGGCAAAAGGCGTGTGGCGTAGAGGATTTCCAAAATGCCAAGCGACAAGAGATAGACGGGCGGGAGTATCTGGAGCAGTGGGGCAGACTTGAAAATTGTCAATCCGGGGACACCCAGAAAGCCGAGCAGATTCAACACGATCGCGTAGAGGATGGCGGCGCCAAAAATCAGATCTATCGCAGCCAAGATATTGAGCACACCACTGATCATGGTCAGCACCGCCACCACTTGCACCGTGCCCGGACGGGCGGCCGTGGCTCCCATCCAAGGCTGGGCTGCATTGGGTGCAGTGTAAGAGGGTTGCTGCATCGCAGGTGAGGGAGCCTGAATTAAAACAGGCTCGCAGCGCACACGGGGTCCGCCGACACCCAACTCGATCTCAGTGCCCGAGGAGAACGCGGTCGGAGCCTCGATACGACGCCCGGCGATACGGGTGCCTTGCGAGGAACCATCGTCGAGCACGAACCATTGTTTTCCATCGTATTCCAGATGGCAGTGGCGCGGGGAGACAGTCTTGTCCCATGTGGGGTCAAAGCGGACATCGCAGCCGGGGTCGGTGCCCAGCGTGACGGTGCGGTTCTGGAGTGTCATGGGTTCACGCGAACCGAAGCCGACAAGTTTAGTGATTTTGATGCCGCTCATAATTATTTTTTTGAAGCTCTCCGTTCTTTCTCGCAGTTGGAGGTTATCGGTTCTCCGACTGGTATCTGGCCTTGAGCGCCTCAGCGACGGCGGGGGCGATCTCGGGAGATTTTTCCGCGATCATGGTCAGGGCTTGCTCGGGCGAAAGGCCTTTGCGCATTTCGAGTTCAGCGAGTTTGAGGATGCGATCCGCCTGTTCTCCCGAGAGGGTGGAGAGGAGGGCTTGGAAATTCGAAGCGCCGCGCAACTTGAGGATATCCGCCTCGCGCTGCAACTCTTGCTCGTCCTCTTTTTTCTTCAGAGAGAGTTTGGCTTCTTTGACGAGACGCAGTGCCTCGACGCCTTGTTTGGCGAGTTCGACATCGGTCTTGGCTTGCTCCACTTGCTGTTCGCGTCCGAGTTCGGCGCGGGTGCGTTGTTGGTGGATTTCCTCGTCGAACTTCAGGCGGTTGCCTTCGATCTCGTGGCGTGTCTCGAGGATTTCCGATTGGTGCCGGAGTTTCTGTTCGTCGAGCCGGTTGGAGATTTCTGATTTGCGTCGCTCGTAATCTTGCTGGAGCCCCTCGAGCTGAGTCTTGTGTTCGGCGGCTTGGAGGAAGCGCTTGGCCTGAGCCTCGCGGTCGGCGCGATTGAAGCCGAGTTCGTGGGTGACCTGCTCAAATTCGTCCCGCAACATTTCTTCGTCGCGGTAGGCAGAGACTTTTTCTGCACGCAGCGCGTCGCGCAGACGGCGGTTGATGTCGTATTCGCGGGAGAGGCGGCTGATCTCGCCGAGTTTCTCTTTGAAGGCATCAATCGCTGGACCGCCGAAATCCGCCAGTCGCACACCGACGATCGTGAGCCCGAAAGTCGCGAGGAGTGGCTGGAGTTTTTCTTGGAGAGAACCCTCGATCATCTCGCGGACATTCATCTCGATCATGAGGTCATCTACCTTCTTGTCGGCGACCATGGTTTGAACCGCGTTGCGGACATCGGCGTAGAAGCGGTTGGACAAATCTTGTGTCGAGAAACTGGCCGTGTGAGTGGAGATCAGTTGGGCGACGAAGAGCTTGGCGTCGGAGACTTGAAAGAGCAGGCGCAGACGGGCGTCTATCGGGATTTGTTGATCGGTGCGCAGTTCCGGCAGGACGAAATCCACTTCGGCAGACTGCATGTCGAGGAGGATAGCGTGGCATTGCCTGCCACCATCAAGACCGAGCAGTCGCTGGAAAAAGGAGTCGAGCGTGTGGTAGCCAGGCTCGAGTTGCCCGTGGAACTGGCCGTTTTGGAAAACCAGCGCGAGCGTGCCATCGTCCACTTGCAACCCGTGGTGCAGAGCCTCTTTGGGGTTCTGGATATCCACGCGGGCGGCGAAGTCCGAGGGAGAACGGTGCCAGCGGTCGCTGTAGAAAGCTTTGCGTTGGTCGGGCGTCTGAGCCCCGCCGCATTTCCAGCAAAATTTCGAATCCCCACCGACGGAGGCGCTGCATTGAGGGCAACTGCTCCACGAGGTCGCGGAGGGGCATCCGCAGGAGTTGCAGTATTGGGCATCCTTCGAGAGAGGATTGCCGCAGTTTGGACAGCGTTCGCTTAAAAATCCCATAGTAATTCCTTGGAGGCAAGGGGCGTGCCAAAGACGGTGAGACTCAAATACGATCGAGTCTGCGCGATGGAATGCCCGGGGTTCATTTTTCTAAAAATTGGAAATGGAAACGAGCCACGCGCAGATGATCGCCGTGGCGCAAACGCTGGCGCCGGGCCACGCGGTGCCCGTTGAGGTAAGTGCCGTTGCGGCTGCCGAAGTCTGCCACCCAATAGCGGTGGTCGGAGTCGGGCATGACCGCGCCATGCGAGCGGGAGACAGCGGGGTGTGGGAGCACGAGATCGTTATCGGGGTTGCGCCCAAAAAAGAGTGTGCCACCCAGAGGTTCCGAGTCGCCGTTGCCGAGCATGAGGCGGGCGTGGTTCATGGGGATGTCGCACCAATGTCTGAGGCGGCACTCGATCAGCGCACGAAAAGGGGCTGGTCGGGCGTGTTGTGTTTCAGGGAAGATTCGCCCTGCTGCACGCTTTTCGTTTTGATGGGTTCGGGCTGCGGCTCGAGCACATACGATTTTTTCACCTGAAGCCCATCGCCGCACGGGGTGTGTCCGTAGTTCGGTGAGACAGGGCCTTCGGTGACTTGGCTGGCGCAGCCGGCAAGGAGGGCGATAGCGGGGTAAAGGAGGGTGATTTTTTTCATGGGGCTTTTTCTCTCAGGAGTGGTCCTTGTGGGGTGGAAGGGTGACGGGGTGAGTTAGCGGACTTCGATGAAAACAGGTTGCGAGTTGAGTTCCGCTTGGATGCGGGATTCGGTGGCGAGGTTGGCAGGGAAGAAGCCCGAGCCATCGAGCCACTCGCGCATGACCACGCCGCCGACGGTGCGGCCGCGGCTGATGCCTTTGATGTAGTAGTTGGTCTGGCCGGATTTTTCCTCGACGATCACCTGGGCTGTCCCTGTGCCTTCGCGGGGGACATAGAAAGCTTCGCGTGCTTTGCCGAAGCCGTGTTTGAAGACAAAGACAGGTCTGATCTCGCCTCGCTTGAGGTAGAGCATGGTGGAGCCTTTGGGCGGGGCTTTCGAGTGGGGCGTCTTTTTGACGATCACCGTCTCGTCCATGTCAAATTTCTCTTGGGCCTGCAGGCTGGAGGCGTAGGTGGCAAACAATAGGACTCCCAACGCAGCAGTCAGAAGGTGGCTTTTTCTTGTTCTCATATATATCTCCCTTGGGCAAAAGTTGTGCCAATAGTTATGCTGAAACACGCCGCTATTGTTAGACGGGGCAGAGGCGGTGGCAAGCCTGAATCCGCAGCAGTAAAATAGCTCAGTCTCCGGTGCTGCAGGGGTTGGTCGGGTTAACTCATGTAGGGTTCTGGTAGAGCGAAAGCGTGTTCGATTACCGAACACTCGACGGGCTTATCCTCATGCAGATAGACTTCGACAACATCGAATCGGTAAACTAGGTCGCGCTGGTCAAGGAGCCGCAGGTAGGCTTGGGCGGCTTTGGCGATTTTTCGTTGCTTGGCTGGTGTGACCGCTTCGGCGGGCCGTCCGAAGGCATCGCTACTCCGGGCTTTGACTTCGGTAAACACCAGCACCGTGCCGTGGCGGCAGACGAGATCAATCTCGCCACCGGAGGAGGCGAAGCGTTGGAGTAACACTTTGTAGCCCAGGCTACGGAGGTAGGAGGCGGCGGCCTCTTCGCCGAACCGTCCGCGTTCCTCAGGGCATGCCGAAGCCGGGCAGTGCCGCTTGTGATACGGGTGCAAAAGAGCGCCGATGAACCGGGCAAGGTCCGTGGCGGCGGAGCGCTTCGAGGTGCTCGGGCGTGGGGTATCCTTTATGTTTGGCGAATCCATACTGTGGGTAGGTCTTGTCCAGTTCGACCATAATGCGATCTCGTGCGACTTTGGCGAGCACGGAAGCGGAGGCAATCGAACAGCTGAGGCGGTCGCCTTGAACCACCCCACGGTGTGGGAGGCAAAAAGCGCGGAAGGGTTTGCCATCCACCAGAGCGAAGTCGGCTTTTTGAGGCAGAGAAGCCAAGGCACGCTCCATGGCCAGCTTCGAGGCGTGGTAAATGTTCAGGGCATCAATCTCCTCCGGGCTGGCTAGTGCAACGGCGCACACTAAGTCAGGGGAGGCTAGGATGAGGGGTTCCAAGAGGTCGCGTTTTTTTTCGCTGAGCAGTTTGGAGTCAGCGATGCCAGGCACAGCCTGTGGCTGGAGGTAGAGGACAGCAGCGGCAGTGACGGGGCCGGCGAGCGGGCCGCGGCCAGCTTCGTCCACGCCAGCAATAAAACGAAAGCCCGCAGAGCGGGCTTCGTTTTCACAATGAAATGTGGGGGGAGTGGTGGCCACTTGGCCGAGTCGAGCTAATTATTTTTTCTTGGCTGTTGGCTTATTTTTTTTGCCGAGTTCCTTGACCGTGGTGGCGCTTTTGCCCTTGCGGTCGCGGAGGTAGTAAAGTTTGCTGCGGCGGACATCGCCCTGTTTCTCCACCACGACCTTCTCGATCATGGGCGAGTGTATGGGGAATACACGCTCGACACCTTCACCGTAGCTGATGCGCCTGACGGTGAACATTTCGTTCAGACCACGGCCTTTGCGACCGATGACGATACCTTGGTAAACCTGAATGCGCTCTTTATCGCCTTCGCGCACTTTGGTGTGGACTTTGACGGTATCGCCAACTTTGAAGGGCGTTACCTGTTTCTTGAATTGTTCTGCTTCTAGTCTGTCTATGATCGCGTTCATGGCGTCTCCTATTTATGAAAAGTGTGACAACATGCAGAAACTGCGATGGCTCGTCAAGCTTTGAGTTGTTGTTGTGCTTTTTTCTGAAAATAGGCACAATCTGTTGGATGCTTTTAGTATCGTAGGATTCAACTCAAAGAAAGGATTATAACCATGGACGCCCTCATACTTGCCGCTGGCTATGCCACCAGGCTCTACCCCCTCACAGAAACACAAGCTAAGCCACTTCTTCCAGTCGCAGGAAGACCCATGATCAATTTCGTGCTCGAGGCGCTCTTGCCCATCGAGGAGATCACCCGTGTGTTCGTCGTAGCTAATGCTAAATTTCACAGTCATTTTGAAGAGTGGGCCGCAGCTTACCAATCGCCCACACGCCAGGTTCCCATTCACATTTTGAACGATGGTTCGACTGATCCTAAAAATGCACTAGGCGCCATTGGCGACATCCATTTCACCGTCAAGCAGGCGGGTCTTACTGATGACCTGATCATCGTGGCTGGCGACAACCTTTTCAGCGAGAAATTGCAGGACTTCGGCAAACTCGCCGCTGAGAAGAAGCAGGCGTTATTGGGTGTTTATGATGTGAAAGACCTTGAGCAGGTGAAAAAATACAACAGCATCTCGCTGGATGCTGGCGGTAAGATCGTGAATTTCGAGGAGAAACCGAAAGACCCTACCAGCACCCTGACAGGTATCGCTCTCTATTACTATCCTGCGCACATTCTGCCGATGATTGATCAGTATATTGCAGAGGGTAATAACGCTGATCAGCCGGGCCGTTTTGTGCAGTGGCTGCACACGCGTCAGCCTGTTTATACTTGGACCGTGCCAGGGCTCTGGTATGACATCGGCAGCAAAGAGACCCTCGAAGAGGCTAACACCATCTTTGCTGGGAAATAGGCATATTCTCTAGCAGGTAATCCCTCACACAAGCGGCTCTTCGGAGCCGCTTTTTTTGTGGGTGCCGTCCTTGATTTCGTGGTGCGTGCCACGAGGGTGGCTCAGAGCTTTTTGCGGGCTTCCTCGAGGAGTTTGCGCTCTTGGGGAGAGAGGCTCTGGAAGCCGTGCTTGGAAATTTTATCAAGGATGGGGTCTATTTTGTTCGAAATAAACTCGTGCGGGTTTGTCTCTGATGTGTGGGACGGTTTTGGGCGAGGATGGGCCGTATTGGTTTTGGTCGGTCCGGGTTTGTGTTCGGGCTGGGGGGGGAGAGGCTGGGGTTTAAAAATATTTTCAGCCCAAGCGGGAGGGTGGTGGAACATCGGCTCCAAGGCTGCTCCGATCATCTTGATGTAGGCGAAGCCGACCACCATGCCGCCCAGATGTGCTAGGTGGGCGATGTTGGAGTGATTCTCCGCGATCATGAGCAGGGTGAGCACCGCGTAACCTACGGCCATCCAGCGGGCTTGCACGGGCATGGGTATGGGAAAAAGATAGACCTCGGCACGGGGGCGTATGGTGGCGAAGGCGGTCACGAGTCCCAGCACAGCGCCGCTGGCTCCGACCATAATGGAGGGGGAATTGAAATTGAAGATCAGCCAGAGGATGCCGCCGGCGAGTCCTCCCGCTACATAGAGAGCGAGGAAGTGTCCGGCCCCGATATGCCTTGCCACTTCGCGTCCGAAGAAAAAGAGGCCGAGCATGTTAAAAGCCAAGTGCATGACGCCGCCATGCATCCACATGTAGGTGGCGAGTTGGTGGAAGTTCCCCGATAAGAATCTCGGGCCGTTCAGGGCAAAAAAAGTGTTGAGGAAAGAGGATGAACCGCCTGTGAGCAGCACCAGCAGGTAGAGGGCGATGTTGGCCAAGATGACATACTTGACCCATCGTGCGCTCTGCCCTTCGAATGCTGCTGCAAACATATTATATCCTCTTACACTAAACCCGGCTGGTTTCAATATTTGAAAGACACGGTAGCGGTGCTGCGATCATTGGTCAGACGCCGCCGCCGCCCACTGCCGGACGGTTGCCGCGGCTTGATCAAGAGGCACCAAGGTGCTTTCTTTCTGGTGGCGCCACTTCAGTTCCACACCGCCAGCTTTGAGCGATTTTTCGCCGAGCGTGACGCGGATGGGAAAGCCGATGAGGTCGGCGTCTTTGAACTTCACACCCGGGCGCTCGTCGCGGTCATCCACGATCGCGTCCACACCGAGGGCAGTGAGTTCGTCCCGCAACTTGAGAGCTTCGCTGGAGAGACTCTTGTCGAGCTGGAGAATGGCAGCGGTGAAGGGGGCGATGGCGACGGGCCACAAGATACCGTTGTCGTCGTGGCTCTGTTCGACGACGGCTTGCAGGGTGCGTCCGACGCCGATGCCGTAGCAGCCCATGACCACGGTCTGGGATTTGCCTGATTCATCGAGATACTTCGCGCCAAAAGCATCGCTGTATTTTGTGCCGAGCTTGAAGACATGTCCGACTTCGATGGCGCGTTCAATCCGGACAGGAGAACCGGTTTCTGTCAGTTCTCCCGCCTGTGCCGTGCGGAGGCTGGCATAGGAGTCGGGGCGGATGTCGCGACCCATGTCCACTTGGCGCAGATGGAATCCGTCTTCGTTGGCACCAGTGGTCATGCCGAGCTGTTCTTGCAGGTCGAGATCGGCATGGATTTTGAAGATTTTTTTCCTGTCCACGCCGCAGGCTCCGAGGCTGCCGGGGTGCGCACCGAGTGCCGCGACGATTTCCTCTTCGGTGGCAGGGCGATATTCTTGGTAGCCGAGGGCGCCGACTTTGGCCTCGCAGAGCTGGTGGTCACCGCGAAGGAGTAGCAGCACAAAGCGGCTGTCACAGAGGTAGGCTAAGGTTTTGATCTGGTCGCACGCGGGGACGCTGTGCTGGGAGGTCAACTCCTCGATGGTCTTGGCGGTTGGTGTGGCGAATTTCTCCGGGGCAGGGGAGGGGGAGGAGGGGTTGGTGCGCGGCACGGGTTGGGTGCGAGCTTTTTCGATAGCTGCCATGTATTGTCCGTCGTCGCTGAAGACGACTTCGCTTTCGCCGATGGTGCAGGGCACTTGAAACTCGTGGGAGAAGCTGCCGCCCATGACGCCAGTATCTGCTTCCACGACCACGCAGCGCAGGCCGGCGCGGGCGAAAATGCGTTTGTAGGCGTTATACATTTTTTCGTAGGAGAGCTTGGCAGCATCGTCGGTGGCGTCGAAGCTGTAGGCGTCTTTCATGGAAAACTCGCGGGCGCGCATCAGGCCAAAACGGGGGCGGATTTCATCGCGGAACTTGGTCTGGATCTGGTAAAAAGTTTTTGGGAGTTGGCGGTAGGAATTGATATGGCCGGCGACCAGCTCGGTGATGACTTCCTCGTGTGTGGGACCGAGGAGAAATTCCGTGTCTGCGGTGGTGTCCGTGCGGCTGCGGGCAGCGAACATGACAGGCAGGGCGGCCTCGTAGCGGGGGCCTTTTTTCCAGAGTTCGCGGGGGTGTAGGGCGGGCAGCAAGACTTCCTGTGCCCCGGCGCGGTTCATCTCCTCTCGGATGATGGTTTCCAGCTTGCGCAGGCTGCGGAGGCCGAGGGGAAGAAAGGAATAGGCACCACCCGCAAGTTTGCGGACGAGGCCTGCCCTCAAGAGAAGGCGGTGGCTGGCAATCTCCGCATCGGCCGGGGCCTCGCGGAGCGTGGGGATGAGTAGTTCGCTCCAAAGCATAAGTGAAGTGGTGAAGCTAAAGCAGCAGAGCCAGAGTTCAACCTAAATTCTCCAGCTCGATGATGAGGGCTCAGAAAAAACGGGTTCAGACTTACATGGCATATTGGTGACAGAGTATTTACCGCAAAATTCAGCAAAACACTTGCAATCCTGTGGGATGAGGTTCTAGGGTGTAACCATTATGGCATTCTTAGCCGCAGACATTCCCGATGAAGTGATGAACAAAATTGAAAACTGGCTCGATCAGCTCGCTATGGAGCTTGTTCTGGCTGAACCGGACAAGGATAAGGGTCAGCTCCCTGTTCGTGACATCCTCCATCAGATGAAAGTGAAATCTTCGACAGTCGAGGATCTGGTTCATCTGACGCAGGCAGCATCCTATGGCACCAACTATATGGATGCTATCATGGACGAGTTGCGGCCATTTTCCCGCCAAGACCTCAACCGTCTCAGTGGGTTGCTCGAGCAATTAAAGATGATTGCAGCAGATCCCTCCTTGGCATTCGATATGCCGGATGACGCTAAAGAATTTCAAGAAAAAGCCCAGACGCCTCGCGTCCCCGTCCCTTCTGTAGTGGAGACAAATATAGAACCCGAACTCGTCATTAACCTAAATGTGGATAGCGACGGAGATCTCCTCCGTGAGTTTATTAATGAATCACACGAGCATCTCGATAACATCGAACAAGGCGTGCTGGTGCTGGAGAGCAACCCTGAAGACGATGACACGCTGAACTCGATCTTCCGCGCGTTCCATACTTTCAAAGGTGGCTCTGGATTCTTGAACCTGATACCCATCAACCGTCTCTCGCACGAGTTGGAAACTTTGCTCGATCTGGCTAGGACGAAGAAGCTGGCTATCTCCTCTGATGTGATCAATGTGATTCTCGCAGGTGCCGATACCCTGAAAGATTTCGTGGCCCAGATGGATTTGCAGCTCTCGGGCAAGCAGCCCCTGTCTCCTATTTGCATCCCAATTCGCGAACTTGCAGAGCATGTCAAAGGTATGGTCTCAGATTGCGGTTCTGGAATTGCGATCCGGCCTTACACCGAGGGCACACCGGCACCAGTCCGCTCGGAAGCTCCCGGAGCCCAGCCGTCAGCTAAAGCATCAGTAGCAGCAACAGTTGAGGAAGACGATGACGAGCCTTCAGCATCAGTCGCTAAAGCTGCGGCTCACGAGCCCGCTAAAAAACCCAATACCCAGCAGCAGGCTGCGGCTCAAGGCCAGCAAAACGCGTCTGTGGTCAAGGTGGACACGATCAAGCTGGACAGCCTCATTGACTTGGTCGGTGAGCTGGTGATTGCCCAGTCGCAGGTAGCTCAAGATGAGGAACTTTCCAAGATCGAGAGCCAGAAGCTGAACCGTAATCTCGCCCAGCTCGGACGCATCACCAATGACCTCCAGCGTGTGGCGATGTCCCTGCGCATGGTGCCGATCCGCGCCACCTTCCAGAAGATGAACCGTCTGGTTCGTGATCTTGCAGCTCGCATCGGCAAGCAGATTGACTTCCAGATCGCCGGTGAAGACACTGAGATGGATCGCACCATCGTCGAGGAGCTGAGCGACCCGCTGATGCACATGATCCGCAACTCTGTGGATCACGGTATCGAGATGCCCGATGTCCGCACCAAAGCTGGCAAGAAGCCCTGCGGCACTGTGAATTTGAGTTCCTACCACCAAGGCGGTAACATCGTCATTGATATCCGAGACGATGGCGGCGGTCTGAACAAAGAGCGCATCCTCAGGAAAGCGGTCGAACGCGGCATCGTGACCCCTGAACAGAATTTGTCCGAGAAGGAAATCTTCGCGCTGATTTTTGCCCCTGGCTTCTCTACCGCCGAGCAAGTCACTGACATTTCTGGCCGTGGTGTGGGCATGGATGTGGTTCGCAAAAACATTGAGAAACTGCGCGGCAAAATCGAGATTGATTCCGTGCAGGGCCAAGGCACTACCTTCCGCATCTTCTTGCCCTTGACGCTGGCTATCATTGACGGCCTGATCGTCAAGGTGGGCGAGCAGCGCTACATCATCCCGACCTTGGCAGTGCGCGAGTCGTTCCGCCCGACGAAAGAGATGATCTCCACGGTGCATGAGCGCGGTGAGATGGTCAATGTCCGTGGCCGACTGAATCCCTTGCTTCGCCTTTACGATGTCTTCGGAGTCACCCCGCGTTCCACGGATGTCACCGACAGCATTGTGCTGGTGGTGGAATCCGCGCACGAGACGCGCTGCGTGCTGGTGGACGATCTGCTCAGCAAGCAGGAGGTGGTCATCAAGAGTCTTGGCGAACAGTTCAAGCAGAACAAGAGCTTGGCTGGTGCCGCGATCTTGGGTGATGGCACCGTGGGTCTGATCCTCGATCCGAGTGCTTTGGTGCAACTCGACTTCAACGCCCTCGCGGACGCCGCCTGATACCATGTTCCCCTCGGCTATGAAGCCCGCTACAGCAGTGGGATCACTGCACCGTGCCGATGAGCAGCCCACGGGTGCGGTGGAAAAAGTCCCCACGCGTGCTCAGATTGCGGTGGAAGATACTTGGGATTTGTCTGCGCTCTATGCAGACGATCTGGCTTGGGAGCAGGAATTCGCTCGTTACCAGCTTGAATACCCGAAAATATCGCGTTTCATGGGACGGTTGGCCGACTCGTCAGAGGCCTTGGCCGAGGCTTTGGAATTTGAAAATTCGGTGGATTTCCTCTGTTCGAAACTGCATCACTACGCGGGTTTGAAGTCTTCCGAGGATTCTTCCGACAATACCAATCTCTCGCGAGAGGCGCGTCTCCAGTCGGCTGCAACACGCGCAGCCGAGTTGTCGGCGTTCATGACTCCCGAGATCCAGGCGATCCCTGATGAGCGCTGGGAGCAATTGCTGGCCGCTGATGTATTGGGGGTTTGGCGTTCGGCGCTCCGTAAAATCCGCCGCAACAAACCTCATACTTTGACGGCGTCAGAGGAGAGGCTCATGGCACTGGCAGCCGAGCCGCTGGGAGGGTTCCAAGAAACTTTTTCTCAGCTCACCAATGTAGATCTAAAATTCGGATCGCTCCGGGATGATCGTGGCCGGGAGCGCGAGCTTTCTCATGGGTCTTTTGCTTCTTTTCTTCAGAGTCGCGAGCCCGCTGTGAGGCGCGAGGCGTTTCACCGTTACTATCAAGTCTTTGATGCTCACAAATTCACTTTGTCTGCCACGCTGGCACACTCGGTGAAAACAGGTGTATTCCAAGCCCGCGCCCGTCATTATTCATCGGCGCTCGAGGCAGCACTGTTTCACGACGATATTCCGGCTGTGGTTTACGATAACCTGATTGCGAGCGTGCGATCGGGACTGGAGCCGCTCTACCGCTACTACGCCTTGCGCCAAGAGTTGCTCGGGCTTGAGGAGATTCACCACTACGACACCTATGTCCCGATGGTGGGAGGGGTGGAGACAGATTACTCATTCGATGAGGCAGCCGAGATGGTGCTCGAGGCCTTGCAGCCGCTGGGCGAGGAGTATGTCACTACGCTGCGCCAGGGGATGGCCTCGCGCTGGTGCGACCGCTACGAGTCGGCAGGCAAACGCAGCGGCGCTTTTTCGTGGTCATCCTACGGTGCGCCTCCTTACATCCTGATGAACTACAAGCGCGATGTTTTCTCGGATGTTTATACCTTGGCGCACGAGGTCGGACACTCGATGCATTCTTGGTTCAGCAACAGGGCGCAGTCGTTTCAGGACAGTCATTACAGTATTTTTGTGGCAGAGGTGGCTTCGACTTTTAATGAAGAACTGCTGACGCATTATCTGCTCACGAAGACCGAAGATCCGAGGATGCGAGCCTATATCATCAATCGCCAACTGGATGATATCCGCGGCACTATTTATCGGCAGACGATGTTTGCCGAATTCGAGAAGCGGATCCACGCGGCACAAGAGGCTGGGGAGGCGCTCACACTAGATTATTTCCGTGGCACTTACCGCGAGCTGCTGAACACATGGTTTGGCTCGAACTTCTCTTTGGATACCGAGCTGGAATTGGAGTGTTTCCGCATTCCTCATTTTTACTCGGCCTTCTATGTTTACAAGTATGCGACAGGCCTGTCGGCGGCTTTGGCTTTGGCGAATAAAGTCCTGTCTGGTGAAACTGGAGCAGTGGAATCTTACCTGAAATTCCTGAGTCTCGGCGGATCAGTGATGCCGTTGGAGGCGCTAGGAATAGCAGGCGTAAATATGGCCTCTCCCGAGCCGGTGCGCCGGGCGTTGGGACTTTTTTCGCGCCGTGTGGATGAGTTGACGCAGTGGGGGCAATCTTACTCAGCTAAATAAAACTGCCTGCACCGCCCTAGTGTGTCGGTGGCAGGTGATTCGATTAGCCGGCAATAAGGCCGTGGCCGAAGGAGGTGCCATCGGGCCAGATCAAGAAATTATGTCCCCCTTCGAGGTTGACTGAGCCGAGATCCACGAAGTCCACTTGCACCCAGCAGGCAGGTCCTTCGCCGAGTGGTTGCACGGCTTGCACCTCGAGACTCCGGAAAGCTGCGCCCTTTTCAGGGGAGTGAACTGTGGGGCGGACGCCATCAATGTCGCAGTCCACTAAATCCATGAGAGACAAAAGACCTTGGGGATGCCGTGCGAAAATGAGACCTTCATCATTGATCAACTCCACGGATAGAAGGCAAGTGCCTGGAGTGATGTCGCCTGCTACGATCCATGACTGGTCGGCAGCGAGGAGGCGCAGGCTGGTTCCGACATCGAAAGAGCCGATCTCCGTGGCTATGCGGACCGTGGGTGCCTGTCCACATTTGTGGATGAGAGAAGATTTAGCGGCGAGGCGGCCTTTGGGTTTATCGAGAGCAAAGACGGTGAAGGGAAGTTTGTTGTCCATGAGCGACCTGACATGGACTGAGCCGAGTGAGCAAAAAATCCTCGTGCCGGGGGTAACATAAGGTTGAGAGGCGGTGGTGGAAGCATTTAGGCTCATAGTGTTTTTAGTAGTCTGGTCTGAACGGTGCGGGAGCAGGGTGTGTTTTATTAGTGTCGGCGGGGCTGGAAATTTTTGCTTCGGCGGGGAGATGGACGGGCGGCAGGAGATCCACGCGGCGTTTGAAAATAGGGGGCGTCGTGTCCACTATAGGTTTGGCGATAGCTTCATGGTCGAGAGGGATTACAGGGTTTTCGCTATCCTTGCGTGCGGCCATGGCAAAGATGGTAGCCGATTCTGGTGCGCCAGAGAGTTGGGCACGGTAGTCGAGCACGCCATCGCGGATGGCCGTGGCCAAGGATTGGCGGAAGGCGGTGGTAGAGATTTTTTTCGCGTCTTGCGAATTACTCACAAAGCCGCATTCGATCAAGGCAGAGGGTGAACCACTGTCTTTGAGCACCACGAAACGGGCGCGTTTGACCCCTCTGTTTTCGTTGTCGGCACCGCGGGCCATAGCCATGCGTCTTTGCAGTGAGCTAGCCAGCAAAATATTATTGCTGTCGGTGGCATGTCCCGGGAGTTGCTCGTAGTCGGTGTAGGACAGTCGGCGGGAAGAAGAGGAGGGGGTGCCTCTCGGGGAGAGCGCGTAGGATTCTACCCCCAAGGCAGAGCGGTCGCCTGAATTGAAATGGATGCTGACCATGACGCTGTTGGGGATCAGCGTGGCGATGCGGGCACGCTCTTCCAGCGGGACGAAAACGTCGCGGTTTCGTGTCATCACTACTTTGAACCCAGCAGCTTCGAGCAGGGGTTTGGATCGCTGAGCCACATCGAGCGATAGAGTTTTTTCATCAGGCGTCCAGCGGCTTTGGGCTCCGTTATCCATGCCACCGTGACCTGGGTCGAGCACGACGGTATCAAAAGTTTTGCAGCTTTTAATGGAGGACGGGCGGAGCAGGGGTTCGATCGTCCGGGAGAGATCCACCCGCGAAACCATGGCCAAGCCATCGTGTTCGAGCACGGGGAAACTGAGCCAATGTTTGACGCCGTTGATGGCGATGGTCTGGTGATCTGCCGTGATCTGGATTTCTCGTTTGCCATCGGTGAGCAAGCGAGTCGGGCCAATGCTGGTTTTTTGTCCGAGCTGATAGAACTCGGCAACCTGTTCGGCAGAGAGATACTCGCGCTCGTGAATGGTGACTAGCTTCCACTCGAATGCTTCTGCCAACTGATGCGCGAGAGCCAGTGCAGTGCAGAGGAAAATGGGGTATAGCTTTTTGGCTCGGATGTTCAAACCGGCGCAAACTGGGGCGCTGGCTACAACCGGAGTCGAGGTGGTGTGTGTAGTCTCGAACACGCCGTGATGCTACAGGAAATGGCACCGAGGTCAAATGGTGAATGCGACCCTACCCATATTCGAGATACGCACTCGACATCACCTCCAAATTGCGGCTATAAACTGGGGATGAAACGAGCATTGATCACCGGCATTACTGGCCAAGACGGTTCTTATTTGGCCGAGTTGCTGCTGGAAAAAGGTTACGAAGTCCATGGCACCATCAGGAGAGCAAGTAGTTTCAACACCTCGCGCCTCGACCACATCTACACTGACCCCCATTTCCAAGATGCCCGTCTCCGCTTGCACTACGCTGATTTGGCTGACGCGAGCAGCCTGGTGACTCTGCTCCATGAGGTGCGTCCCGACGAAATCTACAACTTGGCCGCCCAGAGCCATGTGCGTGTCAGCTACGACATTCCTGAATACACCTGCGATGTGACAGCCATCGGCGCTATTCGTCTGCTCGAAGCCATCCGCAAATCCAAACTCGACTGCCGCTACTACCAGGCATCCAGCAGCGAGATGTTTGGTAAAGTGGTAGAGACGCCCCAGAAAGAAACCACCCCTTTCTATCCCCGCAGCCCCTACGCTTGCGCCAAGGTCTTTGCGCACTGGGCTACGGTGAACTATCGCGAGAGCTACGGCCTCTATGCTTGTAGCGGTATCCTTTTTAACCACGAATCCCCGCGCCGTGGTGAAACATTTGTCACCCGCAAAATTACCCGTGCTGTGGCCCGGATCAAAGCGGGTGTGCAGTCGGATCTTTACCTCGGCAACCTCGATGCCCGCCGCGACTGGGGCTATGCCAAAGAGTATGTCGAAGCCATGTGGCGGATGCTCCAGCAAGATCAGGCCGATGATTATGTGATCGCCACGGGCGAGACTTATTCCGTGCGTGAATTCTTGCTCGAAGCGTTCTCCTATGTGGGGCTCGATTGGGAAAAATATGTGAAAGTGGATCCGCGCTACTATCGCCCAGCCGAAGTGGATCTGCTGCTCGGAGACCTTTCCAAGGCCATTTCTAAACTTGGGTGGAAACCGCAGACCTCCTTCAAAAAACTCGTCCAGATCATGGTCGAGGCGGATCAAGAACTTCTCGACATCGAGTTGCACGGTTCGGCCAGAAACGGGGGTTGATTTTTTTATGGGCTTCTGGAGTCAGCAAAAAATTCTGGTGACAGGTTCTGGCGGGTTCCTCGGTTCGCACATGCTCGAAGCTCTCGCCCATCGCGGCTGCGCTGAGATCATCACTCCCCGCAAAAAAGAGTGCGACCTCACCGATCCCGCCAGCGTTTATCAGCTCGTCGAGAGCCATGAGCCCACGCTGATCCTGCACCTGGCCGCTATCTGCGGAGGTATCGGGGCCAACCAGAAAGAGCCCGGGCGCTATTTTTTTGAAAATGCGGTCATGGGTCTCCACCTGCTCGAAGCTGCCCGCCGATCAGGTGTGGCCAAAGTGGTGACAATCGGCACGATTTGCGCCTACCCGAAGTTTACCCCAGTTCCGTTTCACGAGGATGATTTGTGGGCGGGTTATCCCGAAGAGACCAATGCGCCTTACGGGCTGGCCAAGAAAATGCTCCTCGTCCAGTCGCAGGCTTACCGCCAGCAATACGGTTCCAACTTCGTTTATCTCCTCCCCGTCAATCTCTATGGACCGAGGGACAATTTTGATCTCGAATCCTCGCATGTCATCCCGGCGCTGATCCGCAAGATGGAAACAGCCCGCCTCACGCACGCCCCCGAAGTGGTGCTCTGGGGCACGGGCACGGCTTCTCGGGAATTTTTCTTCGCGGGCGATTGTGCCGAAGGCATAGCTCTAGCTGCCGAACACTACAATTCGCCCGAGCCGGTCAACTTGGGGAGCGGCTACGAAATCACCATTCGCGACTTGGCGGAGAAAATCCAAGCCATGATCGGATACGAGGGTAAAATAATCTGGGACAGCACCAAACCCGACGGGCAACAGCGCCGCCAGCTTGATACGAGTCGTGCTGAACAATCGTTCGGTTTCCGTGCCAAGGTCGGTCTGGACGCAGGTCTCGAGACCACGATCGCATGGTATCGCAAAAACTATCCGCAGAACTCGGGGCAATAAAACTATGGCTCGCACCACCACCCCAAAAGCCGTCAACCCTCGCGTGGGCATTATCATGGGTTCTGATTCCGACTGGGAAACTATGCAACACGCCGCGGCGACACTCGGAGAACTAGGGATCCCTTGCGAATGCGAGATTGTCTCGGCGCACCGGACGCCCAAAAAAATGGTGGATTACGCCGAGAGTGCTGAAAAGCGGGGTATCGAAGTCATCATCGCGGGCGCAGGTGGAGCTGCCCATCTGCCGGGTATGACCGCCTCGATGACCGTGCTGCCTGTATTGGGTGTGCCGGTGCAGAGCAAGACTTTGAGCGGTCTGGATTCGTTGCTTTCTATCGTCCAGATGCCCGCCGGAGTGCCTGTGGGCACCCTGGCCATCGGCAAAGCCGGTGCCATCAATGCCGCGCTGCTCGCCGCGAAAATCCTCGGGCTGTCCGACGCCGTTGTCCGGGAGAGAGTGCGTGATTTTCAGGAGTCTCAGACATCCGATGTCCTAGGTAGGAAACTCCCCGTTTCTTGAAGTTGATGAATGCCCCTCTCCCCAAAGGCTCCACTATCGGCGTGGTGGGCAACGGTCAGCTTGGACGCATGTTCATCCAAGCCGCTCACCAGATCGGCTATCAGGCGTGGGTCTTTGGTCCCGGCTCGGATTCTCCCGCTGGCCAGGTGGCCGACCGCGAATTTGATGCAGATTATTCTGACACCGCGGCGCTCGACGAGTTTGCCGCCGGGGTGAAGGTGGTGACTTTTGAGTTCGAGAACATTCCGCGCGAGACGCTCGATCACTTGGCCGCCCGTGTGCCGACCTACCCTTCGCCCAATGTTTTGCACACCACGCAGCACAGGTATCGGGAGAAGTCGTGGCTCAAGAGCAACGGCTTTCCCTTGCCCGAATTTGTGCTCGTTCGTTCCCGTTGGGAGCTGGACCAAGCGGTCGAGGACATCGGACGCCCCTGCGTGTTGAAGACAGCCTCCTTTGGCTACGATGGCAAGGGACAGAGCAAAATCGAAGTCGGCACAGACTTGGACGCGGCATGGGACGCTCTCGGCGGCGGAGAGGCTGTGCTCGAAGAGTGGGTGTCTTACGACAAGGAATTGTCCGTGGTCTGCGCCCGCAATAGCCAGGGGCATACGCGCTGTTTTCCTGTCTGCCACAATACGCACAGCCGCCACATCCTCGCCGTGACCCAGGCTCCGGCCAATATTCCGTCCGAGATCATGCACAAGGCGCAGGCCTACGCGGTGCAGGTCACGCAGGCGCTCAAGGTAGTGGGGTTGCTGACATCGGAATTATTTCTGACAGCCGAGGGCGACATTCTTTTCAACGAACTAGCGCCGAGGCCGCACAACTCCGGGCATTTTTCCATTGATGCCTGTGACAGCAGCCAGTTTGCCCACCATGTGCTGGCAGTCACCGGACGGCCCTTGGCACCGATCGTGCAGAAAAAGCCGGCGATGATGGTCAATCTGCTTGGCGACCTGTGGCAGTCGGGCGATCCGCCGTTGGATCAGATGGCGGCGTTGCCGGGGGCGCACTTGCACCTTTACGGCAAAAAAGAGATGCGTGCCCGCCGCAAAGTGGGGCATTTGACAGTGTTGGGAGAGTTGCCCGACCCGCTTCGTGAAACGCTCTGGAGATTGGGCACCGACCAAGTGTTCGAAGCACCGGCGGAACTCGGATTTGCCGAGCGGCTTCAGGGCCGACTTAACCGGGTGCCATTTGCGCCGTTCGACATCGTATTGGCTGGCGGAGAACGCTGGCGTGTGGATGCCCCGGACGCAGTGAGCCAGATGCGAGGACGGTGGTTCTATGCCGGAGCCGATGGCGTGCCGAGAGAGATACCGACAGCAGAGACACAGTTGTCAGTTTGAACAGGATATTTCAGGATGGTGAGAGTGAAAAAACCTCCCCCGTCCGTGTATTTCGTGTTGTCTGTGGTAAGGGAATTAGGGGTCAGTGTGCATAATCCTGCATGTTAGCGTCTGGTTCACCACGAATTTTACGAATGGCACGGATAGCAGAAAGTGGGATGGCGGGAAGTGCCTCAGATTGATTCTCCCGCAAAGTGCGCAACGAAGCAGAGGGAACGGTGGGGGGAATTTGATCCGTCCCCTGAAGGATCAACAACTTCCGTCTTGAACCCAGATTATGCAATTGAAAACATGGGGAACTAAGGAAAGTCTGCTTTATTAGGTGGTTGAGGAGAAAACGAGCTGAAATCCAGATCACCAAAGTGGTGAACGAAATCCAGCGGAAAAACGAGCAAAGTTTTCAATCCTATCGGATAGGCGGGCAGCCTCGGCTGGTTTCTCGACGCATCTGTTTTGTTGCTCAGGGTTTGCAGTAGATTACTACAGCGGCACCCCTCGCGCCTCGCACCTGCACCCATCGCGCTCTATTGCATAATCCGGGTTGAAAATC
>DYRQ01000002.1 GCA_020718645.1 Verrucomicrobium spinosum
TTGTGCGCAAGGTGAAGTTTTCGGTGTCGTTTGCTTACTAAGACCTATTGCTATACAAAGAAACCAGAGACTTATGGAAATACCCAATAACGAAACACCCTCGCCAGGAAGCTGTAGCAGGGTCAAACTCTGGTGGATCGTGCCAGCACTGGCAGGCCTAGCCGTCACAGCCAACCTAGCGACTCTGGCGGTGAACTGGATGACAGCCAACAAAGCTGTCCAAGGCCAACTTGCCCCCAATGCACTGAATCAGGCAAACACGGCAGAGCAACTGCTGATCCGCTTGGCCACCGCCATCAATGCCTCTCGAGACGAGCAGATGCGCCAACTCCTCAACAAACACGGGGTGAACTATAACGAGTCCACTCTACCACCCAACACGGGAAAAACAGAGTGACCCCTTTGGAACGAGGAGAGATAAATGAATAATGAACAGATAGGACAATGTCTCGGAAAAGTAGTGCTGCTTTCCTTGGGAATCTTTTTTTTCGGGCAAGCAACTATCGGTGGTGCCAATCTCTGGAATGCTTGCAACGGCTACCGTCAAGCGATGCTAGACCTCAATAACCGCAAGGCGTTTGTAGAGAAATACACGAGAGTTCAGGCCACGCTGGACGGACTGCTGCGGGATCTCCTGCAAGCCGAGGCACGCGGGAACAAGAGCGTGAAATCTATTTTGGAAAACGCTAAAATCAAAATAGAACCGCGCTAAGCCGCAGTTCCCCCTGTTTTCAACTGCATAATCTGGCTTCAAGAGGCGTAACAAGGGCGAGCGGCCAGTGAGGCTGCCGATGGGAGAGAGTGTGAATAACAGTGCCGGACTCATTCCTGACGGGCTGCTGCCTGTTCCGTCTTGAGTCGGAGTTGTCCGCAGGCTGCATCTATGTCTCCACCTTTTTCTGTCCGGACAGTGGCTGTGACTCCACGGGATTGCACGGTTTTGGCGAAGGCGGTCACGGTAGTTTGTGGCGGGCGTTCCCAGGGAAGTCCCTCCACGGTGTTGTAGGGGATGAGGTTGACTTTTGCGTGGAGTATGCCCGCGAGCTGGGCCAGTTTTTGGGCTTGGTCCAGAGAATCATTGACGCCTTGGATCAAGATATACTCAAGGGTGATGATGCGCCCTTTGTGCTGCTGGTAAAAGAGGCAGGCGTCCACCAACTCTCGTAGCGGGTGTTTTTTATTCACGGGCATGATGCGTTCGCGCACCTCATCGGTGGCGCCATGCAGGGAGATGGCCAGACGGAGTTGCTTGGGATAGTGGGCGAGATCACGAATGCGAGGGGCGAGGCCGCTCGTGGAGATAGTGATGTGTCGTGCGCCGATATTGAGACCCTCGGGACAATTGATAGTTTCTATGGCCGACATCAGGGAATCAAAATTAGCCAGTGGTTCGCCCATGCCCATGAAGACGAGATTGTTGACCCGCTCACCAGACTGGCGCTCGGCTTCGAGGATCTGACCGACGATCTCTCCGGGGCTGAGGTTGCGTTTCCATCCGTCAAGCCCACTCGCACAGAAATGACAGCCGTAGGCGCAGCCCACTTGGGTGGAAACGCAGAGTGTCATGCGGTCAGACTTTTCGCCGTAGAGGGCTTCTGTGGCTGGGATCAGCACACTTTCAATCAGAGACCCATCACGCAGACGCCAGAGGTATTTGCGCGTGGAGCCGCCATCACCTTGGCAGGTGACGAGGGTCAGGGGCGCTAGGTCGAAAGCTTCCGCAAGCTCGGTGCGGAGTGCGGCGGACAAGTTGGACATCTCGGCGAAACTGGAGGCGCGTTTTTTAAAGATCCAGTCGGCCACCTGGGCCTGCCTGTATTTTTCAGAGCAGGGGAGCAGCCATAATTCGGGGGGATGATCGAGGAGGAGGGGTTTCATGATGCGCCTTTTCCGAATAGCACGGCAGGGATGGTTTGAAAGAGTATTTTCAGATCAAGCCAGAGGGACCAGTGGTCAATATATTCAAGATCCAAGCGCACCCAATCTTCAAATGCAGAAACATGATTGCGCCCTGCAATCTGCCAGAGACAAGTCAGCCCGGGTTTCATGCTCAACCGGCGTCGTTGTGCGGGATCGGTGATTTTTTCTACTTCGTAGAGCGGCAAGGGGCGAGGGCCGACAAGGCTCATCTCACCGCGCAACACATTCCAGAGTTGCGGGAGTTCGTCGAGGGAATGTTTGCGTAGCCATTTGCCGATGGGGGTGACTCGCGGGTCATCTTTCAGTTTGAAAGCTGGACCCTGCATCTCGTTCTGTTCTTCCAACTCATCCCGTTGCGCCTCGGCCTCCAGCACCATGGTGCGGAATTTGAACATCGTGAAAGGACGGCCATTTCTTCCCCCTCGTTTTTGGAGGAAAATGGCAGGTCCAGGACTCGTGAATTGGATGAGAGCAAAGATGGCAGCGAAGAGCGGGGCGAGCACAAGGAGGGCAGCCGCAGCAGCGGTGCGATCAAGAACACTCTTGGCCAAGAGCGACCAAGATTCTTCCGGGGCACTGCGAATGCGGAGCACCGGGGTGCCTCCAAAGTCGTCAAAGGAAATACGGGCGAGAGAATTTTGGTAAAAGTTGGCGAGCAGACAGACTTCGATCCCCTCTATCTCACAGAGGCGGATGATCTCCTGTGCGCGGTCGAAGGCCACGCCGTCAGCGCTCACGATGACCCGCGTGGGACTCAGAGTGTGGAGTTGCTGAGAAAATGCTGCCGACGATCCCGATGATAAGTCGAAATAGGCGGTGTCGCAGAGGCGGCCTTCGGGGTGTGATTTTACGAGAGATTCGGTAGCACGCCGTTGTCCAGGTGCCGTGACGAGCAAAAGGATGTACCGCTGTGCAGGGTCGTTGGCAGCACGCATGGCCAGGACCCGTGTGAGCAGGATGCGAGCATACAAAGCCAGCGTGGAAAAGGCCATGGCAATGACCAGCACCAAGCGGCTCAAGTTTTCGCGAGTTAAGACGATCGCCAGCGATTGGAGTAGCAGGATGCCAAACATGGCCTTGAGGATGGGTCCAAGCTTCAGGCTCCACGCCGAACGGTAGTGCCCAAACAGATCAAGCAACAAAGGTGCTGTAGGAAAGGCAATCAACCAAAGCCAGAGGAACTCTTCTATCGGCGCGATGACAGGCAGTTCACCAGCAACTCCACCCAGTCCCGGGAGAGTGTGGACACGAAAAGCATGAGCTAGTGGCAGCGAGAAACAGACGAGCGCAGCGTCGAGAAAACGCAGTGCGTTGAGCTTGGGTTCGGTATGGCTCCTGAGCATCTGTTTAATCCTCCACAGTGCCGCGTTCGCGGTAGGCTGCGATGGTGGATGCTAGGGAGGAGTTGATCTGGCTGTTCCATTTCTCTGAAAAAACGAGATCCTCCAAAGGTTGGCGATTTTTCCAACCATAGGTTTGCAGTTCTGGCTGTGCGGCAAATTCTACGGGATAGCCCACACACAGGTAAGCCACCAACTCGACATGCTCTGGAAGACCTAGCAGAGCTGAGATAGCCTCGGGTTCTAAGATGCTCACCCAACCCACCCCCACCTCCTCGGCTCTCGCAGCGAGCCACAGATTCTGAATGGCGCAGCACACGCTGAACAGGTCGGTCTGAGGCATGGATTCGCGACCCAGCACAAAAGGAGCATCGCGCTGATGATCGCAGGTGACGGCGATATTGAGCGGAGACTCGAGGATACCCTCCAGCTTGAGCGAGGTGTAGAGAGATTTTCGTTCGCTTTCAGGGACTCTGCTAGCAGCCTGTTCGTTGGTGCGGGCGAAGCTCTCCTTGACGGCTTGCCGTGTCTCGGTGGATTGGATCATGATAAAATTCCACGGCTGCATGAATCCAACAGAAGGCGCTGCATGGGCCGCAGCAAGTATGCGGGTGAGGGCCGCAATGGGAAGCGGATCGGGTTTGAACTTCCTGATATCACGCCGCGTGAAAATCGTCTGATATACCGCTTCGCGTTCTTGGAGGGTCAGGGTCGGATGAGTGCTGGCAGTGGGGTTCATAGCGTATCAATAGATCACAAAATTGACATCCAGAGTCAGCTCTTGCCCAACCTGCTGGCGCACGCTGTCAGGGAATTTATCAAAAGGCCCGGCTAATCGCACCGCGTTTTCTGATACCGTCTTGAGCATGGCACTGCCTGGCGTCTGCTTGGCCACCTCCAGCGCGGTGAGTGTGCCATCGGAACGGATGGTGAATTTGATAGTTACGGAGCCGTAGTTGAGGATGCTCGAATTTTTATAAACATCCAACCGCCATTGCGAGCCGACCAGCTTGTAAACTTTGGCCGTGTATTTGCCCAGAGGTGTGGCGGCAGCTTCGATGCTGGCGTTGCCCTTCGCTGCTTTGCCGCCGGCAATTTTTGTTTTTTCTTCTTTGAAAGAAAATGCCTCGGGCTGAGCGGCAGGTTTTTGCTGCTGCTGTTGTTGTTCCTCTTTGCGTTCTTTGGGCTGCTGCTCCTGCTTCTCCTCGGTCTTGGGTTCAGATTTTTGGATGGGCTGTATGCCTTCGGTGGTGACTTGAAACTCTTGCTGGGAGCGTTCTTTGGGTTGAGTCTTCTCCTGCGGTTTCACTTCTTCTTGCTTCTGCTGTTCCTCGGCTTTTTCTCGGGATTCTTCGGGGGGCGACTGCTCCTGTGGTCTTGAGGCCGGAGTCTCCACCACACTGAGCCCAGGGCGCTCACGCCCCGACTGGTGGGGCATCATCGAGTCGTTGTCCCCCTGTTCCATCGAGGCAAAACGCGTATTTTTATCCGACCAAAACTGGCTGTTCTTCGGAGCATCCTCCGTCTCGGACATTCCTTCGGTATTCAGGTAGCGTGGGCGAGCCTGCGGCTGCGGGGCTGGGGGTTCCATTTGGATCATTTCCAAGACAGGTGGCGGTCCCTGAGGGGGCACCACAGTGGGTGGCGGAGTGAGCAAAGGAATCCACCCGCTCGCAGCAACGAGCAGCACCGCCGCGTGGGCTAGCAGCGAGAGCAACGCGGGGAAACCGTATCTTTGTTTTTTGCGGGCAGTGCTCAACTTACCGATCCTAGTCATCTCTCACGCAAAGAGCAATCCCCGAGAGAGAGCGTTCTTGCTGGTTGAGTCATCATTTTCCGCGAACTCCAAAACGACAGAATTACAATGGTTAGGGACACAATAGAGACGGCAACAAGGATTCAGAACATGGGTGGCACTTTTCAAATGGCAGAGACCATCTGAGAGAAGCTGGTAACGCTATGGAAGGCAACACGAAGGTATGATGGACGAGAATATACAATTGGAGGTGAAGCAACGGGGCGCTTCCGTCAAAGTCAAGGCGCAGTGGGGGGCATTCTTTACACCATATACCAGAATAAAAATCTCAGTTTACATATCAACATATCCAGATATGTTTATGTGTTGTTGACTTGACCTTGGGATCGCGTTGTGGGATGAGGCGGTTTCTCGGTCGGTCACGAGTTGGAGTATAGAAAAATATGAGCACACAAAAACGGCCAGATACAACGGCGGAATTGACTGGGTTATTATCAGAAAAAGTTCTGATGATTGACGGTGCCATGGGCACCATGGTGCAACGCCACAAGCTGGAAGAATCCGACTTTCGCGGCGCTCGTTTTGCCGCGCATAGCCACGATCTCAAGGGGAACAACGACCTGCTCTGCCTCACCCGCCCTGATGTGATCTGCGGTATCCACAAGCTCTATCTCGAGGCTGGCTCCGACATCATCGAGACGAATACTTTTAACAGCAACAGCCTTTCCCAAGAGGATTATGGCCTATCGCATATTGTTCCAGAGTTGAACCGGGCCGCTGCTGCGGTGGCTCGGCAAGCTGCTGACGAGGTCATGGCCGCGCAACCTGGGCGCCGCGCTTTTGTTGCCGGGGCCATCGGGCCTCTCGGTAAAACGCTTTCTATTTCTCGGGATGTCAACAACCCAGGGGCGCGTGATGTAACTTTTCAACAGGTCGTCGCGGCCTATTTCGAGCAGATCGAAAATTTGGTGGAGGGTGGTGCGGACATTCTTTTGGTCGAAACCATCTTCGATACGCTGAACGCCAAAGCTGCGCTGTTCGCTATTTCAGAATATTTTGATAAGACTGGCTACCGCCTGCCTGTGATGGTCTCAGGCACTCTCACCGATCTTTCGGGGCGCACGCTCACCGGGCAAACTGCCGAGGCTTTTCTCACTTCGGTGTCGCACTTTCCACTTTTGAGTATCGGCTTTAATTGCGCCTTGGGACCAAAAGAGATGCGCTCCTACATCGAGGAACTCGCGCAGAAATCCCCGTTCTTTGTGAGCTGCTACCCCAATGCGGGTTTGCCTGATCCACTTTCTCCAACGGGCTTTCCTGAGACGCCCGAGACCCTCGCTCCACAGGTGCGCGAATGGGCTGAAAACGGCTGGGTCAATGTCCTTGGCGGGTGCTGCGGCACGACGCCGGATCACATCCGCGCCATCGCCGAGTCGGTGCGCGGTATCACGCCGCGTCGCAGACCTCATCTCACGCCCACGCTCCGCCTCAGCGGGTTGGAGCCTTTTGTGGCCAGACCCGAGATCACATTCATCAATGTCGGCGAGCGCACGAATATCACCGGTTCGCCCAAATTCGCCAAACTCATCAAAGAGGATAAATACGATGAGGCTCTGGCCGTCGCGAAACAGCAAGTCGAGGCCGGGGCTCAGATCATAGACATCAACATGGACGAGGGCATGGTGGATGGAGTTGCCGCGATGACTCGCTTCCTCAACCTGATCGCCAGCGAACCCGACATTTGTCGTGTGCCTGTGATGATAGATTCATCTAAATGGCCGGTGATTGAAGCGGGCTTGCGCTGCGTGCAGGGCAAGTGCGTGGTCAACTCGATCTCCCTGAAAGAGGGGGAAGATAATTTCCGCCACCAGGCGAGGCTCATCCGCCGCTATGGCGCTGCGGCGGTTGTCATGGCGTTCGACGAAAAAGGCCAAGCCGATTCACTCGCCCGCAGGATTGAAATCTGTCGCCGTGCTTACGACATCCTCGTGAAAGAGGTGGGTTTCCCCGCTGAAGATATTATTTTCGACCCCAATGTGCTGACGGTGGGCACGGGCATCGAAGAGCATGCCAACTACGCCGTGGACTTCATCGAGTCGGTGCGTTGGATCAAACAGAACCTCCCACACGCACGCGTGAGCGGCGGCATCAGCAATATCTCTTTCTCGTTCCGTGGCAATAATCCAGTGCGCGAGGCCATGCACTCGGCTTTCCTCTACCACGCCATCCGCGCTGGGCTCGATATGGGCATTGTCAATGCCGGCATGCTCGCTGTCTATGAGGATATACCGGCGGAGTTACTCGAGTTGGTTGAGGAGGTATTACTCAACCGGCGCCCCGATGCGACCGAGAGACTGGTCGCGTATGCCGACAAAATCAAAAGCGATACGACCGTTCAAGGTCAGGGCGCTGTCCAGGCGACTGCGGCGTGGCGCGAGGCCGCCGTCGAGGAGCGGCTCAAACACGCTCTCGTCAAGGGGCAGACCGATTTTATTGACGCGGACACCGAAGAGGCACGCCTCAAACTGGGTCGTCCTTTGGCCGTGATTGAAGGCCCCCTCATGGATGGCATGAAAGAGGTCGGCGAGCTATTCGGCGCGGGCAAGATGTTTCTGCCGCAGGTGGTCAAAAGCGCGCGGGTGATGAAACGCGCCGTCGCATGGCTGACGCCCTACATGGAGGCTGAAAAAGCCGGTAACCCCGACGCCAAAGCGCGCCCAAAAATCCTGCTCGCTACAGTGAAGGGCGATGTCCATGACATAGGCAAAAATATAGTGGGTGTAGTGCTTGCTTGTAACGACTACGAGGTCGTGGACATCGGCGTCATGACGCCCTGTGAGAAAATTCTCGAGGCCGCCCGCCAGCACCAAGCCGACATCATCGGTCTCTCGGGCCTGATTACTCCCTCGCTCGATGAGATGATCCATGTGTCCAAGGAAATGGAGCGCGGCGGTTTCACCCAGCCCTTGCTGGTGGGCGGTGCGACTACGAGCAAAGCGCACACAGCTTGGAAAATCTCGCCCCATTACTCGGGCGGAGTCATCCATGTCCTCGATGCCTCCCGCGTGGTGAATGTCGCCTCCTCGCTTCTGCATCCCGACCAGTCGGTCACCTACAAGGAGTCGTTGCGCACGGAATACAATCAACTCCGCGAAGAGCTGGAGTCCCGCAGTTCTGCTCCATCGCTGCTGCCCCTCGAGAAGGCGAGAGCCAATGCCTACCGTGCGGATTGGTCCACCTGCGAAATAGCTGTCCCCGAGTGGACAGGGCTCAAATCGTTCGACGCATTTCCGCTGGCGGAACTGGTGGGCTACATAGATTGGTCGCCCTTTTTCCATGCGTGGGAACTGCGCGGGCGTTACCCGAACATCCTCGAAGATCCTCTCTGCGGACAGCAGGCCCAAGAGCTTTTTGCTGATGCAAAGGAAATGCTCGACGAGATAGTTCGGGAAAACCTTTTTACGGCGCGGGCGAGCGTGGGATTCTTCTGCGCTAACTCGGTCGGCGATGATATAGAACTCTACGCCGATGCCTCGCTCGGGCAGGTCGTCTCCACGATACACACACTGCGTCAGCAGGCGTCTCGCACCGATGGCCAACCCAACTACGCCCTCGCTGATTTCGTCGCTCCGAAAACGAGCGGGCGCACCGACTACCTAGGCGCTTTTGCCGTCACCACCGGCCACGGTGTGAGCGAACTGGCCGCCCGCTACGAGGCGGAACACGACGATTACCGTGCTTTGTTGGCCAAGGCATTGGCAGATCGTTTGGCCGAAGCTTTTGCCGAATGCCTGCACAAACGCGTGCGCGAGGCCTGGGGCTACGGCAGGAGCGAAGCACTCTCGGCAGAGGATCTGATCCGCGAACGCTATCGTGGCATCCGCCCCGCTCCCGGCTATCCCGCCTGCCCCGACCATACTGAGAAACGCGAACTTTTCCGCCTCCTCGAGGCTGGAGCTCGCGCTGGCATGGAGCTGACTGAAAATTGTGCCATGACCCCAGCCAGCTCCGTGAGCGGCTTCTATTTTTCTCATCCATCCAGCCGCTATTTTGCTGTGGGAAAAATCGGGCAGGATCAAATAGAGGATTATGCCCAGCGCAAGGGAGAATCAGTCAAGGAAATGGAACGGTGGCTCTCCCCGTGGCTCGCCTACCGCTGAAATGAGAGGCAGATCGGGGTCGCCGAAAGCTACTGAGCCAATTGCAGACACAGGATGGCTGCCAGTGAACTGATGCTGATGAACAGCCAGAGCCAGAGCCCAGTAGCCACGGTCTTCCACCCGACTTGTTTTACAGCGTGCAGAGACACGCTCGAGCCGACGAGCAAGAGCACAACCACCATGCCGCGTCTGGCGCATTCTGTGAGAATGGGTGATACCGCAGACAGCGAGGGAAAACAGCTTCGCACTAGGGAAGCGCCGAGGAACAGCGCGATGAACCAAGGCACTTGGGGAGCAGGAGCGGCACTGGGGGAGGCCGTGGGAGAGCAGAGGGAATGCTCTCGTGTTTTTTGCAAATAGGCGAAGGACAGGCTCACAGGCACAATCCAGAGAGTCCTCGAGAGTTTCACCGCAGTGGCAGTATCGAGCGCGTCTTTTCCAAAACTCAGACTAGCCCCGACCACAGAGGATATATCGTGAATGGCTATGCCCGACCACAGGCCAAACTGGGCTTGGCTCAAATCGAGGGCGTGACCAATCGCAGGGAAAATAAACAGCGCAGCGGCATTGAGAAGAAATATGGTGGCGAGTGAAACGGCCACCTCTGCCTCGCTCGCCAGAATCACTGCGCTCACTGCCGCAATAGCTGACCCGCCACAGACTGCGGTTCCAGAAGCGATCAGCACACTGGTTTTCCATCCCAGTTTCATTTTGTCGCCGAGCCATAGACCCAATACGACCGTCATGCCGATCGTGGCCGCAGCAAAGAGAAACCCATCCCAACCCAACCTCAACACCGTTGGGAGATCCATGCCAAATCCCAACCCGATAACGCAGGCTTGCAACAGCCATTGGCCGAGAGGATAGCGGGAGTGGCCAGGAGGGCGGCCAACCGCGAGCCGCAACAGGACTCCTCCCAGCAACGCAACAGGTGGAGAGGCGACATACAGCAAGACGGCACCTGTGATCAGCCAGATAGCAGCCGCACGGATTCCGCGGAAACGGGCGGCGTGTATCAAACTACTTTCACTGACTGGAGGAGCTGTTGGCAACGGGGTCATCTCCCGGGACACTGCCACAAAATAATATATAGAACAAAGACATTGTTATTATAACAAGAATAACTAAAAGTTATACCATGAACCGCAACCATCTCGCCCTCTTCCACGCTGTAGCGCAAGCGGGAAGCATCACTCATGGAGCCACCGAGGCTGGAGTCAGCCAGCCAGCGGTATCCAAGCAGATTTCCGAGTTGGAAGAGGCGCTCGGCGTGCAACTCCTCGAGCGGTTGCCGCGCGGATGCCGGCTGACGGAGGCGGGACGGATTCTGTCTGGTTTCGCCAGTCGCTGGTGTTTGATCGAGAAGGAGGCGGACCGCGCCATGGAGGATTACCGTGGGCTGAAGCGGGGACGGCTGGCTATCGGGGCAAGCATGACCGTCGGCGCCTATCTCTTGCCTTGGGCCCTGGGAGAGTTCCATGCACAGACTCCAGAAATCGAGATTCAAATCGAGATAGCCAACACGCAGCGCATCCGGGAATACTTGCTGGATGGGTCAGTCGAGATTGGTTTGACCGAGGGACCCATCGAGGATGATGAACTCGAATCCAAGGTGTTTTTTCACGATGAACTGGTGGCAATAGCCCCGGCTGGCCACGCGCTTCTTAAAAAGAAAAAAATCGCTGCGAGCGATCTCTGCCGCGAGCCGTTTATAGCACGCGAGGAAGGCTCTGGCACTCGCGCTGTCGTCGAGAGGGCTCTACGGCGCAGAGGCTTGAAAATTGAGCCGCTGCTATCCTTGTCTAGCCCAGAGGCCATCAAGAATATGGTCGTGGCAGGACTGGGGATTGCCGTGGTCTCCCGGCTCATTATCCAGCAGGAATTACGAACAGGGCTGCTAGAGATTATCCCGGTCAAAGACATGGTGATCCGGCGCCCGCTCTATTGGCAGCGCGTCCGACACCGGGGAGAAAGCCCTGCTACAGCACGCTTTTTGAAGCAGTGGTTTCGCCATGCCAAAGCACTGGAAGCCGCGACCAGCGGGGGTTGATCGTCTCTCGGGTCGGGGAAGGTGTCGCCGCAATCAGGAGTGTTTTTCGCACCCGTCGTTGTGGTGATGCTCTTCCTCATCGTGAGAGTGGTCATGGTGTCCCGTGCATCCGCTGGCACCTGGTTCAGCTTTGGTGAGTGAGCCCGCTTTCCATTCTTGTATCCAATTCTCCCAAGAGCCTAGGTGGTCGGCGGGAATGAGGTAGGCCTGGATTCCAGCGCGAGTCAACAGGGCGAGAGCCCGTTCGCCTAAACCACCCGCCAGCACGATGTTGACCTCTTGGCGGGCCAGCCACGCAGGGTAGGCGCCTGGCTTGTGCTCGGGCGCGGAATGTAAGTCGTGCGAGAGCACTTGTCCCGTGCAAGACTCCACCTCGATCAAGTAGAAATGGCTGGCGCCACCGAAATGTGAACAGAAGTCGTCAGATCCCCAAGGGAGAGCGATGCGAACGGACTGAGTCTTCTGGAGTGAGACAGAACCCAAAAGATCGCAGGCAGTAGCCACGGACTGTTCGCAAGGAACTTTGAGCTCTTTTTTTAAGATAGCACAGTGAGTTGCACCTACCTGCTCGGCAAAACGGCGTTCCAAATCTTCCCGTTGGTCTGGGGCTAGGGTGATAGCCGCGTGCAGGGCGCCGCAGCGACCATCAGGCGCTCTTCCGCTGCCGAAAGGGCGGAACGATTCGATAGGCTCTTCGGCATTCCCCTTGTGCTCTTGCCAAGCATGGAGAACGGATTGCGCACAGTTGAGCCGCTCGGGGAGTTGGCGGAATACTGATAAAGCAGTCTTTTTCATGGTTGTGGGCATATGCTCATAACTGCGTGGCGTCAATTTTTTTTCTTTGCCCAGTCTCGTCCCCGCCTCTACGCACTAGCTATGGCCAGACCACCTTGCCCACGCCGAATCAAAGGCGAGGCCCCTATAGCCTGTTTCAAACCAGTAGGAGTTCCTCTGGGCGACTTGCAGGAAATTACCCTGACTGCCGACGAATGGGAGGCGCTGAGATTGGCGGATTGCGCCGGTTGTTACCATGCGGAGGCCGCCGCGTGTATGGGGGTCTCCAGGCAAACTTTCGACCGCATTTTGCGGCGCGCCCGCGGACAGGTCGCCTGTGCTTTGGTGCACGGCCACGCTTTGCGAATCGAACGAGCGGCGGATCGCATTTCGAATTGTTCTCCCGGTGGCAGAGCCAAGCGAAATTGCTGAGTGACTCTCTTGGGAGCGACTGGGTTCAAAGACGGCGACGGCTCCAGTTTTTGCTAGACCGCCGTCGCTGTGTGATCCTCGAACTGCTGGCGGATCGCGAGAAATTCATCTAGGTGCTGGAGGAAGATGTCCACGATTTTCGGCTCGAAATGCGTGCCTCGTCCCTCGGTGATAATCTCCACACAGCGCTCGTGTGAAAAGGGCTCTTTGTAAGGGCGCTTCGTGCTGAGTGCATCGTAAACATCGGCCAACGCCACGATACGGCAGGACTCGGGGATGTGCTCTCCAGCGATCCGGTTCGGATAGCCTGTGCCATCCCATTTCTCGTGGTGGCCGAGCGCGACTTCGCAGCTCAGGGCAATGACAGGATCATCGTTGCCGCCCAAAATTCCAGCGCCAATGATGCAATGTTTTTCCATCGCTGCGCGTTCCATGAAATCAAGTTTACCAGGCTTGTTGAGGATGGCATCAGGCACACCAACTTTACCGACATCGTGCATGGCCGAGGCGATGCGTAGGAGATCGGTGTTGTCCTCGTCCCAGCCGCAGCCACGGGCTAAAAGCTCGGAGTAAAGGCTGACGCGGGTGATGTGGTTAGCGGTTTCTTTGTCGCGCCACTCCGCAGCAATACCAAGGCGGCGGAGCGTGTCCAAATGCGCGGCGCGGAGGCTCGCGGTGAGGCGGGCATTCTCGATGGCCACCGCGGCTTGGCTGGCGACAGCGCGGGCGATTTCTATGTCCTCGGAAAAGAAGGGAGTCGGCGACTCCCCGCCGCCGGCATTGATGAGCTGGAGCACACCGACCACGCTGCCCGAGAGATTTTTCATCGGGATCGCCAGCATAGAAACCGTGGTGTAATCGTTCTCTAAATCAAAGCGGTTATTGTGGGTGAACGGCGAACCGGCAGGGAGGGAACGCACATCGTCGAGCACGATAGTTTCCCCCCTGACCGCGCAGGCGCCAGCGACTGATTCCGTGGTGATCTGGACCGTGAAACTGGTGAAAAGCCCTTTGGCTTTTTCGCCTCCGAGTCGTTGCTCCAAGCTCAGACAACGGGCCGCCGAGGATTCGAGGTGCCCGGGACGGGTCAGGAAAAGCGTGCCTGCATCAGCGCGGGTGACCCTCAGGAGGGCGTTGAGGATTTTCCCCATCAGCTTGTCGAGATCCTGCTCTGCCGAGAGGTGGAGGCAGATTTCCATCAAGCTTTGCAGCGGGAAACGGGGCTGGTCAGGCTGTGGTGTTGCTGGGGTTGTTGTCATAAGGGTGGTTCTTCGTGAGGGCGGTCAGTGTTCTAGTAGTGGTTGTATATCAGTGGCTCGGAGGATGCCCGAGCCGAGGAGCACGGCGCAGCGTTGGATGGCGTTGCGCAGTTCGCGGACATTGCCGGGCCAAGGGTGTGACTGGAGCAAGCGCAGGGCGGGCTCATCGAAATCCATAGCCCCAAGACCGTTTTCCATGCAGAAGGCTTCGAGGAAATGTCTGGCCAACGAGGGGATGTCCTCCGCGTGTTCTCTCAGGGGTGGTATATCTAGGGTCAGGACATTCAGGCGGTGAAAGAGATCTTCGCGGAAAACTTTTTCACGGATCATCTGTTTGAGATCGCGGTGAGTAGCAGCGATGACGCGGACATCCACCCGCTCCGCACCCGAGCCGCCGAGGGGTTCGATCTCGCGGTTTTCCAGCACGCGCAACAGTTTGGGTTGCACCTGCACGGGCAGTTCACCGATTTCGTCGAGGAAGATGGTGCCCCCATCGGCTTGGGCAAACTTGCCGCGCCGCGATTCCTTGGCATCGGTGAAGGCACCTTTTTTGTGGCCGAAAAGTTCGCTCTCGATGAGGGAGTCGGGAATGGCGCCGCAGTTGACACGCACAAAAGGTTTACTCGCCCGCGCACTGGCCGCATGCAGGCAGTGGGCCACGACCTCTTTCCCGCTGCCAGTCTCGCCGCGCACGAGCACGGTGACATTGGAGGCAGCCGCTTTGGCGACGAGCTGGCGGAGGCGTTCCATCGCGGGGCTTCCACCGAGTAACATGGGGAGAGTCCCGGCGCGAGCTTGCAAGGCGCGGTTCTGTTCGCGCAACACGGCATGGTCGTGGGCGCGGTTGCTGCCTTTGGCCCAAAGCTGGGCGATGGCCTGGAGCAGCACGCGGTCTTCGCGGCAGAAATCCGACCACTCCGCAGGGCGGATGATGACCACAAACGGCGGTGGCTCTTGGGCACTGGTGCCAGTTTTCACAGGAGCAGCGAGGTAGTTGAAACGCCCGACTTTTTGTTGGTGTCGGGCTATCTCGGCACCGGGCACGATAGCGGCTTCCTGCAAGGATTGAAACCGGGTCGCGAGGAAGTCAGCCAGTTTGACCGTGGGCTGATTGGGCTCGGCAGAGGAGCGGCAGAGGAGGCGGAGGTCCGGCGAATAAAGTTGAGCTTCGGCGGCACCGTAAGTCTCGCGCAACAGATCGGCCATGCGCTGGGCCAGCACCGTATCGTCGTCGCATTCAGCCAGCCAATAAGCGGCATGATACATCGCCGAGAGGTGGCGTTCCTCCCGCTGCTCAGGCAACCGGATCCCACCCCGCACCGTCTGTTCGAAATCCACCGGATTTGCGGCGGGATCGGGCAGTGTTGAGGGCTGTTTTGGAACAGGTATTCCCGCACCGCAGACGAGCACGAAAACAAAGATACCCACCTCGACCTCATCCCCCTCGTGCAGGGTGGCGTGATGCCGTGGCACGCCGTTGACTTTAATTCCATTGCGGCTGTTGACATCGCAGACGGTGACCGTGTTGCCGGCGCACTGGACGCGGGCGTGGGTGCGAGAGACGGAAGCGTCGGGCAGGGTGATGTGGCAGGAGTCGTCACGCCCGATCATGGTGTCCCCCTCGGATATTGGAATCAGGGAACCTCTCTGGCCGTTTTTTACAAAGGCCAAGCTCCAATGTTTCGGTGTGGCGCGGGGGGGCATCGGCGTTATTTTTCCCGAGGGTAGAGGATTTTATTCGCCGGAACACCACATTTCTGCGCGGACTCTAGCGGGGAGTCCGTGATGACAGAACCGACCTTGTTCCACGCGCAGAGGTGGTGGGCGGTTGTGGTCCCGATTTTTGTGGCATCGATCAGGAAGATAGATTCCTCGGCGCGGGACATAACAGCGCGTTGAAAGGAGACCACCTCGGGGCGAGTGTTCCACAATCCCTTGCGGGTTGCTCCCTCAGCACTGAGAAAAGCACGGGTAAATGACCAGAGTTTGGCAGCGCGGCAGGCGCTCTCACCCAAGAGGAGAGACTGGGAGGGGAGGAGTTCCCCACCGATCAAGCAGATGCGGATACCGTCCAGCCCCGAGAGAGTTTCAGCCACTGGCAGATTATTGGTCACGACGGTGAGCGATTGGAAAAGGGAATCGCGCACGGCTTCGGCCAAGGCATGGACGGTGGTGCCGCTGTCGAAGTAGCAGATGGAGCCATCGGGCACGAGTGCGAGAGAGGTGCGGGCGATCTCACGCTTGGCCGCCGCCGCGTGGCGGAGGCGTTCGCGAAAAGGAGGGAAGCGAGAGTCGTAATCGGTGAGAGCACCGCCGAAAGTGCGTCGAATGTGGCGGTGTTTCTCGAGGTGGGCGAGGTCGCGGCGGGCAGTTGCTTCCGAAACTCCGAGCCTGCGGCAGATGTCACGGACAGGCAGGTAACGGTGGCTCGAGAGCAAGGCAGAGAGCTTGGCGCGCCGTTCCTCCACGAGATGGAGAGGAGTTTTCATTGCGCCACGAAGTGTATCACTCGCTGAGTTTGATGGCACCCTTGGGCAGTGCGGGTGGGTGGGTCGGAGGTATGGGCAAGGGGTTGAGGTGGATATCGGGATCTTGGTCGGTGCCGCCTTCGTTTTTCGTTGCACCAAGCAGGGAGTTGAGAGTGTAAGCCGACGGTTTACCGAATGCGGCGGTATCGGAGAGTGGGCGTTTGAAGCTGATGATCGGGCGGTCTTGGGTCTCCTCATCCAGAATGACGGCGATCGTGGTCTGCTCGTTCGTGATGCGGTGGGTGCAGACCGTAGAGCGTTCGATGAGGCCGGCTTCCAAAAATTCCTTCAGCGTAGAGAGATTGGCAGGGCCGTAGGAGTTGCCATCCTTCATGAGCGCCATCCAGTGCATCTCTAGCGCGGGGACCTCGTAGGCTTTGCGCCAGTGGACTCCGTCGTCGCTGAGCTGGTCGAATGGGTTGATCTGTGCGGCTCGCGACCACTGCACGATTTCCTCGAAAGAACGGTTTTCGTAGAGTTCGCCGCCTTCAGTTTTTTTCAATGTCCACAGGCTCATAAGAATTATTTTTTCGGGATGAACAGTTTTTGGCCGACTTTTAGTTTGCCGTCGGCGGGTAGCTTATTGGATTTGATGATATCTTCGACAGTTACTTTGATGCCTTGGTCACGAAATGCCTTGGCGATCGCGCTCAGGGTTTGACCGCTCTCGACCACATGCTCAAAGCCTTTTTCTTGGGCGGGCTTGGCGGCGGGCTTGGCTTCGGATTTTCCTGTGGGCTTGGCTTCGGATTTCTTTTCTGGAGAGCTTTCTGTTTTCGGTTTGGCGGCAGGTGCGGGAGTCTCTTTTTTAGCAGGGGCTTTGGGCTTGGTGGATTCTTCGACGACTTTGCTGACCTCGTCTATGATGGCATCACGATCTTTGGCCCTAGCCTGTTGCAGTTCATCGAGGGCTTTGCGGAGCGCTTCGTTTTCCGCCTGGGCAGCAGTGAGGTCTTTGCGGAGTGCCACGACATCGGTCTGAAGTTTTTCCACAGTGGGCAGGAGCACTTCCATCTGGTCAGCAGCTCGCAGGACTTTTTCTTTGGCGATACGCTCGTCTTCTCTCTCGGCAGGAGAGAGCGCCAGCGCGCCCATCGGCGCGAGTAGTGCTGTGGCAAGAACGGCTACCCTGAATTTCATCGTGCTCGCACTCTAGGGCAAGGACTCTCCGCGGGCAAGTTTTTCAAACTCGACTTCGGATAAAACTTGGACGCTGAGCTGGAGGGCTTTGTCGAGCTTGGAGCCAGCTTCTTCTCCCGCTAACAGGAAGGTGGTTTTTGCGCTCACCGAAGACGCCGTGCGTCCGCCGAGTTGCCGGATTCGCTCTTCAAAAACTCCCCTCGGTTGGCTCAGAGTGCCAGTGATGACAAAGGATTGCCCATCGAACGGCCTACCCCCACCCTGCCGAGCAGGAGCCATTTCCGAGCACGGGTTGATGCCGAGCACTCGGAGTTTCTCGAGCAGATTTTTTCCGCGGTCGGATGCGAAAAACGAGAGGATGGCACCTGCTGTGACCGGCCCGATGGCAGTCACAAATTTCCTGACCCTGCCACCGAGCGTGACCTCGCGCTCTTCGGCAAGCCCTGCCTGCACGAGATGATCTCCGCAGTCGGCGACTTGCGCGGCAGCTCGCTCAAAGAGAGCCCGGTTGGCGGACGCTTCTTCTGGTGGGAGCTTTTTGTTGGCGTGCGTGTTGGGGTTCTTTTTTTCTGCGGTAGCAAAGGCTTCGTTCAGCGCGACGATGTCTTGCAAGAGTGGCGAGTTAGCCACCTCGTCCATGGTGCCATGGCACGCGGCCAGATCGCGGGCGGTGGTTTCGCCGAGTTCCGGTATGGCCAGTGCCGTGAGCCAACGGGAGAGCGGCGCCGTGCGCGAGCGCTCGAGGGCGTCGAGGACTTTGGATGCGTTTTTTGCGCCGAAAACTCTCGGTTCATCCGGCGTGCCGAGGTTAAGCGAAGCGAGTTGTTCGAGCTGGAGGGAGAACAGATCGAGGGGTTCGCGGACGAGACCCGACTCCACCAAACTGTCAGCGACTACCCCGCCCAAGCTGGAAATGTCGAGAGCGGCTCTGCGAGCGAAGTGCTCCAATCGGCGCATACTCTGAGCGGGGCAATGTAGATTGATGCAGCGCCAAACGACAAATTCGGGATCTTTTTCCACGGTGCCACCGCAGACGGGGCAGCATCCACCGATGTGTTCGAGCAGGTCGAATGGGCGGGTGTCAGACGGTCGTTTTTCGTGGACCACCGAGACCACGGCGGGGATCACGGATCCGGCTTTTTCGATGATGACCGTATCGCCGATGCGGACATCTTTGCGGCGTATGTCATCCTCGTTATGCAAGGTGGCGCGAGCGATGACTGAGCCTGCTAGGGGGACTGGCTCCAGTTCAGCCACGGGAGTCAGCACGCCGGTGCGCCCTACTTGGACTGTGATAGCTTTGAGCACGGTCTCCACTTGGGGCACCCAGTCGGCTGGTTTGAAGGCGATGGCGTAGCCGGGAGTTTTCAGGGTGGAAGGCAGGCGCTCCCACTGGTCGAGGCGATCCACTTTGACCACGAGGCCATCCGTCTCGTAAGGCAACGAGGCTTTGGAGTTTTTGAACTCTGCTGCAAAAGAAAGAATCTCCTCGACAGAAGCGCAGCGGCGGCGTGTCCCGACTACGGGAAGCCCGAGTTGGGCGAGTTGTTCGACAGCCTCCCAATGGGTCGTGGGAGCGATGCCGTCGCACTCGCCGAGAGCGTAGAAAATAACGCGGAGCGGACGCTGGACCACAGCGGAGGGGTCGAGGAGTTTCAGCGAACCAGCCGTGCCATTGCGGGCGTTTAAAAAAGGTTTCTCGCCCGCCTCTTCCAGCCTGCGATTAAATGCCTCGAAATCGGTGTTGTGCATGAGCACTTCCCCCCGGGCCTCGAGCACGGCGGGAGGTATCGTAGTCAGCAGCGAGTGGGGCAGAGAGCGGATGGTTTTTGCATTCGCCGTGATGTCATCCCCCTCGGTGCCGTCGCCTCGGGTGGCGGCCAGAACTAGCTGCCCATCCTCGTAGCGCACAGAGATCGAGACACCGTCGAGTTTTGGTTCTACGACATAGCTGACTTTTTCGCCTCCGAGCCGTTTGCGCACGCGGGCATCGAACAGCCGGAGCTTTTCGGCATCCTCGGCTTTTTCCAGCGAGAGCATGGGCAGCGCGTGGCGGATGCGGCGAAAGCCTTGGAGCGGTTTGGAGCCGACGCGTTGCGTCGGAGAGGTGGAGCCTTTGAACTCCGGATGATCCGTCTCTAGTCGGAGCAGTTCATCGTAGAGGCGGTCGAATTCTTTGTCGGAAATTTCCGGCGTGCCGCCGTCGTAGTAGAGGCGGTTGTGGCGCTCGATCTCGGCGCACAGCCATGCGTGCCGTTCGGCGTCGGTGGCGTTCATGCGAGCTTGAGAAATTTTTTGACCCGCTCGAAATCTTCTGGCGTATCCACGCCGATGGAGTCGTGGGTCGTCTCGCGCACGAGGATGCGCACGCCGTTTTCCAACGCGCGGAGTTGTTCCAATTTTTCCGCCTGTTCCAAAGGCGAGACGGGCAAATGGACGAGTTGCTGCAACACGACGGGGTAGTAGGCGTAGAGGCCGAGATGTTTGAAGTAGCGGACACCTTTGATTTTATCGCGGTTGAACGGGATAGCGGCGCGGGAGAAATAGAGGGCCTCCCCGCCTTTGCGCATCACGACTTTGACCACATCCGAAGCATGCGGGTCGAGCGAGTTATCGAGAGGGACGCAGAGGGTGCCCATGCCGAATTCGGGTCTGCTCTGCAAGACGCGCACGAGGTCGTCTATGTTGCCTGGGTGCATGAGCGGTTCATCACCTTGGATGTTGACCACCAGATTGCAGGGGCACGAGGCAGCAACTTGCGCGGCGCGGTCGGTGCCGCTCGGGTGGGAGGACTTGGTCATCATGGCCTCACCACCGAATTTTTTCACTGCTTCCAAGATGCGTTTGTCATCGGTGGCGACGACGACGCGGTCGAGCGATCGCGCTTGTCGGGCGCGTTCCCAGACCCACTGGATGAGCGGTTTGCCGCCGAGGTTGGCGAGGGGTTTGCCGGGAAAACGGGTGGAATCGTAGCGGGCAGGGATGACGCCGAGAACACTCATGGTTGGGAGAGGATGTAGTCCGCAGCTTCCTTCAGAGTAGAGGCGGCGAAGTCGGGTGGAGTTTCAGTTTTTGGAAAAATATCGCGGTGCAACCAGAGAGAGCAGCAGCCAGCGCGCTTGCCGCAGAGGACATCGCATTCCTTGTCGCCGACCATGAAACTGCGCGAGAGATCCACGCCGTATTTATCGCGTATCTGGAGGAGGAGCCCTATCTCGGGCTTGCGCGTGGTGGAGGGTTGCTCGGGGGCGTCCGGGGAGTAGCAGATTTCAGCCAAGGGCACGGGGAAAAGTTGGCGGGCCATCTCGAGCATCACCGCATCCACTTCTTCGCGGGTGGCGAGACCCCGTCCGATAGCGCTCTGGTTGGAGACGATGAAGAGGAGAAAACCGGCGGCGTCGAGCCGTGCCAGTTGTTCTTTGGCCTCGGGAAAAAGGACGACTTGGGACGCGTCGTTCAGGTAGGGGACATTGACCATCACCGTGTCATCGCGGTCGAGGAAGACTGCTCTCTTGAGATTACTCACGGTCAAGAGCCTCCTTGAGTTCTGCGCGGGAGACCGTGGCTGTGCCGATCTTGGCAACCACTACCCCAGCCGCGTGGTTGGCAATTTCTACAGCGGAAACCGGGTCTGCCCCGGCGGCGATAGCCAAGGTGTAGGCTGCGATGGTGGTGTCGCCAGCACCCGAGACATCGAACACCTCTATGGCCTTGGTCGGACTATGGTAGGCGGGATGATCTCTGCGGAAGAGTTGCATGCCTTGGGCACCGAGAGTGATGAGCAGCATCTGGGCACCCCATTTGTCCAACAGGATGGAACCGACCTTGTCCATCGCCTCGGGTTCGTCCGAGAGTGCGAGACCCGCAGAAGCAAAAGCCTCCGAGCGGTTAGGCTTGGCTGTATGCGTGCCCGTCCAGAGGAGGGGGTTGTTCGGGTTGGGATCCACAGTCCAGAATTTTCCGGCACGCTCACACGCAGAACGGACGGCATCCACGACTGGTTGGTTGACCATACCTTTGCCGTAATCCTCGACGATCACAGCCTCCGCCCAATCTACGGCACCCGGTAAGGATTGGGAAAAAGCAGCGAAATCCTCGGGGCTCAACTTCGCGCGTTTCTCGCGATCCACCCGGACGATTTGGTGGGGTCTTTCCACGACTTTTGGGCCGGAGCCCATGCCGGCAAATTCCTGTCCCACATGCGCGGGCAGATCGCTGGCGATGATGCGTGTCTTGACGATGGTAGGCACGGAGGAGGAGTGCAAGACAAGCGAGGTATCCACGCCGCCACAGTTGAGAAGGCCAAGGAGTTTTGGCGCCTGTTCGTCGCGGCCAACGCGACCGATGACACGGACATCAGCATCGAGTGCGCGCAAGTTGCGGGCAACATTGGCTGCACCACCCGCGAAGCGTTCTTCGTTATGAACATCCACCACGGGCACGGGAGCCTCGGGGGAAATGCGGGTGACTTTGCCCCACACAAATTCATCGAGCATAATGTCGCCGATGACGAGCAGGCGTTTGCCCACGAATTTTTCCAAGTAAACCTCAGCCTCTTTTGCAAAACTCACTCTATGATCCTCCGCGTGTCTCCGTAGTTTTTGCGGAGAACACTTCTGCTGGCAGTGATGCCGTTTTTCGGGCTTTTCATCAATCCAAATTATGCGATGGGAAAATGGGGGTTGAGGAAGGGATGGAGATCTCCAGTGAGGCTCAGTCAGGACATTGGTAACACTTTTAAAGGGCGAAGCCATCTGAGAAAGGTGGTGGATGCCCCGGACGCAGTGAGCCAGATGCGCGGAAGGTGGTTTTACGCTGGAGCCGATGGCGTGCCGAGAGAGATACCGACAGGAGAGGCAACTCTCTAAGTCCAAGCGCAGACAGAAAATACCAGCGCAATATACTTTGATAAATGAACAACTAGCGTTATTATTTTCTTTTCTTGGATGATCTTGTCAATGTTGGTGGGCATCCAAAGTGGAGGTAGCTGTAAAATGAACTGGTTGTTGAAACGCTGGAAATGGGTGCTCGGAGTGTGTGTCTTGGCTGGGGTGCTCGTGCGGGGTGTCTTGAATGCTTTTCCTGTGGTTGTTCATGAAGTGCAGCGCTCGTTCATGATCGCAGAGGTGACTGGCACCGGCACTCTGGATGCCCGAATAAAAACCACCATCAGCCCCAAGTTACAAGAAGTGCTGGCCGAGGTGTTCGTAGATGTGGGTGACCAAGTCAAACAAGGGCAGAACCTCGCTAGGCTCGATGACAGGGAACTTACCCGTCAAGTTGAGGTGTCGGAAGCTATACTAGCTGCTGCGCGGGCTACCGAGGAGCGCGTGCGCGTAGATGAGGCTCGAGCTGCTGCGGTGGAGACCCAGGCACGCAGCGAACATAAGCGTGCCACGGACTTGCACAACGCCCGGGTCTCTTCCCAGTCCGAACTGGATAAAGCCATCGAACAGCTACAGGTGGCAGAGTCGGACTTGGCACGCTCGAGGGCTGCCACGCTGGAGGCACAGCGACATGTGAGCACGGCAGAAAAAAATCTCGCCTACCAGCGCGAACGACTTGGATTCACCTGGATTACGAGCCCTTACGATGGGGTGATTACGCGGCGGGATCACGATCCGGGCGGAGTGGTGGTGCCCGGAACTTCCCTCCTGCACCTTGTCTCTACAAGCGAGATGTGGGTCTCGGCGTGGGTGGACGAAACCGCCTCAGCGGCCTTGGCAGTAGGACAGAAGGCGAGGGTAGTATTTCGCTCGGATTCAGATCAGGTTTACCCGGGCACCGTGGCTAGGATCGGGAGGGAAACCGACCGTGAAACCCGCGAGTTTGCCACGGATATACTCGTAGAAAAATTGCCGCCGAATTGGATGGTCGGCCAGCGCGCCGACGCCATTATTGAAACGGGTCGGGTAGAGGATGCACTGGTGATACCCCTCAAATTCCTAGCGTGGCGTGGCGGAAAAGCAGGCGTTTTTGCGATGGCATCCGGCAAGGCACAATGGCGCGAGGTGCAAGTCGGTCTGCAGGGTGTCAACCAGGTGGAAATCCGTGCCGGCGTAAAAGCCGGGGAGCGCGTGGTGGCACCAGCCCAACCTTCCCTGAAGCAGCTCCAGAACGGACAGAGAATACGGGTGCGATGAATCTGGCTCTCAAAGATATCCGCTACAACCTCGGGCGTTTTGTGCTGACGGCTGTTGGGATTGGGCTCCTGCTCATGGTGGTTATGGGCATGGGTGGCATTTACCGGGGTTTGCTGAGGGAAGCCACGCTGCTTGTGGAAAGTATCGGTGCAGACTTGTGGATCGTGCAGGGTGGAAGCCGGGGGCCGTTTGCAGAAATTTCCCGCATACCGTCTAGCGTCGAAGACCGGGTGCGGACGGTTCCGGGACTCACCGGAGTGCGGCGGTTTCTCTCGCACACTATCCAGCGAGAGCACGGGGGAAGGCAGTTGCGGATGGTCGTGCAGGGGCTTTCTTGGCCCGAGGATCGCGGTCAATGGATACCTCTGGTAGCAGGGAGACCCTTGAGCCAAGCGCATTACGAAATCGTGGTAGATCGCTCACTGGGCTTGGAGTTAGGGGCACGGGTGAGATTGGGCAAAGATGACTACCGCGTGGTGGGAATTACTTCTGGCATGGTGGGCACGGGTGGGGATGGGATTGCATTTTTTACGGTGGGCGATGCTCAGGCCATCCAGTTCGATGTGCCTGCCGAAGCGACGAGGATCGAACGCCTATTGCGCCGAGGGAGGGTCGAGGAACACGAACTGGGTAGGCTCACCCCACGCTTGCTCGATCGGGCGGTTGGAGAGGCAGCCGGCATCCCGGCACTGGCGCCACCTCCCGTGAGTGCCGTGATCGCGAGCGTGGCACCGGGCGCTGACCCAGCACAAGTCGCCGCCGAGATAGCCCGCTGGCCAGATGTGACGGTTTACACGCGGGAACAGCAGATTGAGTTGCTGGTGTCAGGCATGGTGGACAAAGCCAAGCGGCAACTCGGCTTGTTCCGAGTGGTCCTAGTCATCATATCGACAATTATTATGGCGCTGATTATTTACACGCTGACTTTAGACAAGATACATGACATAGCGATGCTCAAGCTGATGGGTGCCAAAAACGGGGCCATTATCGGCTTGATTCTCCAGCAATCCCTCTTGATCGGTGGTATCGGATACCTCTTGGCTTGGTGGTTAGGCAACTACGCCTTTCCGAGATTTCCTAGGCTGGTGGTGATCGAACCCGGTGACATGCTCGTGCTGGCAGGGGTGGTCGTCCTCAATTCTGTTTTGGCAAGTTTACTCGGCATAACCAAAGCCATGAGCGTGGAACCCAGCAAAGTGCTCTCATGAAAAACCCAGCGGACACACTGGCTGTGGAAGCGCTCTCGCTCACCAAGATTTACGGGTCGGGCAACACCGAAGTTGTCGGCATGAAAGAGGTCTCTTTGAGTTTGGGCAAAGGCGAAATCGTCGCGTTACTCGGCCCCAGTGGCTCCGGAAAATCCACCTTCCTCACCGCGCTCGGTCTCATCAATCCGCCCACTTCCGGACAAATACGCCTCGGGGGTCAGACGGTCATGGACGGCCCCAAGGAACTGGTGGATGTGCGTGCCTATCGCCGTCAGCATCTCGGTTTCGTTTTTCAAAAAGCCAACCTGATCCCATTTTTGAATGCATGGGAAAATGTAGCGGTGGCGATGGAGCTGAACGGGGTGCCCTCATCTCTAGCCAAAGAGCGTGCTATGGAGTTGCTCGAATATCTGGGGGTGTCGGATCGTGCCGCGAACCACCCGAACGAACTTTCTGGCGGACAACAGCAGAGAGTCGCAGTCGCACGGGCTTTAGCCAACCGCCCCAGCTTGATTTTAGCCGATGAACCGACAGCCGCCCTCGATAGCTACCGGGGAAGACAAGTCATGGAACTATTCCAGAAAGTCGCCCGCGAACAAGGAGCCGCAGTGGTGGTGGTAACCCACGATCACCGATCACTCGATGTGTTTGACAAAACTTATGAGATGGAAGACGGAAAACTTTCCGAGGGAATAATCGGATCCCATCACACATCTTCGCCGAGGTAGGCGCGGCGGACCTCATCGCTGGCGAGCAGTTTTTCGCCCGAGTCTTCGAGGACAATTTTGCCCGTGACGAGCACGAAGCCCCGGTGCGCAATCTGCAGTGCCTGATGCGCGTTTTGTTCGACCAACAGGATCGAAGTGCCGGAACGGTTGATTTCTTGGATGATGGCAAAAAGTTTTTCCACCACGATCGGGGCGAGACCCAAGGAGGGTTCGTCCAGCATGAGTAATTCAGGTTCACCCATGAGGGCGCGACCCATGGCGAGCATCTGTTGTTCGCCTCCGCTCAAGGTGCCGCCGAGCTGGGTGCGGCGTTCCGCCAAGCGCGGGAAGTAGGAGAAAATGCGGTCGAGTTTGGAGGCGTTGCGGGAATCGGGGAGTTGGTAGGCGCCAATGATGAGGTTTTCCATCACGGTCAGGCGCGGAAAAATGCGGCGGCCTTCTGGCGAGAGGCAGATGCCTCGTTTGACCATCTGGTCTGGGGCAGCGTGGGGGAGAGCTTCCCCTTTCCAAGAGATCGTGCCACCACGGCGGGGCACCACGCCTGCGATGGTCAGGAGGGTCGTTGTTTTTCCAGCGCCGTTGGCACCGAGCAGGGCGACGATCTGGCCGGAGGCGACGGAGAGGGAGATGCCTTTGAGCACATCTCCGGCATGGTATCCGGCGCGGATCTGGTCGAGCTGCAGCAGGTTCATCGGCGGGATGTTACTCTTCGGACTCGTCAGATTCCGAGTCAATTTTTTCAGCGGAATCATCACTGTCGGCAGCATCGCGTTTTTGGCATCCGGCGACGACGAGGGTGATCTCGCCTTTCCAGTTTTTAGAGGCGAGCGAGGCGGCGAGGTCAGCGGCGGTGCCGCGGTTGAACTCCTCGAATTTTTTCGTCAATTCCCGTGCGACGCACACGGGGCGGTCGGGTAGCTGTCTCGCCAATTCCGCGAGGGTTTTTCCGATGCGGTAGGGAGACTCAAAAAAGACCGTAGTGGCTCGGCGGTGGACGAGGGCTTGGACCACTTTGGCGCGCTGGCCGGATTTGACGGGCAGGAACCCTTCAAAGAGAAAAGGGCACATGGGCAGACCGCTGGCGGCGAGAGCGCTGAGGACAGCCGAAGGACCAGGAATGACCTCGACCGTGACACCGGCGGCCACGCAAGCGGCGATCAAGCGTTCGCCTGGATCCGAGACGCCTGGGAATCCTGCGTCCGAGACGAGGGCGATGGTGGTGCCGCCCTGGAGTTGGCCGATGAATTCGGCAGTGCGTTTGGCCTCGTTGAACTGGTGGTAGCTGATCAGGGGTTTGCGGATTTCGTAATGGCTGAGGAGGACGGAGGTGTGGCGCGTGTCCTCGGCAGCGATGCAGTCAGCTTCTTTGAGGGTGCGGAGAGCTCGCAGGGTGATGTCCTCGAGGTTGCCGATGGGAGTGGCTACCACGAAGAGTTTGCCGCCAGGAGAGTGCATGGCGAGCGGCTACAGGGGGCTGACGGGTTTGAGTGATTTGAGGATGTGGCGGGTGATGCGTCGGGAGGCGCCGGGCTCGCCCAGATCTTCGACGACCTTGCGGAGCATCTTCTGTTGGGCTTTGCGTTTGGACTCGCTGGCGAGCAGCTCGATCGCAGCACGGGCTATGTGGTTAGGGCGGGCTTTGGACTGGATGAGTTCGGGCACCACACCTTCGTTGAGCAGGAGATTCACGATGGAAAGGAAGGGGATTTTGACCAGCATTTTGGCGAAGAGGTAAGTGAGCCAATTGACCTTGTAAAAGACCACCATGGGCGTGTTGGCTACGGCGCACTCGAGGGTGGCTGTGCCAGAGGAGACGAGGGCCAAATGGCAGCGAGAGATGTGAGTGGCTGTGTAGCTGGAGAGCACTTGGATATCGAGCGCGTAGCCGATTTGCTGCTCGATCATTTTGGCCTCCACCTCGGCGACTTCGGGCGTGGGGGCGATGCAGTAAAACGAAAAGTTGCCCTGCACGGAAGTCATGATCATGGCCGCTTCCAGCAGCAGAGGCAGATGGGTTTCCACCTCTTTTGGGCGGCTGCCCGGGAGGAGAGCGATGCGGATTTTATCCTCGGGGGTGGCGTTGTTTTCCGGCAGGAAAAGGCGGTCTAGAATGGGGTGGCCGAGCCAGTGGGTTTTCAGGTTAGGCGATTTCTCGCGGAACCAATCGGGTTCGAACGGAAAGATGCAAAACAGGGCATCCACATTTTTCTCGAGGATAGAAGCGCGCTCAGGTTTCCAAGCCCAGACTTGGGGGCTGACATAGTAGAAAATTTTGCAGGAGGGGAGAAGCTCTCGGACTTTTTTCAGAAAGCGGAGATTGAATCCTGGGTAGTCTATGAGAACGATGGCATCCGGCAGTATCGCTTGGCATTCCGCGAGTAGGCGGTGAAAATAGGAGCGAAGGCGCGGGTAGTGTTTAATGACCTCAATGAGGCCGACTACCCCGTGTTTGGCCAAGTCAATAGACTGTCTTTGGCCAGCCGCTAACATCCGCTCTCCGCCAGCGCCGAAGCATTCTGTAGAGGGATCCTCAATGCGCAGTGCTGCTATCAGGTCGGCACCGATAAGGTCGCCGCTGGTCTCGCCCGCGATGAGAAAAACTTTCATGAGGTGGTGTCCAGACTAGCGGGCGGGGTTGTTTTTCCAAATCAATTCGGTGATCTGCACAGCTATATCCAAGGCATGGGCACCGTGGGCTCCAGAGACCACAGGCTGACTCTTGGCTAGGGCGCATTCGGTGAAGGATTTGAGTTCCATCTTCAGCGGCTCCTGTTTTTCAACAGGGACTTTTTCTCGGGTGATCTGGAGCCCGACCTTGCGGTAGATTTCGCCCTCCTGTTTCTGATAGTCGAGGGAGAGGTAAGTATCCTCTTGGAAAACCCGGATTTTACGCATTTTCTCAGGGCTGATGCGGCTGGTGGTGATGTTGGCCACGCACCCGTTTTCGAAGCGGATACGAGCGTTGGCGATATCCTCGCCTTTGCTGAGCACGGCCACGCCCACGGCGTCTATGTTCTGGATGGGGGAGTGGACGAGGTGCAAGATAATCTCGAGGTCGTGGATCATGAGATCCAGCACGACGCCGACATCGGTGCTGCGACCAGGGTAGGGGGAGAGCCGGTGAGCCTCGATGAATTTTGGGGCGGTGAGCTGGGTCTCCAGAATTTTCAACACAGGGTTGAATCGTTCGATGTGGCCGACTTGGAGGACGGCGTTTTTCTCGGCGGCCAGATGCACGAGTTTCTTCGCGTCTTCCGGGTTCTCGGTGATCGGTTTTTCAATCAGCAGATGTTTGCTTGCCTCGAGAAAGGGGCGAGCCACCTCGTAGTGGTAAGTGGTGGGAGTAGCGATGGTCGCGGCATCCACGAGATCCATGAGTTCCGTCACGCTGGCGCAGGCGCGAATGCCGTATTGCTGGGCTGTGCGCTGGCGCACATTGGCATCCGTGTCGTAGATACCGACAAACTCGACATTCTCGAGCAACGAATAAATCCTCGCGTGTTCGCGCCCTATGTGCCCGACGCCTACAACTCCAACTTTTAATTTTTGCATATCAATCCTCTGGTGCGGTCAGGCAAGTGATGCCCTGCGAAAAAGCTATCCAGCTTAGTTTATCTCTCTCTAAAAGCAAGGTTTTTCTCGCTTCAACTGCTACGGTGGTGATGCCGCACTCGGCGGCAGTCGTGAGTGTTCCCGGCCCGATGACAGGCACATCGAAGCGCATATCTTGGTTGGGTTTGGAGACTTTGACTGCAACGGCGTCCTTGGCGAGGGAGCCCCCGCGGCGCAGGGCATCGTTGGTGCCTTCAAAGGCTTCTACTGCCAAGACCGTGCCGTTTTTGACCACGACAATCTGGCCTATATCGAGTGCGCTGACAGCCTTGGCTATCTCGAAGCCGTAGCGGACATCGTCCATAGTTCTGCGGGAGGGTTTTGGTCCCGCGACCCAGCCGGGTTGAGCTAGGCGGTCTTCCATGTAAGTCGTGGCAGGCAGCACCTTGACACCGGCTTTGCCAAGCTCATCGGCAATGGCAGAAAATATGGATTCTGCATTGCGTTTGCGGAGCTTGGCCAGCAAGAGCAGGGCTTTGATGTCTGGTTTGAGATCAAAAAGGTTGGAGGGTCGGATCTGGCCAGCCATGACGGCTGTCCGTGCGCCGGATCCAGAGAGAAAGCGGGTCATGCGTCCGAGTTGTCCCACGCGCATCCAGTCGCATTTCCATGCGCGGGAGGCAAGAGCTGGGTCTGTCTCCCCCTCGAAGGCAGCCATGACCACTCGGGCGCCTTGAGCTAGGGCGCACTCCATCCATTCGGCAGGATAAACGCCGCGGCCTGCAATCAGGCCGATGGGGGAGGAGGCGTCTGCTGAGTTCATGCCGTTGGAGTTGGGGTCTGGCGTCAGTCTTGGAACAGGTGCGGGGCTATGTAGTAGGGTCTGCCGGGTTTGATGGCGCCGAGAATCTCTGGCACGATTTCAAGAGTCAAAGTGCGGTGACGGCTTTCCATGCTGAGGAGTTGGAAAATGTTGAAAAAGCTGAAGGGGATAGTGTAGCGGATGACTCTCGCCTCTTTCACCCCCGCCAGTTTTTTGGCCTCGGCAACGGCGTCTTCGAAGTATCCGAGCTTATCCACCAACCCGGCTGCCAGCGCGTTTTTACCGCTGATCGGACGGCCATCGGCCACCCCCGATTTGAGTTCGTCAATGTTGAGCTGCCGCTCGATGGCGACTATGCCAACAAACTTTTCGTAGGTCTCCATGATCATGTCTTGGACATATTTTTTTTCCTCTTCAGTCGGTGCCCGGTCACCCGAGAGGATGTCTTTGAATTTACCAGATTTGAAAGTGTGGAAGCGGACACCGATTTTACCCGAGAGCCCTTCATAGTCCATGCTCTGCATGATGACGCCAATACTGCCGGTAAGGGTGAGTTCGTTCGCCACTATTTTCGAGGCACCCATAGCTGCGTAGTAACCGCCGGAGGCTGCGACGGACATCATGTGAACCACGACAGGTTTTTGATAATCGTCGCGGGTTTTCTTGATTTCGTGGTAGAGCACATCGCTGGCGTTGACCTCGCCTCCGGGTGAATCAATGTTGAGGATAATGGCTTTGACATCCTCATCTTCGCGGGCTCGTTCGAGTTGCTCGATGACGGTGTCCACCATGGACTCTGCCGCATAGCTTTCAATAGCGTAGCTGATGACACCGACGAGATCTATGACAGCGATTTTGTCGTGGGATTCGCCATCAATCATGGTCTCTTCCCCGAGCATCGTCGCCTTGGGCTTATCGGTGGGGGTTTTCCATTGGAGACTCAGATAGAAGACGATGTTGACGATGAGGCTGACCAGCAGAAAGAGGACCAGCAGGATTGAAAGGCATCCTGACTGTGTTTGAGATCGGTTCATAGATTGCTTAACCTTGCCGCCTACAGCGCCGCCCGCAAGTGGAAAAGCTGTTTCCTAGGAACTCTACTCCTATCGTTCAAGCAGGATGATACCGGGAACAGAAATGTGTGCAAAACCCAGATTAACCCAGATTTTGCAATAGCAAGCGATAGGTGCAGATGCGAGGCGTAAGCTCGCCTGTGCTTGTGGGTGATGCTGTTGTAATGTATTACAAAACACTAGAAGCATGGTAGCTGACTAGTCTCCCAGCCCAACTGAAGTAACAAAATAGTGTCACTTCTAGCACCTCTTGATTGGCTGTGTATTTTCTGATCTAAATATGCAATAAATGAAACATCTCCAGAAAATCGTAGCGATTATTTCTGTGGTTGTGTTTCAAATCATGGATTCTACAGTGCTGGCAATGGATGTAGATGTAGATGGCATGAGCGAAGTTTGGCAGAGACTACATACCATTGCTTCGGGCGATCAAAGCTCAGATCTCGACGGGGATGGTCAGACTAACGGAATAGAGGCTGCTGCCGGCACAAACCCAAGAAACCCGAACGATGTCTTCCGTGTGGAAAGTTTGGATTTTGCAGAGGACTTGTCGGAGGTTACCCTCGTATGGAGAAGTTTTCCGGCTCTCTTTTACTCCGTCCAAATGTCTGAAAACCTTCAGGATTGGTCTTTGGTAGGGAGTGTTCTCGGACATTCTGGAGCCAGTCAAACTAGCTTCTCTCTGACTTTGTCGTCACCGTCTTTACCCAAAGCATTTTTTCGTGTTCTGGCAGATGCAAACTCTAGCCCTGATACGGACGGAGACGGGCTTCAAGATTGGGAAGAGCATCTTCTACAAACGAGCATCTACATCACAGACACAGACGGCGATGGAATACCTGATGGCGCAGAATTTTCCTATGGACTCAATCCCCTATTAGCAGAGGACGCAGCGCTGGATGCGGATAGCGACGGACAGTCGAACGGACAAGAATACCAGAACGGAACCAACCCTCAATCCTCCTTGTCCAAAATGCCATCTCCTGCAGTGCGATATGCCGTGATAGATTGCGGAGAGGGAGTGGCCATTGATCTCAACGATTCTGGACATGTGTTAGTGTGGAGTGGCTCACCGCGTCAATACCTCTTTGCAGAGGGAGATCGGGTTGGGTTGAGTAACGAATATCCCGCCTGTGTAGGAAACGATGGCACCGTGGCTGGCCCTAGTCAATTCGACGGCAACGGAGGGGGCAGAAAAGGTTTTCTGGAAAATTCTGGTTCTTCATTTTACGGTTTCTACAATGATTGGATAAAAGATGAACCTGGTCCGTGTTGGATCAATGACATCAGTTCGCTAGGCATACAAGTGGGCTCAATAATGGATGATGGTTCGCACCCTTATCCCTGTTATTACTTGCAAGGCGGGCAGGCCATATTGCTCAATACACCTACAGTGCAAAGCGGGAATCAGTCTTTCAGAGGGGGAGGCTATGCTTCCGCCATACACGAGGGCGGCCCGAATGGGCAGATTGTGGTGGGCATGCTGTTTGATTTTAGTATAGGAGACTTCGTGCCTGCAATGTGGTTGAATGGGAGTTACACGCTGATGCAAAATAGTTATGAGTCAGCGTATTTATCTGGAGTCAATATGTTCAAACAAGCAGTGGGTAGCGGAGGGTCACAGGCACTGCTCTGGGACAACGGACAAAAGCCCCTAGGGCATGGCAAAGCATGGGGAATCAATAGTCGTCAAAAGGATGGGCAATCCCGTCCGTTAATAGTAGGGGGAGATGGTGGCCATCATGAAAAAGATGGTCTTGGCAGCGATGACAAGGGGGTGTTCTGGGAGCAGCCGGTTCTCGAAGATGGCTCGCTGGATAGTCACTTTGAAGCGTATTATTTCGACGATGTCATAGTGGATAAAAGAACTTGGAATATCAACACGGCTGTAGCCGTCAACGAAGCATGCCAAGTTGCAGCCTCTGCCACAAACTTACAAACTGGTAAAACACATGCCGTCCTCCTCCTGCCGATCGAGGTAACAGACTTCAAGGCCGAGGATTATGGGACGGGAATTGAAACATCAGGGGTCTATCGCAAGGTTAACCTACAACCCGGAGATGTAGTTGTTTGGGGGAGATCGCTCGTTTCGGCAATCGTTAAAGTTCCCAATGGTTTTTCGAATACAATCATAGAACCTAGAATTGTCCAAGATGTTACACCGAATAGAACGCGCAATTTCACAACTCCTACTTCCCAAGGCCATACTAAAGAAATCATGCAATACCAAAACCAAAAGGTTTTGGATAATGTGCTTGATGAAAGTTGGGTAGAGCTGATTACAATTAGGCGACTAGCACAGGATGTATTAATCGAGTCAAGGGATCAGCCTGAGCAGGGTGGAGGACCAGAGCACAGTGGAATAATTATAGCTGATAAGTTTGACGCTTATCTCCAATGCAATGTTTTTGGTCAAGGGTGGAGCACCTATGGAAAAGTTGAGTGGAGATTTAACGCTAATCTAAGCCGAAGCGGAAGCTCTTGGACTGGCAGTGCTGCGATTCGGGTGGAAGCGGGCGTTTAACCGCTGAGGAGCCAGTGATGCAGCCAAACATTCATCCCGTTCAGTTTGTCCCTCAATGAAATCGCGGCATATAATATTTGTCCTATTCATTGCGACGCTCATGCAGAGAAGCATGGCCGCCCAAAATGCTAGTGACATTGGTTTCAATATGAAACCAACCCCGTTTGATGCCTATGCGGCGGCAACCCAAGATACTTTACCTCGGTTGGAGCCATATTTTCGTGCCTATAAAGAAGCTGAAAAACAGGGCGACAAAGTTCAGAAGGAAGCCATGCTTCACCAGATCGTTCTTCGCAATACGCTAGAAAACTGGAGATGGCAATTTTACCAATACGGTATACAGAACGAACAGAAACTTTCTGATCGCGAGCGGGCGGTATGGAAAATGATCAACACGATGTTTGCAGGACGGACTGCACCTCCGAACCCTGAAAACATGCTCCGAATTCCTCCCGAACAAATACGAGAATCTATAATTCGAGAAAAAGAAGAGTTCAATAAGACGTTGACGGCTTTTGATAGCGGTAATTTCGGGAACAAGCCACTGCCTACGACTATAACACCGACCGCAGGTGTGCAAACAACACCCGCTCCATCAGTGGCGACGCCGGTTCAACAGGCCCAAACGGCCATGTCGCCAACGGTGGCGCAAACCCAATCCACGCTGGGCTTCCCCTTCGTGCCGGTGACAATACTCGCAGCGGTGATCGTGGGAATCGTCCTTTACCTCCTTCGCCGTAAATCGAAGTGAAATTTGCAAGCAACGCTGGTGCGTTTGCCGCGCATAGCGACGAACGCCAGCCCTTGGTCAACCGCCGATGAACCGCTCCAAGGAGGAAGTAGGCGAAGCCTGTTTCAACCACCCCCGACGCAGAGTCCGGTATAATCAGGGTCTTACTCGCCGTAAAAACCAGCGAGATCCCAGACTTTGCGTCCAGATACAAAAGTGGCCACGGCACGCCCGCGCAGGGTCTGCCCGTGGAATGGGGTGTTGCGACTCTTACTAGCAGATTGATGTTTGTCCACCGTCCAAGGTGTCTCGGTATCCAAGACAGTGATGTCTGCCTCAGCGCCTTCGGCCAAAGTGCCTTTGGGGATTTGCAGGAGTTTGGCGGGGTTCATCGTGAGCGCCCGCACGATGTCCATGAGCGGGATGCCATGGCGGTGGTGGAGATGCTCGAGGAAAAGACCCGCCTCTGTTTCAAGGCCGAGTATGCCGAAGGGTGCTTCCTGGAACTCTACTTCTTTTTCAAAATCGCAGTGCGGCGCGTGGTCGCTGGCTAATATGTCAATCACCCCTTCACGAAAAGCCTCCACGAGTGCATCGGCATCTGCCTGGGTGCGCAGGGGCGGGTTCATCTTGAAATTCGTGTCATAACCCTCGAGGCCGGCATCGGTGAGAGCAATGTGGTGGGGGCAGATTTCGCCGCTGATCGGGACGCCGCGGCTGCGGGCTTCGCGGAGGATGCGGGCACCTCCAGCAGTGGTGACATGCTGGCAGTGGACACGGTGGCGAGTGAGGTCGGCCAGCATGGCGTTGCGTGAGATCATGATTTCCTCAGCGATGGCTGGCCAGCCATGCAGACCGAGGACGGTGCTCCAGTAGCCTTCATTCATCACGCCATCGGCGGTGAGCGATTCGTCTTGGCAATGGTCGAGGATGGGCAATCCGACCATGTGGGCATGTTCGAAAGCGCGGCGCATGAGTTCGGCGCTCTGGATGCAACGACCATCGTCACTGAGCGCCACGACACCCGCTTTTTTCAGCGAGGCAAACGGGGCGAGAACTTCACCTTTTTGACCTTGGGAAAGGCAACCGCAGACCAAGACATGAACGCAGGCTTTTTCTTGGGCCCGCTGCCGGATCCATGCCACGGTGCTGGCTGAGTCGGTGACTGGGATGGTGTTGGGCATCGCCAAGATCGTAGTGAAACCGCCAGCGGCGGCAGCGCGGGAGCCAGTTTCTATCGTTTCCTTGTCCGGGCGCCCAGGTTCGCGCAGGTGGACATGGAGATCAATCAGGCCAGGGCAGACAACCAGACCCGTGGCATCAAACTCCTCCACACCCGAAAGCCCGCGCAGGGCATTGGGGGAGACGAGGACGCCATCGAGGGCTGCGATGTCGCGGAGGGTATCGGTGCCGGAGGCCGGGTCGAGAACGCGGCCGTTTTTGATGAGAAGTGGGTGGCTCATGGTCAATGTTCCAGAGGGGCTTGCCCACCGTTGAGGAGGTAGAGGACGGCCATGCGCACGGCTAGTCCGTTGGTGACTTGTTCGAGGATCACCGAGTTGCGCCCGTCGGCCAACTCACTGGCGAGTTCGACCCCGCGGTTGATGGGGCCAGGGTGCATGATGAGTGCATCGGGTTTGCAGAGGCGGAATCGTTCCGAGGTCAGTCCAAACAGGGCGACAAACTCGCCTATGCTCGGGAAATAAACGGCGCGTTGGCGCTCGTGTTGGATGCGCAGCAGATAGACCACATCCGCCTTGGGCAACTCCGCCTCGAAATCGTGGCTGATCTCCACGCCCAACTCGCGGAAGGTGTCGGGAAGAAGCGTGGCAGGCCCGCAGAGCACCACCGTGGCACCTAGTTTGGTCAAGGCATGAATGTTCGATCGGGCGACGCGGCTAAAGAGGATGTCCCCTGAAATCAAGACGCGCAGCTCCGCGATGCGACCGCGGTTTTGCAGGATGGTGAAAGTGTCCAGCAGCGCTTGGGTGGGGTGTTCGTGGGCGCCATCTCCTGCGTTGATGACATGGGCTGAGAGGCGTTCGGCGATGAACTGCGCAGCACCGGCGGCGGCATGGCGGAGGATGATGAACTCGGCATTGAGCGCCTCCAAGTTGCGCACGGTGTCTATGAGAGTTTCCCCCTTGCGGAAGCTGCTCGAGCTAGCCTCGAAGTCCACCACATCGGCGCTGAGACGCTTGGCAGCCAAGTCGAATGAGATGCGTGTGCGGGTGCTCGGCTCGGCGAAAAGGTTTACAACAGTTTTACCACGCAGGGCGGGGACTTTTTTAATTTCGCGGGCGATGACATCGCGGAAGGTGCGCGCAGCGGCATGCACCTCGCCGATTTCCTCGACGCTGAGCGAACGGATATCCAGTAAGTCTTTTTTCTTCCAGCTCATGGGGTGGTGGGGTTCGGGTAGGTGACTACAGCAACAAAGTCGTCGCGGACTCGGACTTTTTGGTGAAATTCAGTGGTGATATATTTGCCGACGAAATCTGGGGCAATCGGCAGTTCGCGGTGGCCGCGATCCACGAGAACGGCAAGGCGTATGGCAGCGGCTCTGCCATAATCTTTGAGCGCGTCGCAAGCGGCTACGACAGTGCGGCCTGAGAAAAGGACGCTGTCGGCGAGGATCACGAGGCGTCCATTGATGTCGGTGGGAAGCACGGTGGGCTCGGGGTAAGGGAGTCGTTGGCCGAGGTCATCGCGGTAGAAACTGACATCAATGGACCCAAAAGCGATGGTGCGTCCCGAGAGGGAAGAGAGTTCGGCTGCGAGAGCTCGGGCGATAGGGACACCGCCTTTTTGGATGCCGAGCAAAACAGCATGGGGATAATTAGGTTCCTTGCGGGCAATATCACTGGCCATACGAACGATGGACTCACGGATTTCAGTTTGATCCATGACTTTGGTGATGGATTCCCCACGGGAAGCGCCACCGGATGTTTGGTGGGGTGGTTGGGAAGGGGTCACGGCGTAGTTCAGAGAGAAGGGACGAAGAGAGTTTACGCGGCGTTTTTATTATGGTGGGTAGGAGCTTCCTTGTGGACACGCTCTTGCCTCCAGCGTGCCCTGTGCTGAAAAGTCCAGTCGAGCAGGGCTTTTTCAAAACCGACATCATGGCCGATTTTTTCGCTTTCGAGCCACTTATGCTTCAAGATTTCTTCACGCTCGGCGAGGAACTCTTGATAGAGCACCGACTTCTTCAGAAGATCGTCAATATCGCTCATAGTTTCGAATGTTTTCCCTAGGGACAATGCCGTGCCACCAACAAGAGTCAAGGGTTAAGGGGTGGGTGTTTACACCCTTTAATTCCCAAGCTCTTTTGACTCATGTAAGATAACTGATTTTTGTGGTGTTGCAAAATAAAGTTATTCTTTTGCCGGCTCGGGGTGGGCTAGTTTAGCCCCGATTTTTTCCATGACTTGCCCGTAGATTTTCTCAAGGAGATCTGGGCGTCTTTTGAGTTCTTCGCGTGCGGCTTCCCGGCCTTGGGCGAGCTGTTCTCCACCGTAGGAGAGCCAGGCACCGCGTTTCTCGATGATGCCGCGATCAATGGCCATATCAATCACCGATCCCTCACGGGAGATGCCTTCGTTGTAGAGGATGTCGAACTCGCACTCGGTGAACGGGGGAGCGACCTTGTTCTTGACCACTTTGATCTTGGTGCGGTTACCGACGACGGTGCCGTCGGCAGATTTGATTTGGCCGATGCGCCGGACATCCACGCGCACGGAGGAGTAGAATTTGAGAGCCTTGCCGCCAGTGGTGGTCTCGGGGCTGCCGAACATGACGCCGATTTTGTCGCGGATCTGATTGGTGAAAATACAGATGGTTTTAGCTCTGGAGATGACGGCGGTCAGCTTGCGCATGGCTTGGCTCATGAGTCGGGCTTGGGCTCCGACTGTGGCATCGCCCATCTGCCCTTCCAGTTCGGATTTCGGGGTCAGAGCCGCCACGGAGTCCACTACGATCACATCAATGGCGTTGGACTTGAGGAGGGTCTCGGCGATAGTGAGCGCTTCTTCACCGGAATCAGGTTGAGAGATGAGAAGTTCTTCCACTTTCACGCCTAGCTTTCTCGCGTAGGCGGTATCGAGGGCATGCTCGGCATCAATGAATGCGGCAACTCCGCCGCGTTTCTGGGCTTCGGCGATGATAGTGAGTGTGAGGGTGGTTTTGCCCGAAGATTCCGGGCCGAAGACCTCCACGACACGCCCGCGAGGGAATCCGCCAACGCCCAAGGCATGATCAATGGAGATGCAGCCTGTGGGGATGACCTCGACCCGCATCCTCGCCTCGGAATCCCCGAGGGTCATGATGGCGCCTTCGCCAAACTGTTTGGCGATAGCTTGCAGTGCTAAGTCGAGGTTCTTGTCGCGAACTCCCTGCTTGGTGTCGGACGCTTTTTCAGATTTTTCTTTGGCCATAATCTTTCTTTGGTTGATGTCTCCAACTGTGTTGCAGAATAGAAGTGGAATCCTAGTGGTAACCGCTGTGAGCGCTATTCATTTTTTCGCCTATTTTTGGGTGGGGGCTTGTCCAGGAAACGGGGTAACTGCGCGACAGACCAGAGCCGCTTGCGCCGCGGCGTAGTGTTCGGTATGCGACAGGCTGACCAGTGCTCCGTCGGCACCTTTGGTGAGGGCGAACTCGAGCGCTTTCGGGCTCAGGATGGCGTAGGGCTCGCCGCTTTCTTTGCGCCCGACCTCGAGGTCGAGCCAGCCCACTTCTTTGCCGATGCCGGTGCCAAAGCATTTCGAGAGAGCCTCCTTGGCAGCGAAGCGGGCAGCCAGATGTGGCTCAGGCCGTTTCATCGCCAGACAATAGGCGAGTTCTGCCTCAGTAAAAATGCGTTTTAAAAACCGGTCGCCGAATCGCTCGGAAGCGTCCTTGATGCGGGTGACTTCGACAATGTCGAGGCCGATAGCCACCAAAGTCACGGGTGGTATCCCTCCAACAGATCCAGCATGTCGGAGACAGCTTTATGGGCGCCCATAAAAATGGCGCGGCTTATGATCGAGTGGCCAATGTTCAGCTCGTGCAGGTGGGGCACGGTGTAGAGGTAGCGGATGTTGTCGTAGTTGATGCCATGCCCGGCGTTGACTTTGAGCCCGAGGGAATGAGCCAGCGAGGCTCCTGTCTCGAGGCGGTGGAGTTCCCGCTTGAGGGTTGAAGCCCCTTTGGCATTGGCGAAAGCACCAGTATGCAATTCGACAAAGCGAGCACCGCATTCGGCAGCCGCGCAGATCTGCTCGGGGTCGGGTGCGATAAAGAGGCTGACCAGAGTCTTGGCCGACTGGAGAGCCAGCACTGTCTTCTTCACGCGGTTGTAGGCGCCGCAGACATCGAGGCCGCCTTCGGTAGTGACCTCTTCACGGCGCTCGGGCACGAGGCAGGCGTGGGCGGGTTTCAGCTTGAGGGCATAGGCCAGCATGGCAGGGGTGACAGCCATCTCGAGGTTGAGCGGAGCTTTGAGTTTGCGCAGTGCAACGATGTCATGGGGTTGCATGTGCCTACAGTCCTCGCGCAGGTGTGCCGTGATGCCATGGGCTCCGGCCTTGATCGCCTGGCGCGCGAATTCGAGCGGGGAAGGTTCGGGGTGAGCACCGTGAGAGGTGTCGCGGTATCGGGCTTGTCGCAGCGTGGCGACATGGTCCACATTGACTCCGAGTTTCAGCATAATTTTTTCCTTTTATTCCCAGTGTTTCCGCGGCGGGTGTCAGAGGTCTTCAGCTTTTTATTCTGCGAATTCGTGGTGGAAGATTCTAGAGTAGGCACCCCATCATCACCGGGGTGCAGGGCGAAAATATCGCGGTATTGACGAAAGTGCCCATCGTAATCGAGACCGTAACCGACCACGAATTCTTTGCCGATGTCGAATCCGATCCAGTGGGCTTTCACCTGCACTTGACGGCGAATTTTCTTGCGCAGCAGCACGCAAATTTTGACCTGTTTGGCGCCGCGTTTCAGCAGTTCGTTTTTGACGGCGTGCAAGGTGAGACCACTGTCGAGAACATCGTCCACCACGAGGACGCGTTTACCCTCGAAAGTGCCGTGGCAGGAGGAGACCCCTTGCACAGTGCCCGAAGTGGTGGTGGCCGTTCCGTGGTAGCTGGTAACGCGCCAGCACTCGAAAGGAGGTTGAGTCTTCATGGCTTGGAGCAGGTCGGCCATGAAAAAGAGAGATCCATTCATCAGGCCCACCACGGCGAACGAGTCGTCGCCACTATACTCCGCATCAATCTCATGAGCCAAATCGCGGATGCGAGCTTGGATAGCGGCACTAGGTATGAGCGGGGTCTGGCGATATTTCTGCATATCAGCTTTTGCCTGTCTTGGTGGCTTTGGTCAGTTCCTTGCTGATTTTCTTGGCGAGGTCGCTGTCGCGATTGATGGCTAAGCCCAGCTCCCATGCTTCCTTCGCGCGTTCCCGCTCTTTTTCCTGTTTGAAGCTCATGCCAGCAAAGTAGCAGATAGCTTGGCGGGTCTGCTCGTCGAAGATTTCGGACACCTTCGGGTCGGCGAGCTGGCCGATCAGTATCATGAAATCGGCACGGGCTTCATCGCGGCGGCGGACGAAGGTGGGTAGCATGTAATTATTCACTGCACGAACGAAACGCACGGCGGGATCCCCGCCAGATTTTTCCACAGCGGCATCCATCATGAGCACGCCTTCTTTCAGGTAGCGCAATTTGGAGGGGCCAGGGAAGGCTTTGCCACTTTTGATCGTCAGCAAGCTGCCGAGATACACCTCGTAGATGGGTTGGTCGGGATGAGCTGCTATTTTCGCACGGATCAGCTCCTCGGTTTTCTCCACCTCTTCTTTGGTGCCGTCAATGCTAGTGTCGTGGGCTTGCCGCACAGCAGCCACTTCGGGATCGGCAAATATATCGGCGTGGAGATGCTGCACCCAGAGGAGGGTCAGCGTGGCAATGATGGCTGTTTTCATGCTTTGAAGAGTTGGCCCATCTTCTGGCCTAACAACTTCGAAGCAAGAAAAAGTGACGCTGCCAAGAAAATCATTGCGAGGACACCCAAAGCACAAGCGATGGACGGAGCCGTGGGAGTAATGCGCCCCATGAGCATGTAGATCGCTTTGGTGAGCGGGAAGAAGCGCCACTCCTGGGCGAGAATCATGCCGTTGCTGACATCGAGCATGGCGAAGGAAAAAGTCATGATCGTGCCCGCGATCAGATTGGCACTGATGAGGGGGAGCGTGATTTTGAGGATCGTCTGGAGCGGCGTCGCGCCCATGTTGGCAGAAGCTTCTTCCAGAGAGACGGAGGTCTGTTGCAAGCCTGCATAGGCTGCCCGCACGATGTAAGGCAGGCGGTGCATCGCGTAAGCGATGACCAAAATCAGAGCGGGGTTGTTGCGCGGATCGAAGACAGAAACCCAGAGGCTGTTGAGCGACTTCCATGCAGGAGCATCCGGGAAGGGAGAGTGGCTAAAGGCGACATAGTAGGCGAAGGCCATGACGAGACCCGGCAATGCCAATGGCAGCATAGCCAAGACATCGAGCATTTTTTTTCCGGCAAAATTTTCGCGGGCCAACATGTAGGCCACCGCAATGCCCAGCACGAGGTCGAGGCTAGCAGAGAGCGCGGCGTATTGGAGAGAGTTCTGCATGCTGACCACGGTCAGCGGCAGCGAGAAGACTTCCGAAAAAGAGCTGTTCGTCCACTCGGAAGGCATCACGGTCATGAACCACTTCGCCGAGAACGCTTGGATGATCACGCCAAAGTGAGGCAGCACTGAGGCGCACAGCAGCAGAGCCACGGCACCCGAAGCAAGCCATCCTGAGAGCGGGGAGAGCGTGGAGATATCTTGGTGCGAGGCGCTGCGAGCGAGCATGGCGTAGTTGCCTTCGCCCAGTCTTTTGCCGATAAGGAACAGGGCAGATACCACAAAAAGAGTCACCACCACCAAGGCGTAACCAGCCGGATTATCCGCTTGGGTGACCAAGTTGAAAATCTGGGTGGGCACTGTGGTCATGTAGTCGAACATGAGAGGCACGCCGAGGTCGGTGAAAGCGGAGACAAATACGATCGAACCACCTGCGAAGATACCGGGCATGGACAGGGGAACGGTGACGGTGCGAAAGATGCGCCAACCGTCGGCGCCCAAGTTGCGGGCCGCATCTCGGAGGCTGGGATCCACATTGGCCAGAGCCGCCTGCACGCTCAGGAACATGATGGGATAGAGATGCAAAACCTCCAAGATGATGACTCCTACAAAGCCACCTTGACCGAACCAATCCGGCGGGTTTTGCAAGTCCACCAAGCCAAGACTGGAGAGAAGGAGGTTGAGGCTACCAAAACGGGCGAGCACTTGCTTCAAGCCGATCGCTCCGACGAACGGGGGCAGGATCAGGGGCATCAGCAGCAAGGTGCTGTAGAGTGTTTTTCCTGGGAAATTGCATCGCAGGAAGAGGTAGGCCATGGGCAAGGTAAGCAGCAGGCAGACAGCCGTGCTCCAGCAGGCGATCAGGAAGCTGTTGGCGAAGCAGTCGCGGTAGAAGGGGTTTTCAAAAATCAGACGAAAATATTGGAGGGAAAAATGGCTCGAACCATCGGGTGACTCGACGAAGAACGCGCCCCCCAGCACGCTCGTCAGTGGGTAAATCAAAAAAAGACCGAAGAAGAGAAAAACGATGGGAAGGAAGATTTTTTTCATGATCCCACCTCACGCATCAAAGTGGCGCACGCGCTCAGCGTCCACACCGAACTTCACAGTATCGCCCTCGGAGAAATGTCCTGCGGCCCATGCCTTGACCTCCTGTCCCTGCTCGGTGGTGAGCACCATCTGGTTTTTCGCGCCGAGATAGGTGCAGAGTGTGACCTTGGCCGAAAGACCTGCTCCGGTGGTGGAGACCAACACATTTTCCGGTCGGAACCCCACGATTTTCTTGCTAGCCTGCAAGAGTTGACCCAGCGCGGAGTCAGCGGGGTAGAGGTTCATTTCACCGATGAAATTGGCGACGAAAGAATTGGCGGGTTGATCGTAGATTTCCTGTGGCGAACCGACTTGCTGGATGACCCCAGCATTCATCACCCCGATGCGGCTGGCCAGCGAGAGCGCCTCCTCTTGGTCGTGGGTGACATAGAGACTGCTGACGCGGGTTTTGCGGTGGAGCCGCTGGATCTCATCGCGCATCTCGATGCGCAGCTTGGCATCCAGATTGCAAAGCGGCTCGTCGAACAGGAGGAGGTCGGGATTCACGACCACGGCGCGGGCCAGCGCCACGCGCTGTTGCTGACCGCCGGAGAGTTGGGAGGGTTTGCGAGTGGCCAAGTGGGTCATCTTCACCAGATCCATCGCCTCGTTCACGCGGCGGGTCAACTCGGGCTCGGGCACCTTGCGCACGCGGAGGCCGTAGGCGATGTTTTCAAACACGGTCATGTGGGGCCACACGGCGTAGTTTTGGAAAACCAAAGCGGTGTTGCGTTCGTGAGGGGGAACGCCGATCATGCGGCGCTCGCCGAAACGAATGTCCCCCTCCTCGGGGTCGTAGAACCCGGCCAGCATACGCAGGATGGTGGTCTTGCCGCAGCCTGAGGGGCCGAGCAGGAAAAACATTTCGCCAGAGCGGATGTGCAGGTTGGCGCTGTTGACGATAGTGGTCTTGTCGAAGCGCTTGACGACTTTATCCAAAATAATGTCCATAAAATCTTACCTCGTTGTGTGCTGGTGCGCTGCTGCCTGCGCGGTGATTTTTTTGTAGCGTGCCACGGCGTTGGCCATCCACGCATTCGCAGTGCGTCCGGCCCGCAGGCGATCTTTGCGCCAGTAGGCGGCACACTCGAGCGCCTCTGGCTCGGTGATCACCGGGCGGGTCAACTCGGCCAAAAGCGCCGTCCGCTCTGCCTCTGGGGCGCGGTTGGCAGCCAGCCAGGCCGTGCGTAGGTGATGGTGGACATCCACGATCGTCTGGCCCATGAGATCGTTGACCACGCTCCACCGTTTTGAGCCCAGCGCGTTATCGTAGTGGAAGCCTTGTTTGGCCGTAAAAGGGTTCAGGGGCACGAGGAGGTCGCCCATCTCGCTGCTGTAAAGAGACGGGATCACTCCCATGCGAGAGATGCCGTATTTCTTCGGTCCACCAGCAGAACCCACAGGGCGCATCCAGAGTTTTTGGCCGTCCTCGGACATGACGAAATCCATGAACCGCTGAGCGGTTTCGAGATTGGGTGCGCCTTTGAGGATAGCGATGCCGTCAGGGTTGATGACCGACACGCCTTCGGGGATGAAGAACCGGACATTTTCTTTGCCGAGATACCCTTGTTGCGTGAGACCGTTCAGATCCAGTGCCACGGCGTAGGCGGCATCCCCGCAGCTCACCTCTTTGGTGGGGGCAGAGCTGGATTGCAAGAACGAGCGCACATTGCCACTGCTGGCATAAATGACCTGCCAACCTTTCTCCCAACCGTAGGCTTGCAGGATGATCTCGTAGATCATGTGAACGCTGCCGCTTTTGCGGGGGTCGCTGCTGCTGACCCAGTTGCAGAGGCGCGGGTTGCCGAGATCTTCCCATGTGGCTACATCGGGCAGGGAGAGAGTTTTCTTCACCCTCGTATTTTCCAAGATTCCAAAAGAAGAGAGAGCCGCACCGTAGAACGCATGATCTTTGTCGGACAGTTCGATGCCGAAGACTGTGGCGGGCACTTGGGCTGCAATCGCAGCAGGGAGGGGGTAGGGGAGCAGTTGTCCTTTGCGTTTCTGGTTTTCAAACGGGTCCATGCCGCCACCAAAAAAAATGTCTATTCCCACGGTAGCGGGATTGGCTTTGAAACCGGCATCGAGAGCCTTTTCGATTTGTGAGGTGCCACCGAGATCGCGCCAGCGCACGCGGACATCGGCCCCGTATTTCGCTTGGTGATAAGCGCGGAACGATTCCTCAAACTCCCACTGGATGCCTTCCCAGTGCGGGGAGACGATCACCAATTCGTTGTCTGCGCGTAACTGTGCTGTGACAAAGCAGAAGGTGGAGAGGAGAAGGAGAAAAACCCATCCTGATTGGCGGAGAGATGCCATTGCCATTGTTGCTAGCCTTCGAGGCGGCAGTTGTAAAAACAATTATTATGACAAGTTGTTGACGGTGGTGATGTGGCCTTGGCATGCAAATAACCAGCATCGGTCTTGCCACTTGTGAGCGGGTCTGGCAGAGCCAGTGGCGATGAATGCCAAGCAACCTCCAACACAGAATACAGGCAGTGATTCAGACCGTGATAGGATCGGCGGCAAGATACTCATCGGTTTTGGCATTGGGGTTGTGGCGGGATGTCTTGTTTTGGGTTTGGGCCAACTCTGGCCAGAGGTGCTCACTCTCAGTCGCCGCTTGAGCCTGGATTGGCTGGATCCATTTTCGCAGATTTTTTTACGCCTGCTTTTTATGGTGGTAGTTCCGCTGGTGTTTTGTTCATTGGCACACGGCATCGTGCAGCTCGGCGACTCCAGCAAACTCGGGCCATTGGCTGGGAAGACCGGATTTCTCTTTTTGGTGAACATGGGTGTCGGGGTGTTCTTGGCACTGGTGGCCATGGGATGGTTGCGGCCCGGGGATTCTTTGTCTCACGCAACTCGTGAGATGCTGATGTCGCAGCTCACCGTGAAAAACAGCGTGATTGCCGAGGCTAAGATGGCGGGCGATGTGTTTTCGCCTGTTGCGTTGGTGCGCATGTTTTTTCCTCCAAACCTTCTGCGGGCAGTAACGGAATTTGAGGTCATGCCACTGATTGTATTTTCCGTGTTAGTGGGTGTCGCTGGCATGCGTCTGCCAGAGCATTCCAGGTCGCGGCTGGTGCGGGGGTTGGAGCTGGGCACCGAGGTCATGACAGGAATTGTCGGCTTCGCGATGCGCTTGGCACCCTATGCCATTCCAGCTATGATTTTTTCTCTGATTGTTAAAATCGGTTTTGACATTCTGGCCGCACTGGCATTTTTTGCGGCGCTTGTTCTGGGGGTCATTGCCCTGCATTTATTTGGCACTATGAGTCTGCTCCTGAAGCTGTTTACTCGACGAAATCCGCTGACATTTTTTAGAAGTATCCGACAAGTTTTGATGACGGCATTTGGGACCAGTTCCAGCAACGCCACCCTGCCAGCGTCGCTGGAAGTGGCTCGCGAGAAACTCGGGATTAAGCCGAGCACGGCAGAATTTGTGCTGCCCTTGGGAGCAATCATGAACATGAGTGGCACAGCGCTCTATGAGGGGAGCGTGGTTCTTTTCATTGCCCAAGTGTATGGCGTGCAGTTGGGGTTAGCCGAGCAGATCCAGTTACTCACGCTCGCAGTATTGAGCGCGATTGCTGTGGCTGGGATACCGGGAGGTTCGCTGCCGATGATAGCCGGATTATTACTTACCTTCGGGATACCGCCCGAGGGGTTGGCTATTATTTTTGGGGTAGATCGCCTGCTTGATATGGCTCGAACGACATGCAATGTCGGCTGCGATTTAGTGGTGGCCAGCATCGTGGATGAGTGGGGGCACAGGCCGCATGACGGTTCGTGTCAGCCATCTACTTAAATGCGTGAAGGTTTTCGCGTTGCAGAGCTGCCGGTTTCTGTTTAAGAGTCGGCACGGAATGGACCTTAAAAAATATCTGACCCTCCGCTTGTCCCAAGTGGACAAAGCTCTGAACACTCTTTTGCCACCTAAAAAAACCGCGCCTGCTACCATGCATGATGCGATGCGTTACAGCATTTTTGCCGGTGGAAAACGCCTGAGGCCGATCCTGTGCCTCGCCTCGGCGGAATCTTGTGGTGGAACACCTGAAGCAGCTTTGCCCTTGGCCTGCGCTGTGGAGTGTATTCATACCTACTCGCTGATCCACGACGACTTGCCGTGCATGGATGACGATGATTTGCGGCGCGGTCGCCCCACCTCGCATAAAGTCTATGGCGAAGGAGTTGCCGTGCTCGCAGGTGATGCTTTGTTGACGATCGCTTTCGAGATGGTGGCCAAGGCCAAACCCAGCAAACGCCATCCTGTGTCGGCAATGGTCGCGGAATTGGCCGAGGCGGCTGGAAGCCGTCAACTCATTGCCGGGCAGGTGATGGATATTGAGAACGAGGGTAAAAAATTTACCCCGGCCAAGTTGCAGTCCATTCACGAACGCAAGACGGGCGCCCTCATAGCTGCGTCTCTGCGTCTCGGCGCTATGTCGGCCAACGCCACGCCGAAGCAACTCCAGAGCGTAACGGATTTCGGTTACGCACTCGGTTTGGCTTTCCAGATCGTGGACGACATTTTGGATATCACGCAGACGAGCGAGCAACTCGGTAAAAGCGCCGGCAAAGATGTCAAAGCTGGGAAAGCTACTTACCCTGCCTTGATGGGATTGCCCGGCGCACAGAAAGCCGCGGCTCTGTGGACAAAAAAAGCGCATGACTCGCTCAAGCCTTTTGGATCCAAAGCCGACAGGTTGCATGAGTTGGCTGCGATGATGCTCGAGAGAAAAAGTTGAGTTCGCTCGATTTTTTTTCAGCTCTCACCTCCCTGCCCGGCTTGTTGCATGCCCATACCACGCGGCTGGTGACGCCGTCCGCGGTGCGTCATGCGGATCATCCTGATCAACTTGGACTATTTCCCGGTGTCCCTGTGGCGTGGAAAACTTGCACTCAGGTGCACGGTGCAGAGGTCGCAGTCGTTGGCGCGGATTCCCCAGCCGTCACTGCGGAGGTGGATGCCCTGTGCACAGACGAGCCAGGCGTAGCGCTAGGTATTTCAGTCGCGGATTGCTGCGCAGTTTACATTGCAGATCCAGTTCGCCGCGTGATCGGGTTGGCTCATTCCGGACGCAAAGGTTCGGAACAAAATATTGCGGGGCAGGTGATTTCGTTGATGGTCAATCGGTGGGGGAGCAGGCCGTGCGATCTGGTGGTGCAACTGGGGCCGTGCATTCGCCCCCCGCATTACGAGGTAGATTTTGCTACCATGATCCGAGAGCAGGTTGCCTGTGCAGGTGTTGTGCACCTTCACGACTGTGGAATATGCACCGCGTCAGATTTGTCCCGTTACTACTCCTACCGTGCCGAGAAAGGCCAGACAGGGCGGATGATGGCAGCGCTGTGTCTGCACAGCGACTGAGGGGAAGCCTCGTTATAGTGGGCAGAAAGCGGGCAGGTATCAGAGCACGAAGTTGACCAACTTGTCCGGCACTGCGATCACTTTTCTGGGCGATTTGCCACCCATCTGAGCAACAACTTCAGGACAGGCCAAGGCAAGTTTTTCGAGTGTGGCTGCATCGGAGCCAGTGGGAACCACGAGGCGGTGCCGGATTTTTCCGTTGAATTGCACCACGATTTCCACGCTTTCTTCTACGAGATATTTGGGGTCGTGGATAGGCCACGGCACCCAAGCCAAGCTCTGGTCATGTCCGAGGAGGCGCCAGAGTTCTTCTGCTAAATGTGGAGCCAAGGGAGAGAGCAATATCACGAAGATCTCAGCGAGGCAGACGGGCAGGGGTTCTCCTGCAGCAACGAGTTTGTTCATCTCGTTGACCCAGACCATGAGCGCGGCGATGGCCGTGTTGGCGCGCAGGTTTTCGAGGTCGTCAGTGACTTTGGCAATGGCCTGGTGCGTGATCCGCAGAGCGGCCTCGGAAGGCTCACATTTTTTCACATGCGCGTCGAGCGCATAGCCACCTTCGGCATCTTCGGCAACGAAGAGGCGCCAGGCGCGGGCGAGGAATTTGTGAACGCCGTGGATGCCTTGCATGGACCAAGGCTTGGTCTGCTCCAGCGGGCCCATGAACATCTCGTAGCAGCGCAGACTGTCAGCACCGTATTCTGCCACGACATCGTCGGGGTTGACGACATTGCCGCGGCTCTTGGACATTTTTTGTCCGTCCTCGCCAAGGATGAGCCCTTGGTTCACAAGACGCTTGAAAGGTTCGGCGGTGGAGACGAGTCCGAGATCGAAGAGGACTTTGTGCCAGAATCGGGCGTAAAGCAGGTGCAATACGGCGTGTTCCGTGCCGCCGACATAGAGGTCCACGCCTGTGGTGCCCATCCAGTATTTTTCTTTGGCGCTATCGCAAAAAGAAAGCGTGTTGGTGGGGTCTATGTATCGGAGGTAATACCAGCAAGAACCCGCCCATTGCGGCATGGTGTTGGTTTCGCGGGACGATCCATCGGGCATCTGGAGCCACTCTGGGGCGCGGGCCAAGGGAGGATCGCCAGTCGGAGTGGGCTTGAAGTCATCTAGGTCAGGAGGGAGAACGGGCAGGGCATCCTCAGGCAATGCCGAGTGTTTTCCATCTTTCCAGACAATGGGGAAGGGTTCACCCCAGAAGCGTTGGCGGCTGAAGAGCCAGTCGCGGAGTTTGTAGTTGACCGTGCTGGCACCGAGGCCTTGTTCCTGAAGCCACGCGGAAATTTTCTTTTTGGCTTCAGTTGTGGTGAGGCCAGAGAGGAAACCGGAATTGACCGAAATGCCATCACCGGTGAAGCCGATGCTCTTGTCCTCGCCTTCGGGGCTTTGGACAACGATGCGGACAGGTAGAGAAAATTTCTGGGCGAACTCCAAATCGCGGCTGTCGTGGGCTGGGACAGCCATGATGGCTCCCGTGCCGTAGCTGGCTAAGACATAGTCGGCGACCCAGACGGGGATTTTCTCACCGTTCACAGGGTTGATAGCGAAGGCGCCAGTGAAGACGCCAGTTTTGTCTTTGGCTAAATCGGTGCGCTCCAGATCGCTCTTGGCAGCAGCCTGCTTTTGATAGGAGGCGACAGCGTCCGCTTGGTCGGGGCGGGTGATCGTTGGGATGAGTTTATGCTCGGGTGAGAGCACGAGGTAAGTCGCACCGAACAGGGTGTCAGGGCGAGTGGTATAGACTTCAATCACTTCACCAGATTCCATCTGGAAACGGACACGGGCACCCTCGCTGCGACCAATCCAATTGCGCTGCATTTCCTTCAGGGAATCGGTCCAATCCAGTGTATCAAGATCATCTAAGAGGCGCTGCGCGTAGGAAGTGATTCTGAGCATCCACTGGCGCATCGGTTTGCGGACGACCGGGAAACCGCCGACTTCGCTCTTGCCATCAATGACCTCTTCATTGGCGAGCACTGTGCCCAGTTCTGGGCACCAGTTCACAGGAGCTTCAGAGACGAAGGCGAGGCGTTTGGAGTCTTGGTAATCTCGTTGTGCAGCCGCGTCTAATCCCTGCGGAATGGGGAGGGTTGCGATGGGTTCGGCTTGGTTCGTGTCCGGGTTAAACCAGCTGTTGTAGAGGCGCAGGAAAATCCATTGAGTCCAGCGGAAGTAATCGGGTGCGGTGGTATTGACCTCGCGATCCCAGTCGTAGCTGAAGCCGAGGGACTGAATCTGGCGACGGAAGTTGGAGATATTGGCCTCGGTGGTGATACGAGGGTGCTGTCCTGTTTTGATCGCGTATTGTTCCGCAGGCAGACCGAAGGCATCCCAGCCCATGGGGTGGAGGACATTGAAGCCCCGCATACGCTGGAAACGGCAGAGGATATCCGTGGCCGTGTAGCCCTCGGGATGTCCGACATGCAGACCAGCGCCGGAGGGGTAGGGGAACATGTCGAGGATGTAGAGCTTAGGTTTTTCTGAACCGGGCTCGCCGGGGTCGGCGGCGCGGAAGGTGCGATGCTGCAGCCAATGCTGCTGCCATTTGGGTTCGATCTGATCGAAAGGATAAGCTCTGCGGGTTTCCATAGTCGTAAAGTGGGTGACAATGTGCAGGGCGACAAAAAAATGCAACCGCACACTCTCGCATCCGCGCGAGGCACTCTTTGCTGGTTGAGAAAAGGGCTAGTGGATTTTTGCAGCCACGATGTGACCGGAGCCCGAACTGGCGATCAGGATGCCTGGAGCGATCCAAGTCAAGGCAGAGACAGGGCCCTCGACGGCACCGTCTGCCAAGACCTGATCATGTTTCTCGGGCTGCCACACGGCAAGTCCTCCGGCACGGTCTCCTGTGGCGAGGAAAGGGGATTTTGGCTCAAACAGCACCTGCTCGACTAACTCTTCGTGCCACTCGAGCATGGCGGGTCGTGTGCCTTCTGGTCCTGCTCCGGAGCAATCCCATACTACGGGAGTCGTTCCGCCGTTCGTGGCGAGCCAGCGTCCGGTGTGGTCCCAACTGACCGAAGTGACCTTGGCCTCGTAGCCGCTCATGCGAAGAGGATCAGTGGGTTTTTTCGTGTTGCAGATATGGATGCATTTATCATGGTGCCCGCAGGCGATCCACGGGGATGCTGAGCTAACCGACATACAGGCCATGGGGTTCTTAAACTCAAAATGGCGCACCAAGCTGCCCGTGCAGGCCTTCCAGAGAAGCACCCCTTCGTAACCGCCCGTATAAAATTCTTGGCCCCCATCTTTCCATTCCAGAGACAGAACATGGCAGGGTCGCTCGGCGAGGACTCTGGCGCATTTTCCATCGGTGTCGTAAAGAGAGATTTTCTTGCCTGAGGCTAGCGCCAGCAAAGAGTCATCGGGTTGCGAGGATGGAGCCCAAGCCAAGTGATCAGTCCAGCCAGGCATTTCGCGTTCGAGAAGGCACGCGCCGGTCGCTGGGTTCCAAAATTTTAAGGTTTTATCTTGTCCGCCAGTGGCGAGGACACTCCCATCAGCTCGCCAGGACGCGCTCGTAGTGCCCAAACCGTGGCAGGGCAACTCATGTAACACGCGGCCGGTGTCAGAGCAGAGGATGGAGTTGGAGCCATCCACCGTGACAATGGCGAGGTGTGTCCCGGTGGGGGATGGGACGATGCGGGACACGGGCGCATCGAGGCGCAGTTGCCAGAGTTCTTTCCAAGCTGCCATAATTGATTCGGGTTACTCCATCGCCTGTTTCATGTGTTCCGAGCGGAGGCGCAAAGTGCGGGCGTGGCGCAAGCGCAATCTTTCGTCGGTCAAGACGGACACGATGACCTCAGCAGCAGCCATGACCAACCCGAGCACGGGCACGGCCAAGAACATGCCAGTCGGGCCGCCGACTTGGCCGCCGAGAAATATCAGCAACACGGTAGGCAGGGGATGGATGTCCATGGATTTGCCGAGTGTGTGCGGGATGATGAGAAAGTCGTCGAGCACGCGTATGGTAACAAAAAGCCCAATCACAAAATAGGGTGCGAGAGGCGAGGCCGGCAAATCGGTGGCTGCTACGAGCACAATGAGCAGGCAGCCAGCCACTGAACCGACATAGGGCACCCAGGCAATCACGGTGGCGGCCAAGGCCAGCAAGTAGGGGTTGGGCAGCCCGATGAAAACCAGACCTGTGCCCAAGATGGCTGCCACGGCCAGAGTCCACCAGAGCATTCCTTGGAAATATTGTTTGATCTGATGATCCATGCGATAGAGCAGCCAGAGTGTCTTTTCGAAATAGGCATTGGGCACAATGCGCATGAGATTTTTCTTAAAAATACCGCCGTCTCGCAGCATGAAAAATGCGATGAATGGAACGATGAGCATGGAGGGTATAGCCCCTGCGGCTTCCAGCAAAAACGCGGGCAGATATTTCTTGGAAAAATTCGCATGAAAATCGGAGGTGATCTGGTGCCAGCGCAGTTGCAGCTCCGCCTCGCGCGCCCACTGAAATTTATTTTCGAGAGAGCCCACCGCTAGGCTGACCATGTGCATGCCGCCGCCGATGTAGCGGTTCAACTCCGCTTGCCATCCGTGCATGCGGCTGCTGACGACCGGCGCCAAGATCGGCATCAGCAACAGCAGGATCAGTGAGATGGCACCGAGCGTGATGCCGATAGCTTGGCCGTGGGTGAAACTGCGGCTGCGGATGAGATCCACCAGAGGGTCGAGCAGGTAATAGAGCAACATCGCCAGAATCAAAGGCACCGCCAGCCACATGATGTGCGAGGCCAGCCAGAGGAGCAGGACCGCTGTGCAGATGATGCAGAGCCAGACGAGCGGATTGTCGAGCGGTTCGCTTTTCATGCCGTCAGGAAGCAGGGTGATGGTGCGAGTGGTCCGCCGTGGTTTCGCGCAGGCGCTGCGCCAAGTGCCTCGCCAGTTCATAGCAGACTTTGGCGGCTATGGATCGGTTGGTCTGGATGATCTGCAAAAATTCTGGACGGAAAAAACCGATGAGTTCTGTGGGCTCAGTGGCTCGCGCCTGTGCGGACCGAGGGGTGCCTTCCAAGAGAGCCACTTCTCCGAAAAACATGCCTGAGCCAAACTTCGCCAACTCCTTGCGTTTATTGAGCAAGCCACCCGTGGAGATGCTGACACTCCCTTGGATGACCACATAGAGGCCAAGGCCTTCCTCTCCTTGGTCGAAAATGATTTCGTCCTTATCATAGAATCGTTCGTGCATGAGCCCCTCGAGCGTGGCGATTTCTTTGCTCGTGAGCTGGGAGAACAGGGGAATAGTCTTCAAGATGCCCACGCGCGGGCTGTCGTTTTTTTTGTCGAAGATCATGGGCACCGCCTATAGTCGGCGCACCAGCTTTGACCAGCAAAATCAGGAGGCATCTTCATCGGCATTCTCTCCAGAGAAGAGCTGACCTTCTCCCGTCACTTGTGCCCAAGTGCGAAAGTGGGTCTTGGTGACAGAGGCCAAGGTGTCTCTCCCGTGTTTCTCCAGAATCTCTTTAGCCGCCTGTTTCACCTGTGCTGAAGCGCCGTGGGGAACGCGGCAGCCGAGCTTTTTGGCCAAGCCAGCCATGGCCTCGTTGAAAGCGTGGCGGGCCACGATCGAGGCGGCGGCTACGACCGGGTCACTCTCCGCTTTGTGGCGTTGGGTAAGGTCGAGTGGGGCTTGAAAGCCGCGCAGATATTTTTTTACCGTCCAATCGGTCTTGGCAAATTTATCGGTCATGACCTTCGGACAGCCCGTGGCTTCTACTAGGTTTTGGATGACTCGGGCATGACACCAGCCGAGCACCTCGTTGACGCTCCCCATCTTTTTCTGGAGTTCATTGTATTTCGGATTGTTCATCTGGATCAGCTCGACGCGGACGCCCCTCGTCTCGCGGATCAGCTCGGCTAACTCGGCCATTTTTTTGGCTGAGGTAACAGTCTTGCTGTCTTTGACCCCCGAGCGCATCCACTCCTCGATGGCCTCGGATGGCGCGTAAACTCCGGCGGTGACCAAAGGACCAAAAAAATCACCCTTGCCACTTTCATCCACGCCGATATGCGCGGCGAACAACTCGGGTTTGAGCACTTTTTCATAGCCCAACGAGGCTTCTTGCAAAATTTCTGGTTCAAGCACGAACTCGATAAACTCTCGGGAGTCCTTGCCTTGGAGCGTGCATTTTCCTGACTGGTAGGCGGTGATTTGCAGCTTGTTTTTCGAGGCGCCGAAGTGTGCGTAAGGCACTTCGCGGAAGGTGTAGCCTTTGGCTTGCAACACTTGTTTTAGGGATTGGATTTGCGCCTCGGTGAGGCTGTAGGTAAACGAGCTGGGTTCTGCCATGGCTACGATTGATAACAGCAAACGAAAAAAAACCAAGCGCCTCCAGCCAGCAGGCATGAGGAGGGTCTTGGTAGGCTGGTTCGCGCAGGCGGCGCGAGACTTGCCATGGCGCAAGCAGCGCACCCCTTACACGGTGGTTGTTTCCGAGTTCATGCTCCAGCAGACTCAGGTGTCACAAGTGATAGAGTATTTTAACCGATGGATGCGTCTTTTCCCCTCGTGGCGTGAGCTGGCGCGGGCCGAGGATGCCGTAGTGCGGAAGGCGTGGGAAGGGCTGGGTTATTACAGCCGCGCGACCCGTCTGCGGGATGTAGCCCGGAGTGTGATGGATAACCATTGTGGCGAGCTGCCGAGAGATATTGATGTTTTGAAAAAACTGCCAGGCTTTGGCGACTACACGCTCGGTGCTGTGGCGAGCATGGCCTTCGGGTTTCCTCTTGCGGCAGTGGACGGCAATGTAGCCAGAGTCTTGTCGCGGGTGGCGGGAGAACCCGACGGGTGGCGTGATCCATCGCAGCGCAAGTCTTGGCGGGAGTTGGCTGAGAAGTTGCTCGACCGGAGAGAGCCGGGGCTTTTCAACGAAGCCTTGATCGAGCTGGGGGCTACAGTCTGCACTCCCTCGTCTCCTCGGTGTGCCGAGTGCCCGTGGCAGCAGTGGTGTCCTACGGCTGGCATGATGCTGGAGAATCGGGTCGCTCAGAGTCCGAAAGCTTCCAAGAAAATCGAGCTTTCCCAGAGGGTGGCGTGGGTAGTTTATCGGGGCAAACTTGCCTTGAAGGAATCGGCTGGCCCGTGGTGGAAAGGGCTTTGGGTTTTGCCGCCTGTGGAACAGGGAACGGGTGCAGTTCTAGCCTCCAGTGCTTTCACGGTGACTCGCCACAAGGTCCATCTTCAAGTTCTCCAGGGCACACGGTCTGAGGTGCAAGGATGCGTGTGGCATTCTCTCGACCAGCTCGAGGCCCTGGCTATGCCCGCCCCGCATCGCAAGGTGGTGAACCATCTGATCGGTCTGGACTAGATAGAGCGAGTTTGCCCACCACCAGCTTGCACTCCTCACTCACATTTACTGCGGAGTTGCGGGCTTCGGAGTTGACACCGAGGCAGTGAGGTTGTAGCCACCTCCTACAGGCTATGCACCACGAAACCATCGAGCCAGGCCAAGTGATTTTCATGGAAGGTCAATCTGGCCGTTCCGCCTACCGCGTGCTCAGCGGTAAAATTCAAATTTACACCACCCGCGACAGCAAGCGCGTGGTCTTGGCCGAGATTGATCCCGGCGACATTTTTGGAGAGATGGCTATTTTGCAAGACAGACCGCGCTCGGCGAGTGCTGTGGCGTTGGAGCGCTCTGAGGTCGAGGTGCTTTCAGATTATGATTTCAACGAAATGATCATCTCCCAGCCCGCGCGGCTGCTGCCTTACTTGGCCACATTTTTCGAGCGGCTCCGGCATGCCAATGATCTGCTGAAACGCCACGGGATTTCAACAGGAACGGTGCTCGATATGCCAGATCCAGGACGGGTTCCCACAGTGAAGGTTTTTGTCGAAAGCGGCATACCGGGACTTCCCCTCGAGCCAGCGGTGCAGGTGCCGAAATTTCCTTTCCGCATCGGCCGTGCTTTGGAGTCTGGAGAAAGTGCCACGCTCTTTCCGAATGACCTGGTGGTTCACGATCAGCCTCCTTACAAAGCCTCCCGCAGCCAGTGTTCCCTCAACCGCCTCGGGCCACAAATCAGCGTGCGCGACCGTGGTAGCGAGCGGGGCACGATAGTGAATGGCGAATTGATCGGGGACAAAGCTCCCAGTGAAACTTCCAAACCCCTGGTCATGGGGCGCAACGAAATCCGGCTCGGCGGTATTGATAGCCCCCATCTGCTGGTGGTCGTTCTGAGTTAATACCCAGAGCGGCGACTGTTGTTTCCCTGCTCATTATTTTGTGAAACACCTCCACCTCGATCCATTTTCAGGCATCAGCGGAGATATGTTCGCCGGAGCGCTCGCCGCACTCGGTGCGTATGAGGACGGCGTAGTGTTTCGCCAGATGCGCAGCCTCTCCTGTTCGGGTGAGTTTTCTCTGGAAGTTCAGCCTGTGCTGAAAAGAGGGATTGCTGCCACGAGTTTTCGGGTGAATGTGCTGGTGCCTCCCCGGTTGCCAGCCGGTGAACCCACGCGAGGTATTACAGAAATAGGGCGCATGATCGAGGCGGCCCAATGGCCGGAGCCTGTCACACGACGAGTCATGGCCGTGTTTCGTCGCCTCGCGGTGGCCGAGGCAAAAATCCACGGTGTCGCCGAGGAGGAAGTGCATTTTCACGAGGTGGGTGCTGTAGATGCCATTGCGGATATTAGCGCTGTCTGCTTGGGCCTAGCACATTTGGAGTGCGTGTCTGTGACCTCGTCGGTTCCTGTGGATGGTAGTGGGACAGTCTCATGCAGTCACGGTGTTCTGCCCATCCCAGTCCCCGCGACGCTCGAACTTTTGCGAGGCATCCCTGTGCAGGCGTGTGCCGTGCCGTTTGAGATGATTACACCCACAGGCGCAGCACTGCTGGCTGAGTTTGCTTCATCCTACGGTTCTGCGCCAGCCCTGAGCCTTGAGAAAATTGGCTATGGGGCAGGGAGCCGAGAGCTTCCGGATCGAGCCAATGTCTTGCGCGCCTACCTAGGACATACCTTGTCCGAGACTCGAGAGGAGAGCGTCTTCTGCTTGGAAGCCAACCTTGATGACGCGCAGCCACAGCTTTTAGCAGATGCACTGGAGCAACTCATGAAAGCGGGTGCCTTAGATGTCACCATTGCCCCGGTGCTCATGAAAAAAGGGCGTCCGGCCCATGTGCTATCCGTGCTGTGCCGCCCAGAGGATCGCGAGAGATTGGCCGATGAGATCCTGCTCAGCACCCCATCGTTTGGTGTTAGATTTTACGAATGTCAGAGACGGGTGCTGGAACGGGACATGGTCGAGGTTCCAACCTGTTTTGGTCTGATTGCCATCAAGCTCGGACGGTTGCGTGGCGAACTCCTCCAAGCCTCTCCCGAATACGAGTCCGTGCGACTAGCCGCAGAACGGACAGGCAAACCTTGGCGTGTCGTATGGGCTGAAGCCTTCTCCTCGGCGCAAGGATTCTTACGCAGCCAGAGATGAATAAGGCATCAGGTCAGCAGTAGAGGCTCGCAGGTGTTAGGGCACCTGAGGCATGATAGCGCTCACGCGAATAACTCCACGAAATTCACCTTCCCGGAAACCTTTGGCTTGGTCGTCGGGATACAGTTCGCGAATCTTGGCTGAAATCCCCGAGGGAATCTGAGTTTCTGGGCCATGGCAGATGAGGCACGCAGCCCCTGTGAGCACGGGTTTGTAATAACGAACTTCCACGCGTCCGCCGTTCTCGATGGCTTGGACATAATCTTTCGGTGGCGAGGGTGCCAAGAATATCTTGAGAGCTTCAGATTCAGCCGCGTCGGGATTGTTGAATGGGTTTCGGATTTTGTGCGAAGTGCGTTTGATGGTGATGACGCTGTTCGCGCCGTGTTTTGCTGCGATTGCGTGAGTGAGGCTGATGGCGTTATTTTTACAGACTTCAATTCCAGCTTCGGGGCCGAGTGCGGCTATTTCAGCCGTCATTCGTGCAAGCAAAGAGGCGGCTAGCTCTCCGGCAATGGGTTCACAAAGCCGTCTGATCCAAGTTGCTTCTTCGGGGGATGCCGCTCGAAATTGAGTTTTGGGTGGTTGCGGCGAGCAGGCGCTCAGTAAGGAAATAACCAGTAGGCCGCTGATCTGGAGGCACAGGCGAATCCAGAGCCGACCAGAGTGATCAGGGTTGTTTTTCATCGGATGGCGGTAGGGGTTTGTTTTTCACGAAGCATCTGCCGAGCACGCACAGAGGGCAATCTTTGAAAACTACGCCAACGACAATCCATCCCACAACAAATGCCAAGGCCAAATAAGGGAGCAATGATTTCATCATAATTAGTTATTCTTCGCGTTGTTGATTCTGGAGCGATCGCTGACGCAAGGCAAGGGGTTTAGTGGTCGCCCTCTTTCTGGCAGCAAGTGCCACAGGGTTCGTGTTCCGTAGTGCGCGGGCCTTTGGTTTCGATCAGCCAATAGACCACTCCAGCTACTACTGCCAAGAGGAGAACCCAAGCAGGGGCGGGGACTCCAGAGATTTCAGGCAGAGAGATTTTGCCGAGCTTGCCCCAAGTGAACAGTTTCTCCGTAATCCAAGGATAAGAGAGTGCGTAGGCGATGCCGCCAGCTATCATACCTAGGAATCCAAAGGCCGCATGTAAACTGCCCGAGGCCGTCGCCGCCACGGCTGTGCCTGGGCAATAGCCGTAGAGCACCATGCCGACACCGAAGATCAAAGCCCCGTAGATGACACCCGGCATGAGAGCTGGTTTCACATGCAGGTTCACTAAGCCCATGGGCTGGAGGATGGCGATAGCTGCCCCACCGACCACGATGGCGGTGAACATGATTTTCAGCACGGTGAAGTCTTGGAACAAGAACTGTCGCACGATGGTGTTGTAGCGGGTCACGCCTCCGAAATGGAGCAGTGCACCGAAGATGGATCCAAAAATGACGGCCATCAAGAGGGCGTCGTTGCCAGAGATAAATGCGATCATAGATTTTTTCCTAGTATTTTCCTAATAGATTATTTTTTGGTTTTGAACATCAGCATGGCCGTGGCCACACCGGAGACAAACATGACGAGAAAGAAAGTCCAACTGCTCACTGCGAGTTGCATTGTTCCAGCGATGCCGTGACCGCTGGTGCAACCGTCGGCCATGCGGGCTCCAAAGAGGATCAGGAACCCACCAGCAAAAGCAGCCGCCATGCGGAGGGGCACCGAAGAACCGAAGCGCTCACGCCAGACGCTCGGAACAGTCTCCCAATGGAAAGAGCGGCTGAGGAGCGCGGCAGCCAAGGCACCCAAGCCCGAGCCCAGCAGGAAGAGCGTGCTGTAGTCCCAGCGAGGAACCGCTTTTTTCGACCAGTAAGCGTTAGCGGCCACCGTCTCTTGACCCAAGATGGGCATGGCACAGGCACCCGAGGTTTGGGCGATGGCGGTGGACATGCCGAGAGGTTTGTCAGCCACCAAGAGAGTGACGACACCGAGCAAGCCAATGGCAGCACCGATCAAGTAGGGCTGAGCCCGCTTCAGACAAGAACAGTTTATATTCATAGTATGAACATATAGCAATAAAATGAAAACGCAAGGGTTCTTGTGAATTATTTTGATAGGCTTCTCAGGCTTTGCGAAATAGTTGCCGCAGCACGAGTTTGTTCTCGGCAAAAAACTGCGACTGAAATTCCGATAGTGGATAGCCGGGCTCTGGACGCCAGTATTCCATCTGGAACTCAGGGTGCTGGAGGAACAATTCCATGATCCAGCAGAAATAGCCTGGGTGATCCATCGTGACTCGTAATTCTCCCCCCGGTTTCAGGGCTGTGCAACAGTCTCGGATGAATCCATGTTGGAAGAGGCGGTGTTTGAAATGTTTTTTCTTCGGCCACGGGTCAGGGTGCATGACATGGATTACATCCACTGACTGCGCCGGGATCAAATAGCGCACGGTATAGGCTGATTCGAGGCGCAACACCCGCAGGTTGGACAGGGAACCGCGCAGGGCTTTGCGAGCGATTTTTCTGGCTCTGCCCAACAATCTTTCCAAGGCGAGGAAGTGGGTATCCGGGTTGCTCTGTGCCATGGCGGCGACGAAACCGCCATCGCCTGCGCCCAGTTCCACCTCAACGCGAGATGAAGGCGCACCGAAGATCCCGTCCCAGTCTAGCCGCTGGCAGAGGTCGGTGACCGGTAGAAAATAGTCGTGCTCAGTCATTCCGTGCTCAGGACACGCGCCACATAGGCATCGGGGTCAAAGGGGGAAAATTGATCCGCCTGCTCGCCAGCACCGACCCATTTGGGATAGAGGCCACATTCTTTAGCAATGCCCGCGAGTGAGCCGCCAGCACCGGCACCATCCCATTTGGTAGCGACGACACCGTTGATGGGCACCACTGTGGAAAACTCCTTAGCCTGGTGCAACGCGTTGCCGCCCGTGTGCATGTCCACTACGAGCAAAGTTTCATGCGGCGCTTTCGGATCGAGTTTGGCGAGTGCTCGCGAAGTTTTGCCCAGCTCTTGCATCAAGTTGTGTTTGTTGTGTTGGCGTCCGGCGGTGTCAATGATGACCAAATCCGCGCCCTCTTGTCGTGCAGCATCGCAGGCGCTGTAGGCGACAGCAGCAGGGTCGGAACCGTAGCTGGCAGAGGTCACAGGGATGCCCAATCTTTCGCCCCAAGTGTGGAGTTGTTCGATGGCAGCCGCTCGGAAAGTATCGGCTGCTGCCAGACGCACACGCTTGCCTTGGCGCTGGTGCCAGTGAGCCAGTTTAGCCGCGCTGGTGGTTTTACCGACGCCGTTGACGCCGACCATCAACACCACATGCGGCGGGCCTTGCAGAGTGGTGGCTGGCAGGGGAGGAAAAAGAGCTTTCAACTCGCGCGCGGCAAAGTCTGGGATGGAGCCGGCGGCAAAATCCTGTTTCTTCTCGCGGAACATCTGACCGAGTTTGAAAATGTCGGTGTTGGCCAAGTCCACGGCGACTTTGAGCAAGTCGCGGCGAGAGCGCAGTGTTTCCACAAACTCCATCGCAAAGCGAGGTCCAAAGTCACCTTGGATCAGCATAGCTTCCAGCTCTTCCCAATCCATTTCGCTGGGAGGGGCTTGAGTGTCGGCAGTTTTCGACACGAGTTTTTTGAAAAAGCCGAGCATAGTCAGTTGGCTTTCTTGTCGGAGCGCGAGGTCATGGCCAGCTTGGTGTCAGCGGGTGTTTCGGGGGCAGGGATGACCGTGAGCGTGATCTCGCACAGCCCGCTTTTTTCAAACCCCAACTCTCGTGCGGCAGCCAGCGAAAGGTCGAGGATACGATTCTTGCGAAATGGCCCGCGGTTATTGATCCGCACCTGCACGCTTTGTCCTGTGGCGACATTGGTGACTTGCACCCAAGTATTGAAAGGAAGTTTTTTATGAGCAGCGGTCATAGACCATTTGTTGTAGCGCTCGCCGTTGGCCGTCTTGCGCCCGTGCCACTTGCCTCCATACCATGAGGCTATGCCTTTTTCCGAGTAGGTTGGCGCAGCGGCGGCGGGTGGGGCGGATGTCCCTGATACGGGCTTGGAGCACGCGCAGCCAGCCAGTGCCACAAGAGCAACCAACAGTGTGATCAGATTCAGAGGTTTCATTATTTCTATGTGCAGCGTCTAGCGCAGAGATGGGGTGCGACCAAAGACTTTTTTCAGACTGCGTTCACACAGCCTGTTTTGCGGCTAGGATATAGTCGCGCAGTTTGGCGTGATCTTTTTTGCCAGGAGAAAGCTCCAGACCGCTGCTGGCATCCACGGCGAAAGGTTTTACAGCGGCGATGGCCTGGGCAACATTATCTGGACCCAAGCCACCAGCCAAGATGATCGGGCGCGGGGAATCGGCGCGGATGGCCGCGGCTACCTGCCAATCACAGGTGCGGCCTGTGCCACCGTAATTCGTGCCAGGCGTGTCCAACAAATAGGCGTCGCATCCCCACTTAGCCAAATCAGCTCCTGCGATGAAAGAGGAGGGACGCAGTGCCTTGATGATACGAGACGGAGCCAGTGCCGCGACATGGGCTTGTGGCTCGTCCCCGTGGAGTTGGTAGGCATCGGCCAAGCCGAGCGCACGCCAGCGGCGAATGTCATCGAGAGGGGCGTTGACCGAGACGGCCACCCGTGTCACCAGCGGTGGCAGGGCTCGGATCCATGCGCTATTTTTTTCGAGATCAATGAACCGTGGGCTTTTGGCGTGTGTGATAAAGCCGAGAGCGTCTGCACCCGCGGCGATCGCTGCTAGGGCGTCGGCTTCGTTGGTGATACCACAGACTTTGATTCGCACACTCACGACTCGTCCCCTCCGCCGATGAGTTCGCGAATGCTGGTTCGCACCGAGCCGCTGCGCATGAGTGTCTCACCGACTAAAATGGCATCAGCTCCCGCGGCGGCCACGGCCTCGACATCAGCACGGGTTTTAATACCGCTCTCGGAGACAAGCAGGACATCGGGAGGGGCCTCCTCGGCTAGGGAAATGGTAGTCTCCAAGTTGACTTCGAATGATTGCAGATTGCGATTGTTGATCCCGATCAGGTCAGCTCCGAGATCAAGCGCAGCATCCATCTCGCGCAAGTTGTGGGTCTCGACCAGCACATCGAGCTGGAAATCTTTGGCCTCGTTGTAGAGGTCACGCAGGAGGTCGGCGTCAAGCCCGGCTACGATGAGGAGGAGACAGTCGGCACCCGAGAGTATCGTCTCGTAGATTTGGTTGCGGTGGACAATAAAATCTTTGCGGAGCACAGGCAGTTTGATCTGTTCCCGCCCTTGCTTGAGATCCATGAGATGGCCTTGGAAATATTTTTCATCGGTCAGGATCGAGAGGCAGTGCGCACCGCCGAACTCGTATTCCCTCGACTGTTGCACCGGGTTAAAGTCGGGGCAGATCACCCCGGCAGAAGGCGAGGCTTTTTTTACCTCCGCGATGAGGGAGACGCCTTCGCCTGTGAGAGCCTGGCGGAAGCCGCGATAATCATCGCGCCTGAGTGCTGCTTTGCGCATTTCGGTAGCATGGGGTTCGAGGCGGGCTATTTCCTCGCGTTTCCATGCCATGATCTCATCCAGCTTGTTGCTCATAGGCGCACGATGGGCGTTGATCCGATTTTTTTCAAGGTTCCAAAGCACGGGATGCTGTTTTGGTTTGCGGCAGAGAGGTTGGGAGGGCAAGATGGGAGTATGTCTTGGAGAATGGAACCTGCTGCGACTGGAGTGTTGGTGGTGGATGTGCAAGAGCGCTTGCTGCCCGCTATTTTCAAATCCTCCTTCGTAGCTCGGCAATGTGCAAGGTTGGTGGAGGCCGCCCGTTTTTTCGCCATGCCGCTCTGGGTTACCGAGCAATTGCCCGAAAAACTCGGACACACGGTTACTGTGGTTGCAGAGGCGGTCGGCGATGTCGTCCCGCTTACAAAAAGTTCTTTTTCCTCCTCGCCCGTGTTGTGCGATCCGCTGCCTGAGACTATGATACTCTGTGGCATTGAGACTCATGTCTGCGTGCGGCAGACAGCTCGTGACCTGCTCCAGCGCGGGGTCAGACCTGTGCTGGCTGCCGATGCTTGTGGCTCGCGCCGCCCGGAGGACAAGAGTGTTGCGCTGGATGAGTTCCGACAACTCGGCTTCCGTGTGGGCACGGTGGAGTCTCTGGTATTTGAGATGCTCGGCGATGCGGATCATCCCCGATTCCGCGAATTTCTAAAAATTGTGAAATGAAAGCCAGCACCGCCACTCTCGATAAACTGGTTACCTGGTGTGATAACACCCTGCGCATCGCCGAAATCACCGATTTCCCTGGTGCAAAAAACGGGTTGCAAGTGCAGAACTCTGGCAAGGTGACCCGCATCGCCGCAGCCGTGGATGCCAACTGGCCCGTGCTCCGCGCCGCTGCTGAACTCGGGGCTGATTTGCTCGTCGTGCATCATGGGTTGTTCTGGTCGGACTTCACCCCAATCACCGGTTCGAACTACGAAAAAATGCGGCTTTGTCTCGACGCAGATATGGCTGTTTACAGCTCCCACCTCCCCCTGGATGTGCATCCTGTTTATGGTAATAACGCGCTGTTGTGCCGCGCGCTGAGACTGGGACGCACCGCTCCTTTTTTTTATGAAAAAGGCGAGGCGATAGGGCGCCGGGCTTCGGTGGAAATCTCTCTCGAAGAACTAGCTCATCGCGTCGAATTAGCGGTGGGTGGGTCGGTGCATACCATCGCTGCTGGACCTGCTCGGGTAGGGCAGGTGGGCGTCGTGACGGGTGGGGCAGGGAATCAGATCGCCCGTGCTGCTGCGGAGGGCGTAGATACTTTTATCACCGGTGAAGCTAACCACTGGGTCTTCGGTGCGGCGCATGATCTCGGTGTGAACCTGATTCTTGCGGGGCATTATGCTACTGAGACTTTTGGCGTGCGTGCCTTGGCCGCGCACTTGGCTAAGAAATACCGCGTGCCTTGGGATTTTGTAGATGTGCCTTCGGGCCTCTGATACCCCATGTCCCGCATACATGATATGGCCGAAGAAGACCGACCGCGCGAACGGTTGGCTCGGCATGGTGCATCGGCCATGTCCGAGGCGGAGCTTATCGCCATTCTCTTGCGCGTAGGAGTGCAGGGTTTATCTGCTGTGCAGGTGGGTCAGGGATTACTGGATAAATTCAGCGGCATCCAAGGTTTGGCGCAGGCCGGCGTGGATGAAATGGCGTTGGTGAAAGGTGTCGGGCCTGCCAAGGCGGTGCAACTCAAAGCAGCCTTTGAACTCGGTGTGCGCTTCGCACGGCAAGAGCGGCGCGTGCGCGTGATTTCGACTCCTGAGCAAGTGGACAAATTGCTGGGCGACGAAATGCGGATGCTCACCGCCGAGAGCGTGAGAGCTATTTTGGTAGATACGCGCTTGCAGCTCAAAGGGGTGGAAGAAATCTCCAAGGGGCTGCTCAACGAAGCGCTGGTGCGACCGCGCGAATTTTTTGCGGCCGCTATTGCCCGCAAAGCTTACGGCGCATTTTTGGTGCACAACCACCCGAGCGGCGACCCCACGCCCAGCCAGGCGGACATCCGTCTGACCCGCGAGATTGCCGAGGCGGGTAAGCTGCTTCAGATTCCTCTCATTGACCATATCATCGTCGGGCACAAAAGCCCCGCATGCCCCGGCGGATGGTTCAGCTTCAAATCTGCGGGCTACCTGTAATAACTTATGATACATCCCACTGCCGTTATCCACCCCAACGCAAAAATCGGAAAGGGCACCACAGTCGGACCCGCCGCCATCGTGGAGGAGCATGTCGAGATAGGTGATAACTGCGAGATCCAAGCGCATGCCGTGATTACCGGGCACACTCGCTTGGGTTCGAATAACCGAGTGGGTTATGGGGCCATTATTGGCGGTGAGCCGCAGGATTTGTCCTTCGACCGCAGCACGGTTTCTTTCGTGGAAATCGGAGACGGCAATGTGTTCCGCGAATATGTGACGGTGCATCGGGGCACCAAACCCGATTCGAAGACAGTCGTGGGAAACAACTGTTTCCTGATGGCTGGAGCGCATCTGGCTCATAATGTGCAAGTGGACGACGGGGCTATCTTGGCCAACAATGTGCTCTGCGCAGGCTATGCGCAAATCGGGGCTCGCTGCTTTATTGGTGGCGGGGCAGTGATCCACCAATTTACACGGATCGGGCGTCTGTCGCTCATGCAGGGACTGGCAGGCATCAGCAAAGATCTGCCGCCGTTCATGGTGGCTGCAGGGGTCAATACGCTAGCGGGTTTGAATACGGTAGGGCTTCGTAGGGCGGGACTGGATCCAGCCGCGCGGAAGGCCGTGCGCAAGCTGTATCACGATCTTTTTCTCTCGGAAAATAATCTGAGTCAGGCTCTGGCCTCGCTGGATCGCAGCGCACTGACAACTGAACAGGCGGAGGTGATCGCCTTTATCGAACAGTGTCGCAAAGGGGTGTTGATGCCAGGGCGACTTGCCTCGCGCCATGGCGGGGATGCAGAGGGTGAGTAATGCTCGGCTGCAGAGTTCTTCCATGCAGATGGCACCGGTGTCTGTCGCTCGGATTTCGCCTGCACGGTGTCTGGCGGCGACGACCCATTCCCTACCAAAATGCTACGGCTTGACGCCGGGGCTGGAACCATCTTTTCTTTCTCACTGGGAATCCCATGGTTTCAAAAATCACTAGCGCAACCACTAGCGGGGTAGATGCCTTGCCGGTGGAAGTCGAAGTCCACACAGGCAGGGGCAACTTCGTCGTCGTCGTGGTCGGTCTCCCGGATGCTGCTGTCAAGGAATCGCGCGACCGTGTGAAGACTGCGATGGAAAACTCCGGTTTCCGCCACCCGCAAGGGCGCACCACCATTAACCTCGCTCCTGCTGATTTGAAAAAAGAGGGTCCCGCCTTCGACCTGCCCATTGCCCTCGGTATCCTCGCCTCCGACGATCAGATCACAGGTTCCCGGTTGTCGGGTTATCTCTGCACCGGCGAACTAGCTCTCGGCGGCGAAGTCCGTTGCGTGCGCGGGGTATTGTCCATGGCGCTGGAGGCTAAAAAAATGGGGCTGGGCATTATCGTGCCCCGTGACAACGCCCGCGAAGCTGCTGCCGTCGAGGGTCTCGAAGTGATTCCAGTCGGCTCCTTGCGCGAATGTGTGGAGTGGCTGGAAGCTCGCCGTGAGATTGCACCCTATCATCTCGACACCACTTCTCTCTTCAATCAAGCCACCACCGATGACAGCGACTTCGCCGAAGTGCGCGGGCAGGAGAGCGTCAAAAAAGCTTTCGAAATCGCGGCTGCCGGTGGCCACAATCTCCTGCTAGTCGGCCCTCCCGGCTCGGGCAAATCCATGCTCAGCAAAAGACTCCCTGGCATCCTCCCGGCTCTCGCACTGGACGAGGCTTTGGAGACGACGAAAATTCACAGCGTGGCGGGGCTGCTGACCCCGGGACAATCCTTGGTCACACGCCGCCCGTTCCGCAGTGTTCATCACACGGTCTCGGATGTGGGATTAGCCGGTGGCGGCAGCAACCCTTCCCCCGGAGAAATCAGCCTCGCCCACAACGGCGTTCTTTTTCTCGACGAGCTACCTGAGTTCAAGCGTTCGGCTCTCGAGGTCATGCGACAGCCCTTGGAGGACGGTCATGTCACCATCTCCCGTGCCTCGGGCACGATGCGTTACCCCGCCCGGTTCATGTTGGTTGCCGCCATGAATCCCACGCCCGACGGTAAGTCCATCCGCGAATCAAAATCCACGCCGAACGAAATCCGCCGCTACTTAGCCAAACTCTCCGCCCCTCTGCTCGACCGTATTGATATCCATGTCTCTGTCGAGGCCGTGAAAGTCCACGAATTGACTGGCGCCGAAACCGGCGAAAGCTCCGCCACGGTGCGGGCCAGAGTCGAAGCTGCCCGCGCCCTGCAAACAGCCCGCTTCCGAGCAGCCAAGAAAAAAACCTCCTGCAACGCGCACATGAGCGGACGGGAAATCCGCCAGTTTTGCGCCTTGGATGAAGCAGGGACCTCCATTTTCAAACATGCCCTCCACGACACGGGTATCTCCGCCCGCGCCCATGACAAAATCCTGAAAGTCGCTCGCACGATAGCCGACCTCGACGGCGCTCCTACCATCAGCGAAAACCATCTTCTCTTGGCCATCAGCTTCCGCGAACTAGACCGTCAGCTCTGGGGCTGAATTAACCACTTGACATCTACTGAAACCAAAACACACACATTATTGTATTATGCATATTATACGAAAATTTTTTGCCCTACATTTTTTTACCATTATGGTGGCTCAGTTCTCTCATGAATTAGCAAGAGCAGAAAACAATTCGTCTCATATTGAAACTAATGCACAAGCATCCTCAAATATCACAGCTACAGAATATACAACTTCCAAATCTACATTAAAACCATCTCTTTTTGTGGACAGCGAAATTAGTTTGGTAACTATAACAGGAAAGTCGTATGACAAAGCTGTAATTAAGGAAATTGGAATAGATTATATAAAACTTATGCACTCTTCAGGTATTGCGAAAATACCCAAAAGAGACATACCTGATGACATTATAAATATGTTAGGTCCATGCACAACAAAGGCTGTTGTGCAAAATACTCAAACTATCGCAGTTAGCGCGGATCAAAGTGAACTTATCAAACAACAGGCGACTAACTTAAATATAACTCAACCTACACAACAACAGGAGCAAGTTTTAATAACTTCAAGTGGTTATAAATTCTTTTTAAATGATTTAATCAGTAGAAGTGGACAGATGACATCACATGCTAATGCAGCAAAAGGATACATGTATGCTACAGGTCCTTTAAAGGGAAAGACACAAGGAGAAGGGGAGGTGTATGCAAGGGGGTTGTGGGATAAAATGAACTACAATGAACAACTAGAGTGGCAAACCAAGGCTAACTTTTACAGCAAGGGCAGAAGTCAAAAAGTAAGCGCAGAAATTACTGCTCCTACTGCGGCTGGTTTTAACTTTTATTATAAAGACTTAGTTGATCGAAGTGGCCAGATGGCAGGGCATGAAGGAAATGCCAAAGGTGCAGTATATTCTACCGGCCCTTTGAAAGGAAAGACTCGCGGAGGAGCTCAGGTTTACGCTCGAGAACAATGGGAAAAATTATCAATAGACGAGCAACTTGATTGGGAGGAAGACGCCCGCACGTATGGGCGATAGCCCATTTTTCTCCTAGTCCAGCGAGAAATCTATTTTACTATTTTTATAATTACATAGCTAACCGCTACTGTCATTTTCTCTTGGGAATTGCCAAATTAATTCTATATGCATGCTCGAACAAGCGTGTTGACGCTGGCGCTGGGCTCCGCTAGTAATTGCCGCATGAACCAGCC
>DYRQ01000082.1 GCA_020718645.1 Verrucomicrobium spinosum
TTAGCTCTGCATCAGTAGAAAACATGGTGTCTAATGCAAAATCTGGGATAAATCAGACCTCCCTCCATTCACCCTGTTATCAATTGCATAATCTGGTTCAACAACGCGACGGAAAGGGGAAAGAATCCGTCAGTGGACGGATCAAAAAGTCCCTTAGCCTGCGTCTCGCACCTGCAACCTTCGCGTGCTATTGCAAAATGGAATATGGTGCAAACGCTGGGTGCATCACACTCGCACGGTGTGGGCGGGGATCAGTTGTATCTTGGGAGAAATCTCGTTGTAGGCGACCACCTTAAGCGTGGGGAAGGTGTCACCAAAGAAGCGTTTGACCCCGAGACGCACCATGGGGGAGCAGAGGAGAACAGGGTTGAGACCTTCTTTGGAAAGCTCTTGAATTCCAAGGTTCAACTGCTCGTGCATGATGCGGGCGGTGTTCGGATCGAGCACCATCGCTATCTCTTGCTGGGAGTGGCGCATGCACTTGACTAGCTGCTGCTCAAGATCGGGGGAGAGGGTGATAGCTTTGAGTTTGCCACCACGAATTTCTAGTTGGCGGGAAATTTCCAACATGAGCGTCTTGCGACAAGCCTCTGAGAGTTCGTCGGGATTCTTGGTAAACGATATCTGGTCGCACAATTTCTCAATAATGACAGATAGCTCGCGAACGGAAAGACCTTCGGCCAACAGATTCTGAAGCACGCGATGCACATGACCGAGACCGACTTGGAGCGTGTTCATTTCTTGCATCAGCGCGGGGTTGCTCTGTTTGAGCGAGTCGAGCAGGTTCTGGGTATCTTGGCGGGAGAGGAGATCGCAGGTGCTGGATTTGATCGTTTCGCTCAGATGCGTGATGAGAACGGAAACTGGATCCACGACAGCGTATCCCATGCGTTCGGCCTCGCGGCGCTCGGCCTCGCTAATCCAGGTCGCCGGCAGACCAAAAGCAGGCTCGACGGTGACACGCCCACGCAAAGGACGCGTCAGCGTTCCAACACCCATGGCAAGCATCTGGCCAAGATAGAGTTCGCCCATTGCTATTTCGTGACCGCGCAGGAGGAAGCGATATTGGTGAGGGGGAATCGCAGTGTTGTCGCGCATGGAAATAGGAGGGATATTGACACCCAGTTCTCTGGAGAGATTGCGTCGCAAGGCCGAGATGCGGTCGAGCATGTTTTGGAGGTTGTTCTGCACGATGGGGAGCAGGTCAAATCCAATCTCAATCGCTAAATGCTCAGCAGGACTACCGGGCTCGCGTTGCTCTTGAGGCAACAAAGCTCCAGGTGCGCCAAGGGCTTTGGCATCACGACCCGGCACCGCGCCGGAACCACCCCCAGCGGCAGCCTCCTCAGGCTCAAAACTTGGGAGGAACCAACCAGCAGCTATGAACAGTGCTCCCAAGACAAATAGCACCAGCTTGGGAAAGCCGGGAACAATCATCATCAACCATAAAGATCCACCCGTGATATAGAGGGTCTTATTGCTGCCCATGAGCTGGCGCACTACATCTTGGCCCAGAAATTTAGAGGACGCTGATCGAGTCACAATGATACCGGCGGCGGTGGAAATCAAGAGGGCCGGGATCTGTGCCACCAGTCCATCACCGATGCTTAGGAGCGTGAATTTCTGGATGGATTCCGCCGCAGTGAGATCCATCTGAAGCATGCCAACAGCAAAACCGCCGACAAGGTTGATAGCGGTGATCAGAAGCGCCGCAACAGCATCACCTCGCACGAACTTGCTGGCACCGTCCATCGCCCCATAGAAGCTGCTCTCCAACTCCAGATTCTTTCGGCGGGAACGGGCGTCCTGCTCATTGATAATTCCTGCGTTCAGGTCGGCATCAATACTCATCTGCTTGCCAGGCATAGCGTCCAAGGTAAAACGCGCAGACACCTCGGCTACACGACCTGCACCTTTGGTGATAACGATGAAGTTAATAATAGTCAGCACCAAGAAAACGATGACACCCACCACAGGGTTACCCCCAATCACCAACTCCCCAAAGGTGGCAATCAATTCTCCGCCATCAGCGTGCAAAAGGATCGAGCGGGTTGTTGCGATGTTCAAGCCGAGTCTGAAGAGGGTGACCACCAGCAACACGGTCGGGAAGACAAAGAAATCCGCAGGTTGCTTGACATACGAGATCGTCATGATGATGAGGATCGAGATGGCAAAGCTGACGCCGAGCAGCCCGTCTATCATCCAAGTGGGCAGCGGAAAAATCAGGATCAGCACCACCGAAAGAATCACCAGCCCAAAGATAAACTCGCCACTAGCAAGAAGCTGTTGGGCAAAGGTCATCTTCACTCCAGGCGCGGAGGGCGAGGGTGTAGGAGAGGGAGCAGCGGCCATACCTTAATCGTGCTTCAAGATGAAGCTACCTCCTCCTGAGATGGTTCTGGTCGCGCAGCCATGCCGCGGCGATACATTTCCGCAAGCAGCACAGCAACGGCCTGATAAAATTCCACAGGTATGGTTTCCCCTACAGGAGCCATTTTGTAAAGCCCTTGCGCAAGCGGTTTGTTCTCCATGATCGGCACATGCCAGTCAATGGCTGCCTCTTTGATGCGCTGGGCGATGCGTCCCGTGCCTTTGCCCATAACGACCGGTGCCGGTGTCTCCCCACGGACATAGCGCAGGGCGACGGCAAAGTGGGTAGGGTTGGTGACGATGATGGTGGAGTCTTGCACATCCTCGAGCATACGGCGCACCGATTTCATGCCTTTGGAATACAATTCACGACGACGGCTTCGTAGTTTCCCCTTGAGTTCCGTCGAACCTTCCTGTTGCCGGAACTCGTCTTTGATCTCGTCCTTGCTCATGCGACTATCTTTGATGAACTGCCACTTTTGGTAGCCATAGTCTATGGCGGCTATGACCAAGAGCCCGACCAAAATTCGCCAACCCACTGTCCATGCCACCTGCACCATGAAATCCCCAAACTCGAGCGGGTGCACGGGCCGTTGAAAAATATCGGCGTCCAACATGCTCTGCACCGCCAGCCAGGCAAACACCGCTATCACCAGCAACTTGGCAAGCGACTGGAGGGACATGACCAGCTTGCGCAAGGAAAACATCTGCTGCAATCCAGTGACCGGGTTGAGCCGGCTCCAGTTGTTCTCCCAAAAAGAATTTCCCATCAACTGAAACCCAACTTGGGCAAGCTGCACGCCGGCCGAGACTAAAAAGAGCGCGCCCAAGAAGAGCCCCATGGCCAAGGCTATATTCGTCTGCGGCAACAGGCTGACGGGATAGATGACTTGTGAATCAAAGGGCGCTTTGGAAATCTCGGAAAATGTCGCACGCATCAAGTCTGCCAATCCACCCGAAAGCTGCGACCCTACGGCCATTAGCCCGAACAACCCCACCCCCAACACAGCCGCGGCGGTCAGGTCATTGCTCCGCACCACGGTGCCTTTCTCGCGCAATTCGCGAAGCCGCTTCGGTGTTGCTGGCTCTGTTTTGTCATCGGCCATGCGCTATCCTATCAGGCATTCACAGCCGCGAGCGACTGGAAAAAACGGGTCATCTCAGGCACGATCGTCTCCATCTGCACACGGATAATATAGAGCAAAATTGGCAAAAATACCAGTGTCACCCCAGCCAATCCCAGCACCAACTTGAAGGTGAAGTTTTCGTAAAAAATATTAATGCCCTGCACCGCCCTTGCCAGAAAACCCAACGCTATAGTGATACAAAAATTCAGGGCAAACACCGGCGCGCAAAGCACCACCGCTCCCACGATGGTCGAGGCCACCAGCCGCACCCAATTCTGCACATCGCCGAGCGGGTTCGAAACTGTGCCCAACGGCAGGAGATCCAAGCTTCCGCGAAGTGCCTCCACCGTCAACGGCAAATAGTCCAATGCCCAGAAATAAAACAGTCCCGCTAGCATGAACACCCTCGCAAAAACACCGCCGCTCAGCGGGTTGTAGGGATTGATCTGCTGCGCTGCTGTATAACCCAATTCGCTATCCACGATGGCACCGCCAAATTGGAAACCCGAGAATATCACACGCACGATCATCCCCTGCCCAATCCCCACCACAAATTCGCACGCCACATGATATACAGCATCTACTGCCAACATCGCCGATAGTGTAGGATCCGGGAGCAGCGGCACCAGCAGCACGGTGATCCAGAGAATGATCGCCACACGCACAAAACGCGGAACATTGGTCTCGTTCACACCAGGCAACGCCAGCAACAACCCTGACAGCCGCGCCGCCAGCAACATGAAAGTTAGCGGATTATAAAAAAGGGTCATCGTCCGATCTCGGCGATACGCTGGAAAAAGAGGGTCATCAGATTCACGAGTTGCTCGGTCATCCAAGGCGCCAGCAACCACAACACAGCCACAGCCGCCAACAGTTTTGGAACAAAACTCAAACTCTGTTCCTGCAACGATGTGATCGTTTGCAAGAAACCCGCTAGCGTGCCCACCACCACGGCTACCACGGCCATGGGGGACATGATGATCAGGGCGTTCCAAAGACAGATTTTCACGATCTCGTAGAGGCTGTCCGCATTCATAGCTCTCTCTCCACGGCTATATCCTGAAGCTTTCCACCAGCGAACGCACCAGTAGTGTCCAACCATCTACCAAGACAAAAATCATGATCTTGAGCGGCAACGACACAATCGGCGGCGGCAGCATCATCATACCCAAGGCCATCAGCACCGACGACACCACCATGTCTATCACCAAAAATGGGAGCAGCACCAACAACCCCATCTGGAATCCGGTCTTCAACTCCGATAGCATGAAAGCTGGCATCACGACCGTAATCGGCAGATCTTCTGGCCGATCCACTTTGATCTCCTTCTGCGACATATCCACAAAGAGGTTCAACTCCTTCTCTTTGCAATAGCGGAGCATGAACGACTTCATCTCACCCGAGGACACTTCGACGGCTCGCTCGAAGGTAATCGTCCCGTCCCGGAGCGGTGTCAACACTTGCTCGTTCAAGTTCTGCACCGTGGGGCCCATGATGTAAAAGGTCAGAAACAGCGCGAGTGCAATGAGCACTTGGTTGGAGGGCTGTTGCAGCGTCAGTGCCGTGCGCAGAAAGGAGAACACAATGGCTATGCGCACAAACGAGGTCGTCATCATGATGATCGCTGGCACAAGGCTCAGAATCGTGAAGATGAACAACAATTGCAGCGGCAGGCTCAGAGTTTCAGTTCCCGTGGCTGCCCCCGTATTCAAGGTGATATTCAGATTCGTGGGCACGCTAGCAGTCTGCGCAGGCGCAACCAGAACTCCGCCGACAAGCACCAGCATCAACACCAAGAGAGACCTCACGATACCACCGCCTTTTCCTCAGAGTCTGCAATAGGAATAATCTGCCAAGCCACGCCACCAGGAGAAAAAGCCACCAGATAATCGCACCCGCGACAATTCAACAAGACGACTCCCGTTTTCGCGTCGAAAAAAACCCGTTCTTTCACCCGCAATTCACCGCTTTGACCAACAAGAAAGCGAAGTCCCCCCTGTCTTTTGAGCGACCAGATCCACGCGGCTACGACACCTGCCATCAGGACGGCCAGCATCAACCAGCGCCAAAGAGGGATTTCGCTGATCACGACTCCTCCAGCGTCAGGAGATAACTTCTGTGATTTTGATGCCGAGCGAGTCGTCCACGACCACGACCTCGCCTTTTGCCACCAAGCGTCCGTTCACATAAAGATCCACGGGATCGTTGACCTCTTTTTCAAGAGCGATCACGGTGCCGGGCGCTAGACCCATCACCTCGCGCACCTTCATCTGCGTGCGTCCCAGCTCCACGCTGAGCCCCACGGGTATGTCCAATATCAAATCATTTTCTGCCATAATTTTTTCTCTACCGTATCTTATTGACTATCTCGGCCACGACTGTCGGACCTTCACTACGAACCTTGGCTCTGAATTTTTGGATCACGCCCATGTCCACATACGCCAAGTCACATTTTTTGGGATCCAGCATCAAAACATCGCCTACTTGCAAGGAGCGCAATTCGCGGAGCTTCAGAGAAAATCCGCGCCAATGCACCGACATGGGCACTGGAATCTCGTAGAAATTCGCGTCGTCCTTCGACGGCATCGCTGGCGCCGTCGGCGGCAGCGGTTCCTCACGGCTGATCTCTGCCATCATCTGCAGCACCATCTCCTCGATGGCGTGGTAGGGAATCACAAACCGAATCGGCGCCACACAGTCACCAAAGCGCGCTTCCATCTCCAGCAATAACATCACATCGTCCGGATCTACGATATTGAGGAATCGCACCGTATTTTCATGCTCGAGAATCTCGTAATCCAGCCGTTTGTATTTCAACCAACTGTCAGAGTATTCAGAAAGAGCCAGCGCTATCAGGTTGTCGAGAATGACCTTCTCCACATCCGTGAACTCACGCTCCACTTTCACCGAATGTCCGCCACCACCTGCCAGACGATCTATACAGGTCAACCCCAAGCGCGGGGATATGTCAAAAAGGCAGATGCCTTTCAACGGATTCAACCGGAAGAGCGTCACATGTGTCGGCACACCGGCGTTATCCAAGAGATTACGGAACGGCACCGTCTCCAAGCGCGACATGGTCAGTGCAAAATCGGCCCTCAGAAATATCGAAAAACCAGAGGCCAAATTGTGGATAAACTCCTCGTGTTTGATACGCAGACGCCGCAGCTCGGCGGGGGTCAAAAACTGGGGGTTGCGAAAATCATATATCTGAATCGAAGGACGATGAAAATCCATCTCCTCCCCAGATGCTGTTTTTTTCTTTGCACCGATGACCTGCGTCTCGCTCGCCTCGGACGCTATGGCCTTGAGGATTTCCTCAACCTCGGACTGGCTTACTACTTCTGCCGACTGATCGTTATTCTCGGCCATGGCATCACTGGATCAGGAGTTCCAGGAAATAAATGTTGCCCACTTTGCCTTTGGTTAGGATGGCGTTGAGCGTAGCGATCAGTTCCGAACGCAGCGTGGCTCGAGTCGTGGGCGCCGTAAGCTCATCACTGCTCTTGCTCCCAATAACCATGGATACAGTGTCAATAATCCGCGGCTTGCGCGCTGTCATCTCGTCCAGCACTGGCTTATCTGCCTCGATCGAGAGCGACACCTTCGCCGTGCGCGCTCCACGCGACCCTGCCGTGTTCACAAAAAGATCTTCTATCTTGAAATCAGGTGCTGCTGCTGCCTCGGCTCCACCGCCGTGCCCTCCACCCTCTTCTTTTTTAGCCTCACCGTGGCCTGCGTCAGCTTTCTTCGCATCGCCATGCCCGTCGTCCTTTTTCGCCTCGCCGTGGCCTGCGTCAGCTTTCTTCGCGTCGCCATGCCCGTCGTCCTTTTTCGCCTCGCCGTGGCCTGCGTCAGCTTTCTTCGCGTCGCCATGCCCGTCGTCCTTTTTCGCCTCGCCATGCCCACCATCTGCTGCCCCTGCCGCATGGGCGTCACCCTCTGCATGAGCTGCCTCTTGCTTAGGCCAATCTTTGGTGGCCATATCGAGGAGTTGTTTGGGGAGAACAAAATAGGCCAAGGCAAAACCGCCACCGAGCATGAGCACGGAAATGATCGCCATGATCATAATTACTTGGCTGCCGCCTCCGCCTTCTGCGGGTTTCTCTGGTGCTGGATTTGATGCTTCTTCTGACATGGATACTTCTAGTTTTTAGCACGCTATTTCAGCACAATCAATCAGATAAAATGGCTTATATTTTATGCACTCCAACCTGTCGGGTGCCTCAGAACCCAGCAACCAGCAGAAAACCCAAGGACGAGTTTTCTGCCGAGGAAACTGCACGCTATCACGCTTGGATAGCGTCTGCTGCCTGTTCTGCCCCCTGCACTTGCTTGCGCAGCCACTCGTCGCGTCCACCCACCCACCAGTAAACAATCGGGCTGGCAACAAAGATCGAAGAGTAGGTGCCCACGCCGATGCCCACCATCAGGGCAAAGGCAAAGTCGTTGATCACTGGACCGCCTAAGAAGTAGAGCGCAAAGACACTGATCATCGTCGTGCCAGAGGTCAATACCGTGCGGCTCAGCGTAGCATTCAGCGCATGGTTCATGAGCGTCTTCAAGTCCGCCTTGTCATCGCCGCGTTTGAGCATCTCACGAATCCGGTCAAACACCACGATGGTGTCATTGATCGAGTAACCAGCAATGGCAAGCACAGCACCCACCACGGTCAATGATAACTCGCGCTCAAACAACGCAAACGCGCCCACTGTGATGAGCACATCGTGTGCAACTGCCAAGAGCGCTCCAACAGCAAACGCAAACTCAAACCTCCACGACACATAGGCCAATATGCCGAGCAAACTCAAGGTCAGGGCAATCAGCGATTGCGATTTTAACTCCTCACCCACCACGGCACCCACTTTGTCCAGCGTCTTACGCTGAAATCCAGCCTGCGGGAATTTTTCGGTCAGCACAGACTCTGCCTTGTCAGCTTCGCCAAACTTGGTGCGGATATAGACCGACTCGGAAACACCGTCGGGGGATTTCTGCGGTTGCAGTGTGTAATCTTTGACGCCGGACTGATCGAGGGCAGCACGAAGTGCCGGAACATCCTGTTTTTGTGAATAGGTCAAAGTTAGCGCTTCACCCCCCGTGAAATCTACACCATAAGCTCTGTCTCCCTTGACCACCAGCGACACTGCCGAGACCAGCACCATCAGCACGGAGATAGCTACACACGGGGTCTTGATACCTATAAAATCTATTTTGGTGTTGGACACCAATTGCATCATGGTCAGCTTTTTCAAGCCGCCGGGCAACACTTCCCGCCACTCGATCATATTGCGCGTCACGATGAGCGCAGAGAAAAGCGTGCCAAGGATGCCGAGAGTCAGCGTGACTGCAAAACCCTGCACGGCGCCCGACCCTTGATAAAACAGGATCACAGCGGTGATAATAGTGGTCAAGTTGGCGTCCAAAATGGAACTGAAGGCGCGGTCAAATCCGGCACTCACAGCTGCCTCGACTGGCTTGCCCAGCGCCATCTCTTCGCGGATGCGCTCGTAGATCAGCACGCCCGCATCCACTGCCATACCAACGGTCAAAATAATACCAGCAATACCTGGCAGCGTCAGGGTGAAATGGAACTGCGCCAGTAGCCCGAACAAAATCACGAGATTCACGATGAGGCCGAGCACGGACACCACACCGAGGAACCGGTAATAGACGAGCATGAACAGCACCACACCCAGAGAGCCCACCACAGCAGCGACGAGGCTGCTCTTGATCGAGTCGTTACCCAAGCTCGGATCCACGGCGCGTTCTTCGATGATTTTGACCGGTGTCTCCAGCGGGTTCTCCAGCACGCTGGCCAATTCCTCAGCTTCCTGCGGGGTAAAACTACCCGAGATTTCTGCAGAACCTGCATAAATAGCTTGGCGAATAACCGGGGCGCTCCGCACCTCGTTATCCAACACGATCGCCATGCGGCGACCCACATTGGCTTCGGTTATCTTTCCAAACTGCTCTTTACCCTCGGGCTTGAACTCGAGCGAGACACCCGATTCACCCGTAGGACTTACATATCGGAAGGCTCTGGACACGAGATTGCCCGAGAGTTCCACGCGTTTGCGCACCAGCACTTTTTCCCGAAATTCTTTTCCCTCGCGAGTCTCGATGATGTCGAGAAGCTCATAGCCCAGTGGCACGGCTCCCCCTTGCGCGATCTTTTGCAACTCCTCTTCGTTCCGCTCATGCACCATGCGAAAATCCAACTTAGCCACTTTCTCGAGTTGGGTGCGCGCCGCCGCTTTCTGGGCGGTCTCCATGCCGGGAATCTGCACGATAATCCGGTTAATTCCTGAAGGCTGGATGAGAGGCTCCGCCACGCCAAATTTATCCACGCGTTTGCGGATCACCCCGACAGCTTCCTGCAACGCCTGTGCGCTCGGCTCTCCCTCGAGTTCTACCGTGAACGAACTGCCACCTTTGAGATCCAGTCCGAGACGGATGTTTTCTTTCGGTGGATAGACAGACGCCCCGAACAGGAGAATCGCACTGATCCAGAGCAGCAGCCCAGCCCGCAAGCGGGTGCGCTGATCCGTAGCGGCGAGATACCACACAAAAAGGGCGAGGAAGACAATGCCTCCGAAGAAAAGGACGGTAGTCATGGGTCGAGGTGTATAGGGTTAGGCTAGCAGTTATTAATTAAAAAGAGGGCCGATCAAGCGGCGTTGGTCGAGGTTCTTCCATCGGGTTTCTTGACTGTCTGGATGGCGGATTTCAGCACCTCAATGCGGACATTATCGGCCACTTTGATCACTAGCGTCTTTTCCTTGCGGTTGGTGACAGTGCCGAGGATGCCCCCGGCGGTGACCACCTCGTCGCCCGTGTCAATGCTGTTGACCAATTGCTCGTGCTCCTTCGCGCGTTTCTGCTGGGGGCGGATAAGCAGCAGATACATCATCAAAAACATCAGGACGATGGGCATGAATGAGGTCCAAGTAGGCGCCGTTGAGACAGTGCCCGGTGCTGTGGGAGTCGGTCCCATCATCAAGAACAGTTCAACCAAAGAGTTGTCAATTATCATAGTTGTCTCCTTTTAACGCGGGGCCTCGATGCTTGAACCGTCCGCAAAATTCTGTGCGGAACGCCTCGAAGGTGCCCGCCGCAATTGTCTGGCGAACCCTGCGCATCAGCCGGGCGTAAAATTCCAAGTTATGCAGACTGACCAGTCTCATTCCAAGTATTTCTTTTGCCTTGATCAGGTGGCGTATGTAACCCCTCGAAAAATTGCGGCACGCGTAGCAGGCACAACCCTCTTCGATCGGCCCACGATCCCGGATATAGCAGGCATTTTCAAGGTTGAGCATGCCATCTTCCACAAAAGCTGTCCCGTTGCGAGCCAAGCGTGTCGGGAGCACGCAATCAAACATATCCACCCCACGCGCCACCATCTCGACCATCTGGTGCGGCATGCCCAGACCCATCGCATAACGCGCTTTGTGAACAGGCAAATGCGGCGCGGCTTTCTCGATAGCCTCCAACATCTCAGGTTCGGGTTCGCCGACACTCACACCACCGATGGCGTAGCCGTCGAAATCCAGCGCTGCTAACTCCTCGGCGCAGCTCTTGCGCAAATCCCCGTAGCCCGCCCCCTGCACGATAGCAAAATGGAACTGCCCCAGCCTCTTGTGCGTGGCCAGATGTTCACGGCTCTTTTTGGCCCAGAGCAGCGTGCGCCGCACCGCGTTTTCTACTTGGCTCCGTCCGGCATCCCACGCTGGACACTCGTCGAAAAGCATCGCAATATCACTGCCCAAACCCGCTTGAATATCGAGAGCCTCCGCCGGCCCAAGAAAAAGTGGGGCTCCATCAACATGACTCTGGAACTGCGCGCCCTCGTCACTGAGTTTGCGCAATTTTCCCAGACTGAAAACTTGATAGCCGCCACTGTCCGTCAACATCGAACCACGCCACCCGGCAAATTGATGCAGCCCGCCCAGTTCTTGCACCACCTCCACGCCGGGGCGCACCATGAGGTGGTAGGTGTTGCCCAAGATAATCCCATAACCCATCTCTTCGAGTTCCATCGGGGAGACAGCCTTCACGGATCCCTGCGTTCCCACGGGCATAAACACGGGCGTCTCCACCACTCCACGAGTGGTAGTCAAAGTGCCGAGGCGAGCCTGGCCGCAGGTCTGAAGCAACTGATACATGCCGCTCCCTATACGGTGCCGCACCAGCCCAGTCAACGACTCTCGGAAATATGCCGCATAACACGGGTTGAAAGCTCCCGTTCTGCTCTTATGCGAACTTTTCCCATCCTGAAATTCTATCCATCCCGTCAAAAATTCTACGCAGAATGGGGAAGGTTCACCTCCGAGGCACAGACTGTTTTTCCATTCTGACTTCTGACGACTGAATGCTGAATACTGCCCCCACCACGCCTGCGTAAATACTCATAAAAGGGGTCAGTCCTTAATACTGACTATTTTGGCAGAAGGTGCATCTTGGC
>DYRQ01000083.1 GCA_020718645.1 Verrucomicrobium spinosum
AATGAATGGTGGCCATAGAGCTTTTTGAAAATGCCGTCCTTGCGGACAGGCTCTACATAAGAAAGGGCTCACCCTACAATCAAGAGGAGCGAGCCCAAATCAAAACGAACTCAGGAAGTCTCAGGAAATGGTGATCATGCCCTGGCCTTCGGACACCGCATCGCCCACGGCTACTTTGATGGCCGAGACAGTGCCGGATTTCGAGGCGCACACGAAGGTGTTCATCTTCATGGCTTCGAGGGTCAAGATCTGATCCCCTTCTTTGACGGTTTGACCGACTTCCACGCCGATGGCTACGACGCGGCCAGCCAAGGGGCTGGTCACATCGCCAGGAGCACTGGCTGCGGGAGCTGCGGCAGAGGCAACTGGTGCGCTCACCGAAGCACTCACGGGGGCTGAGACAGGAGTTGGCGTTGCTGCGGGAGCGGCTGTTTCGCCGAGGATTTCGACGCCGACTTCGTAAGTTTTACCTTCGATGGAGATTCTGAGATATTTCATAATAAGATTTATTTTTTTGTTGGTGATTTCGATGGTTGTTTACCTGACAAAATGGGAGGAGAGCTGCATGCGCCGTCCTTCCATGCCCCACTGCTGGTAGCGGGGATCAATGGTGATCTCGGTGACATCCACTACCCGCCCTTGGCCGTCGAACAGGGACGCGACGGCTGCGGTGATGATCACACGGACATGTTCTGGGAGCGCTTGCAGTGATGCAGGCGCCGTTGTGGTGGTGGTCGTCGTCATAGAGGTATATTTCCGTGTTTTTTGGGTGGGCGCGATTCGCGCTTGGAGAGTGTGTTCCGCAGGGACATCGCCAAGATCATACGGCTTTCTGCGGGCTCGATCACATCGTCCACCATGCCTGTGCTGGCGGCTTGGTAGGGGGAGGCGAATGTCTCGCGATAGTCGTTGACCAACTCGGCTTCGGTGGCCTTCGGGTCGGCGGCGGATTTGATCTTTTCCTTGTAGAGGATCTTGACCGCGCCTTCTGCACCCATGACAGCGATCTCGGCCGTGGGCCACGCATAGACGAAGTCGGCTCCCATATCTTTGCTGCACATGGCGAGGTAGGCGCCGCCGTAGGCTTTGCGAAGGATGAGCGTCAGCTTCGGCACAGTGGCCGCCGCATAGGCAAAAAGCATCTTCGCGCCGTGGCGGATGATACCACCCTTCTCCTGCTGCACGCCGGGGAGGAAGCCCGGGACATCTACGAGGGTAATGATCGGGATGTTGAACACATTGCAGAAGCGCACGAAACGGGCGCCTTTGTCCGAGGCGTCAATATCCAGCACACCAGCCTTGAAGTTGGGTTGGTTGGCGACGACGCCGACCACCATGCCTTTGAGTCGGGCAAATCCGACCACGATGTTCTTGGCGAAATCTTTCTGGACTTCGAAGAACGATCCGGCGTCGAATATTTTCCCGATGATCTGGAGGACATCCAGAGGAGTCTTGGGGTCAGCGGGGATAAACTGCTCGATGCTGGGATGCTTCGTGAGCGAGAGCTTGGTGTCCAACTCGTGCGGAGGATCCATGATATTGTTCGATGGCAGGTAGGAGAGCAAGCGCTTGACGATTTGCAGGGCGTGCTCGTCGCTGTCAGCCACGAAGTGGATGTTGCCACTGGTGGTCGCATGGGCTGCTGCGCTGCCGATTTCCGCCATGGTGGTCTTCTGTCCTGTCACGGCCTGAATGACATCGGGGCCGCAGATGAACATGTTGGCTTGCTCTTTGACCATGATGAGGAAGTCCATCAACGCAGGAGAGTAGGCGGCACCACCAGCGCATGGGCCAGCGATGACAGCTATCTGCGGGACGACACCCGAGAGCAGGACATTGCGGAAGAAGACTTGTCCGTATCCGGAGAGGGACTCGACACCCTCTTGGATGCGGGCTCCACCCGAGTCATTGAAGGCAATGAAAGGCATGCCAGCTTTGGAGGCATACTTCATGATCTCGCACATTTTATAGGCGTGCATCTTGCCGAGAGACCCACCGGCTACGGTGAAATCTTGGCTGGCCACAGCGACTGGGCGGCCATCTACATAGCCAACGCCAGTAATGACGGCATCAGCGGGTAGCTCTTTGGTCTCCATACCGAAGTTGTGGCACTGGTGCTGCACATGCATGCCCACTTCTTGAAAGGTGTTGGGCTGATAAAGGGAGAGCACTCGGTCGCGTGCGGTCATGATCCCCTTGTCTCTACGGGCTTTGAGCTTGTCTTCACCACCGCCGACCACTGCCTTGCGGCGTTTGGTGGCGAGCTGATCCATTTTCTTTTTGTCTATTGGCATAAAATTATGTCTCTCTCTCTGCGTTGGTTGAGGAAATCTGATTAAGCTTTGCAGGCGCAAAACTCAGTCAAGACACCGTGAGTGGATTTGGGGTGCAGGAAGGCAACGAGCTTGTCGCCCGCTCCCTCGAAGGGGGTCTCGTGGATGAGTTTCACACCTGAGTCAGAGGCCTGTTTGAGCTGGCCTGTGATGTCATCCGTCTTGAAGGCGATGTGGTGGATGCCCTCGCCGTTTTTCTCGAGGAACTTGGCGATGGGACTCTCGGGCGAAGTAGGCTCCAGCAACTCGATGTGGGTGCCGCCGACATCGAAAAAGGCTGTGCGGACTTTTTGGGATTCGACCTCTTCGACATGCTCGCACTTGAGTCCGAGCGATTTTTCGTAGTAGAGGATAGACTCGTCGAGGGATTTCACGGCGATACCGAGGTGGTCAATTTTCTGAATCATAAAGTTCTCCTTCTTTTACTCGCACCCGACAGATTAAAAAAATGGGCAAGGGGCGATATGGCTATTAGTAAGGATTATGTGGCATGGTGGAGTCAAGAGCGAATGCGTGCTGGAGTAAAAAATCACGGTGTTGTCACCTGGGCCGCTGCGCCGGTGGTGGCTGTAGTTACGGCTGATTTTTTGGGGTCGTAGAAAATGCGGACCTCTGGGTGGACACCCCCCAGCAATTCCTGGGCGCGTTTGAGGGCGGCTCGGGTGGCGAGATTCGGGTTTTTGGGAGAAGCTGCAAAGATATTTTCTTTGCCGAGGATATCGAGAAGCCCCGAGTTTTTGAGCACGCGCAGGATATCCAACTGGGCGCCGCTGACGATCAAGTGCCTGTTGTTGTCGCGCAAGAATCGCACGAGTTCCTCCAGAGCCATGACGCTAGTGGCATCGAGATGGTGGGCATTTTTCATGCGCAGGATGACAACTTTCAAATTTGGGTCGGCGCAGACACGGCCAATTTCTTCGCGGAAAATTTCCGCTGCGCCAAAAAATAGTTCCCCCTCCACATGCACGATAGAGATGTGCGGGTCCATGCGCTCCTGTTTGTGCTCCATGGCGCAGAGGTTTCCCTCGTCGTTAAAAGTGTATTCGAGCAACTCGGGCGTAGCGACCTTGCGAAGGAAAAGAACGATGGAAAAACCGACCCCCATATAAACCGCCACATCGAGAGGAAAGAGCAACGACGCTATAAAAGTAACCACAAAAGTGGCAGCATCGGATTTGGTTGATTTCAGACTGAATTGTATCTGCTTCCGGTTGAAAAGTGAGAAGCCGACAATGATGACCAGCGTAGCCAGCACAGGCTTGGGGATGAACCCGATCGTCCACCCTAGCGAAATGGTGATGACGCTCACAACTGCTCCGCTCCAGATCCCTGCCAAGGGCGTCATGGCACCGCTGCTCACACCGAGGACAGAGCGCGTCAAGGAGCCAGATGCAGGCATAGCCGACGCAAAGGCACAGGCGGCATTGGCTAGACCCAGCGCCAACATTTGCTGGTTAGAATCCATCCTTTCTCCTGAGCGGGCAGCCAGTGTTTTGCCCACCGATATACCTTCCAGCGAAGCCAAGATAGAAACTGCTAACGCTGAACTAGCCAAAAGGCTGATAGACTTCCAAGTCAAAGAGGGCACTTGAATCCAGTCCAAGCTTGAAACCACGGGGGTCAGACATTCCACACGCCACTCGATAAAATAGAGACCGACCACCCAAGTCAGCAGGGACATCACCACAATCACGATAGCCACCCCCGGCAGTTTTTTCCACCGTGTTGCAAAAGGCCACCAGAGCAGCAGCGTCATCACCGAGATTGCCGCCGAAGGCCAGTGTGCCTGAGGCAGGTTCTTGGCCATATTCCCCAGCGCGTCGAAGAGGGTAGCACTGTGCGGCACCGCATAACCGAGTGCCGAATGAACCTGGTTGACGATGATCAAACAGGCTGCACCAGAGACATACCCGGTCACCACGGTGCGCGACACATAACGAATCAAAGCGGCTACATTGAAAATCGCCCCCGCCACCAGAAATACACCAATCAACAGGCAAAGCACAGGCACAGCATCTAGCCGTGGGATACTCTGAGGCATAGTGATCAGGGCACTCAACACCATCACTGCTGTTGCATTCGTCGGCCCCACCATCACATGGCGGCTACTGCTAAAGAGTCCTGCCACCACAGGCGCCACGATAGCGCAAAAAATACCGTAAGACACCGACAATCCCGCAATCAGTGCATACGCCATGGCCTGAGGAAACCCCAGCAACGCTACATTGAGGCCTGCTTTGGCATCAGCAAACGCTGAACTCCTAGAATACGAGGAAAAGATTTTTGCTACTGGGAAAAAACTCAAATCTCGGGCTGCTACTGAAGAGACTGCTCGGACACTTTTCGTCCAATGATCTTTCCAGCGGCGTCGAGATGTTTGGGTCATGTCGTTACTTCATTCCTATGCAGCACTTGTATTTTTTGCGAGCGCTTTTCAGGTAACCCATAAAAAAGACGCGTGAAATACTCTCGTTTTGAGCTAGCCTACCGCGATGCAACTGTCTCGCCGCTCCGATTACGCCCTGCGCGTCCTCTTTATGCTGGCGGATCATTATGGTCGTCCACCCATCTCCATCCGCCAACTATCGGAAGCCAATGATGTCCCGAAAAGATTCCTCGAACACATCATGCTCGACCTCAAGAAACAAGGTTGGGTCACCAGCTTGCCCGGCAAGCAAGGCGGCTACTCCCTGAGCCGCGCCCCAGCCGATATTTCCATGGGCGAAGTCGTGCGATATTTCGACGGATTCCTCGCACCGATAGACTGTGTTTCCATCGAACACTACGCGCCATGCAGCCAAGAAGCACACTGCCGTTTCCGCCGTGTTTTTCTGGATATTCGCAACTTCGTCGTGCGTCTGATGGATCAGGCCACGCTCGAAGCCGTCCTCCGTGGACGCCCGGTCACAAAACAGGAAGTGTTCACCCTCCAAGGCGTGGACGGCGATGGCATTTAACCCATCCAATACCCCGGCTCCAAATCCTCACAGAGAGCATAATAGGTTTTTTTGTGTTGATGGAAATGGCGTAGAGTATTGGCAGTTAGATAGAAGCTTAATAAAAATCTGCGTCATGAAAAAATGTGCATCAAATGCAGGCCGAAAAAGCAAGCTACCTGATCAAACGGACGAAGCACAAACACGAAACATGTCAGCCTGCTACACCCGTCGCTTACTATAGCCTATTCTGGGTTTACGCCGCTTTACGAAGGATGGTAGGCATACCAATTTCTGAGCGTAGCTCGCTGTGGCTTCCGTGCGACTGCGTGCGAGCGTAGAGGTCTTTGACCGATTGTATCATCGCCTCGGTATCCAAAGGTTTTGGCAGAAATCCGATCATGCTCTCGCCCGGGAATGGTTTGACGACATCCATCCACTCTGTGTTGGAGCTGATAAACAGAATCGGTGTCTTGTGGGATTCATGGAGCTGGCGGATTTCACGGTAGAGATCGCCACCATCCAACTCAGGCATGTTCACATCCATGATAATGACATCCGGGAAAGGGAGATTGTTGGCGTGGAGCCGCCCGAGTTCGTTATAGCACGAAAGGCTATCAAAAAAGGATAGCTCAGATTTCAGGGGGGCTAACATACCTCGCAAGAGCACCATGATAATCGGATCATCGTCCACGATCATGATTCGTGACGGCACAGTGGGGTCAAGCGGTTGTCGTGTCGGTTGTGGTTCTTGTTCTGAAATCTGGGTGGTTCTTTCTTCTTGCACCTCGAGTGTGATTTGGTGACGAGTCAAAACTTGATCCACCAGATCGAGCACATGGGCAAAGACTTGTTCATCACTGCAACATTCACGAATTTGAGCGGTTTCGTTCCAGTTGAGTAGGGAGGCAAATGAAGTGTGTGAACTCGTAGGTAAAGATACGACAGAGGCCGTATTTTTCGATCCGTTTTATCACCTAAGAAGGGCATAGGAATTTCACGGTGTAGCATCTCCTATTCGACAAACTGGGATCCATGGTCATAATAAATTTTCGATGAAAACACCCGTCACCCTCGTCACCGGTTTTCTCGGAGCTGGTAAGACCACTCTGATCAATAACCTTTTGGGCCAAGTCCGCGATAAACGCTTGGCCGTAATCGTGAACGAATTTGGCGATGTCTCCGTGGACGGATCGCTGCTGGCTCAAGCCTGCGAGGAGGGGGGGACGCCCCTATTTGAAATTTCCAGCGGCTGCATCTGTTGCACGGTGGAGGAGCTGTTCGTGCCGCGCATGAAACAGATCGCTGCGGAGAAAAATAAGGTGGATCACATCCTCGTGGAAACTTCGGGCTTGGCTCTCCCTTTGCCTGTGATCATGGCGTTGGGCTGGCGGGATTTGCGCAATGATTATTATCTCGATGCCCTGATCACGGTGGTGGATGCCCCACTCGTGCTGGAAGGTTCTTTTGCCGAGGCCGAGGCGTCCACTTCTGCCGCGCATCAGTCTTCTACAGGTGGAATTTTTCGCCAGCAACTAGAACATGCGGATGTGGTCGTATTGAACAAAATTGATGATCTCGCTGAACCGGATCTCATCCGCGCCGAGGAACTCGTGAGAGAGTATTGCCCGAAGGTGCGTTTCCTCGAGTTGGCCTGGGGGGGTGAACTGGATCCCCGGCTCTCGATGGGACTCAACCTGCATGGCACTCCCCACGGGCACGGCGGACATGGGCACCACCATCACCACCACGGACCTGTGCATTCGGCTCCGATGCCGATGGATGCTCCGCCTGCCGACCAAAGCACCTTCGACGGGCACCAGCACGGCCAGCTCGATAGCCACGAACATAGCGATGAAACCCACCAACATTTTCACGCACATGATACGGGTTGGCAGAGTTTCACCCTGCACACGCACCAGCCTCAGGATGCCGCCAAAATCAAAGAAGCTGTCAAAGAAGTGTGCTCGACCGAACCGATCCTGCGAGCCAAAGGGCGAGTCTCTGTCGCAGGGAAGGATTTCCCTCTGGTGGTGCAGGCCGTTCGCACCCGCGTGAACGCTTACTTCGCCAGGGTGTCCTCGGGCTCGGGTGATTCATCGTTAGTCTTTATTGGCTACCACCCACAGCGCGGACAAGCTGCCGCCATCCTGAGCCGTATCACCGGCACCCACTGGCACTAACCCACCGCCCATGCACTACACCGACGCTGAGCCGGGCGGGCTGGACGCCGAACTTATTTACCAGCCTGTTGAACAAACACCCGGCACTATAGTTTTTGCTAGTTGCGCAGACACGGAACTGGCTGCTGTCGCAGAAACATGGAAGCCACTGGCTGGTGACGGTCTGCGGCTGATCCACGCGGGTGGGCTACGCCATCCCATGGCAGCCGACGAGTTTGTGCTCCAGGTGCTCCAAGGGTCGGGCTTGGTCTGCCTGCGTTTACTGGGTGGCCAAGAGTATTTTTCCCACCTCCTGCAAGCCATGGCCGATTGGAAAGAGGCGGGACACACCACACGCTGGATTATCTTACCGGGTTCAGGCGATTTCGATGTATCCCTCATGCCTTGGTGCGATTATCCCGAGGCCACTTGTCGCCACTTGCTGAACTATTTCACACAGGGTGGCTCTATTAATCTTGCGTCGGCAGGTAGAGTAGCTCTGGCCTTAAGCCGCGATGGCGAGGTGGATTTCCCCCCGGCTGAGCCTGTGCCCGAGTTTGGTGTTTACCGGGAAACAACCCTCCCAGATGCCCCGGTTGCGTGGCACATTTTTTACCGCGCTTGGGTGCAGGCTTCGGATACAGCAGTAGCTGACGCTCTGCACGATGCCTTGCAACAACGCGGCTGCTCCGTGCGTTCGCTTTTCGTTTACTCTCTGCAATCACCTACCACGCATGCCTGGCTCAGAGAAATGGCTGCCAGAGAGGCCCCGGATATCTGCATCACCTCGACTAGTTTTTCCGCCGATGCCAGCGGGGAGTCCCCCCTCTTCTCCACCCTCGGTTGTGCCGTGCTGCAGGCCCCGATCTCCTCACTGACCCGGGCAGAGTGGGAATCTTCGACATCGGGCATCCCTCCTGCCGAAGTTGCCATGAATTACGCTTTGCCCGAGGTGGACGGGCGGCTCGGCTCGCTTCCAGTAGGGTTCAAAGAGGAATGGCGTCCTAGTGACAGGAGCCAGTGCCGCCTCCGCAGACTCGTCCCGGTGCCGGATCAAATATCTAGCGTTGCCGGGTTGGCGCTGCGCTTCGCGCGACTCCGCTCAAAAGCGCCCTCTGACAAGAAAATAGCCATCATCCTCTCGAACTATCCCGACAAAGACAGCCGGATCGCCAACGGTGTCGGCCTTGACACGCCAGAGAGTTGTGCCCGTCTGCTGCAAGCCATGTCCACGCACGGATACGATGTTGGCACCCCACCCGCCAGCGGCGAGGAACTCATGAGTTTTGTTCTCGCCACCATGACCAACGATACGGAATCCTCCTACGGCAAAGAGCCTTTGGCTTGGGTTTCCCAAGAGGATTATTCGCAGTTTTTCTCGCAGTTCCCCAAGACGGTGCAGCAGTCCGTCACCTCTGCTTGGCCCGACAGACTCGACCACCCGCACCCCGTGCGCGGCGTGCTCTTTGGCCAAGTGTTCGTCGGCATCCAGCCCCCGAGGGGTTACGGTCAGCAGACCCAAGCCATCTACCATTCGCCCACCCTGCCACCACCACCGGATTACTGGGCTTTTTACTGGTGGGTGCGCGAGGTTTTCCAAGCAGATGCCATGATCCATCTCGGCAAGCACGGCAACCTCGAATGGCTGCCGGGAAAATCTGCGGGACTCTCAGCCACGGATATACCTCGACTCTGTCTCGGAGATCTGCCGCTCTTTTATCCATTCATCGTCAACAACCCCGGCGAAGGCATCCAAGCCAAGCGCCGCGCCAGCGCCGTGATCGTTGATCACCTCACCCCTCCTCTTGTTAGAGCCGGGCTTTATGGCGACTTAGAAAAATTGGAAAACTTGCTCGAAGAACACGCCCGCTGCACTGCCCTCTACCCCCAGCGTGCCGCCTCTGTAAAAGCAGACATCGAACAGTTACTCGCCTCGGCAAGCTGGGCTTCCGAACTATCAGCCAACGGCTCGCTCCTCGAATCCGCTGACCGTTTTCTCTGTGGCATCAAGGAAAACCAGATACGCGGAGGGCTCCACATCTTGGGACAGATCCCATGTCGCGAACATCTCGCAGCTCTCGCCCTCTCCCTACTGCGAGTGCCACAAGCAGGCAGACTCGCCCTCATGGATGCCCTGCACGGCTCGCGCTATGACCCCGAATCTCTCCCTCCACACATGCGAGACCAACTAGAACAGCGCGCACTCGATTGGTCTCTGCGCATCGTTGATGGCAGCGATGGCCAGGAACCCGCCCTCGCCGAACACTCCGCTCTATTTCGTGAAAAATTATTGCCTGCCCTGAGAGCTTGCCCACGCGAGATCGGAGCACTGCTAGCTGGGCTCGACGGGCATTTCATCGCCCCTGGCCCCTCGGGTTCTCCGGCACGGGGCAGGCTCGATGTCCTGCCAACAGGTCGCAATTTTCACTCGCTTGACCCGCGTTCCGCCCCCACTCCCGTATCATGGCGTTGCGGCCAGCAGATCGCCGATGCCCTGCTGGAAACCTACCGGCAACAGCACGGGGAATATCCGAAAAGCATTGCTCTCATCCTCTGGGGCACCTCGAACATGCGCACCGGAGGTGACGACATTGCCCAGGCCTTGTGGCTCTGGGGCTGTGAACCTGTCTGGGATGATGCTGGCGGGCGTGTGCTCGACTTCCGAGTTCTCCCCTTGAGCCTGCTGGGACGCCCACGCATAGATGTGGTGCTCAGGATCTCTGGGCTTTTCCGGGACGCCTTCGGGGACACCGCGCGCCTGCTCGCAGCAGCCGCCAAGAAGGTCGCCACATTGGAGGAGCCGCCCGATAAAAATTATGCGCGGGCCGCTTGGCTCGACAGGTCGAACCAACTGCTGACAGAGGGGCTCAGTCCCGAGGAATCCTCGGACAAAGCAGTGCTGAAAGTTTTCACCTCACCACCGGGTGCCTACGGATGCGGCGTCCTCCCACTCATGGATGCAGGCAACTGGGAAAACCGCACCGACATCGCCCGTGTTTTCAACACTTGGAGCAGCCACGCACTCGACGCTTCCGGAGGTGGCAGCAGCGAGTCCAGCGAGTGGCAGGCACAGATCGCCCGCGTGGATGCCATTCACCAGAACCAAGATAACCGCGAGCATGACATCCTCGACTCCGACGATTATTTTCAATTCCAAGGTGGCCTCGCTTCTGCCATCGAAGCTGCCTCGGGGCAGTTGCCCCCCATTTACCACGGCGACAGCTCACGCCCCGACGCCCCAAAAATTCGCCCGATTTCAGAGGAGCTGTCCCGAGTCATCCGAAGCCGCGTCCTGAACCCTCGCTGGCGCGAAGCCATGCGCCGACACGGCTACAAAGGGGCTTTTGAAATGGCTGCCACGGTAGATTATCTCCATGGCTACGCGGCTACGGCTGATCTGGTGACACCCGCCCAGTTCCACGATGTCGCAAGCGACCTGATCACAGCCCCCGAACAACGCGCCTTCTTTTTACAACATAATCCCGCCGCACTTCGCGATGCCGCCCGACGGCTACTCGACGCGGCCGAACGAGGTCTCTGGCCAGATGCTGACCCGAGCATGCTCGAAGCCCTGCAATCGTGCGCTATCGAGGCAGAAGGTCTGATGGAGTGAGTCGAATCGGAGAGAGCCATGCCATCAAGCAAGCTCTCGAGCTTCCTTGCGCTCCATCCAACGGCAGATCCAGACGCAGATTTCGTAGAGCACCCACATGGGAGCTGCCATCAGGGAGAGTGTAAAAATATCGGATGTCGGCGTGATGATAGCGCTGATGATCACGATCGCCACGATGGCATGTTTGCGATAGCCGGAGAGCAATCGGCTGTCCACCAAGCCGAGTTTAGCGAGGGCGAGCACCACGACAGGCAGCTCGAAGGAAATCCCAAAGGCCAACAGCATCTGCACGACGAACGACATGTAGTTCTCCACCGACCACTGGGCGCGAAACCCGAGATCGGCACTGAAATCATAAAAGAATTTCAGCGAGGGTGGCAGGATAATGAAATAGCAAAAGCTGACACCCGCGACAAATAACAGAGCCCCAAGCGCAAAGCTGGGCCAGAGCATCCGCTTCTCCTCCGGTTTCAAAGCCGGCAGCACGAACAGCCCAAGAAAGTAGAGCACGAGCGGGAGAGAGAGAGTCAACCCTGCAAAAAACGACACCATCAGCGTGAACATGAATGGATCGGCCACCCCGAGCACCAGCAAGTCTTTTTTCGGGTCCATACCCACCATGCGCATGGGGCGATAAAACAGTTCCAACACTGGTCGAATAAAAATAAAGCATCCCATGATGCTCGCAACCAGCGTCACGCCGATGCGGATCAGCGTCAGACGCAAATCTTCCAGATGCTCGAGAAAATGTTTGGGCTCGTCTTCCATGTGCGGCATCATCTTAGTGCATCGCCTCACAAGATGCCAGATGATTGCCCACCAAATACACTGTTATCTAGCGATATTGACTTTGAAAAATGTCAACTATAT
>DYRQ01000013.1:0-4431 GCA_020718645.1 Verrucomicrobium spinosum
TAAAACAAACCTTCCTCAGTTTCCCCTGTTTTCAATTGCAAAATCTGGGTTCAAACACATGGTAAAGCACGCCCTCCTGAATCCCCCCTATTTTCAATTGAATAATCTGGGTTGAAGTCTTTGCCGAGTGTTGCAGGATGGAGCCATGCCACCGAGACACTCAGACGAGGCCCGCCACGGGCGCACCAGCGCCGATGATATCGCCGACGAGCTGGCTCGACGCCAGCAGCAGCTCATGGAGATCCAGCGCCAAAGTGCTGTGCTCGAGAGACAGAAACGCGAACTGGAAGAGCTGGCCCAGAAGCAGGACGAAGTGGAAGTGGGTCGCAAGGAGATGATCGAGAAGCTCCAGCGCGCCATTGTCATCCTCGAGCGCGAGGAGGAGAGCGCCGGCAAGCAGCTCGAACAGATTGCCTTCGCCAGAAAATCTTTCATCGAAACCCTGCAAGATGTCGGCACGATCCAAACAGAGGTGTGGAGCAAGGAGAATATCGCAGGCGAACTCACCCACGCACTGACGCTGATTGATCACGCTAAAGCGGTTTACAACCAGAACACGCTCAAGTTGCAGGCTCTCAAATCCGAGGATTCTGGCGCGGTGGCCACACTCTCTTTTCAGCGGGCTGAAACACCTTTTGCTGGCGAGGAATCAGGCGTTTCGTTTGCCGAGTGGGTCAGGCGCGGCTTCGCTTTTCATCTGCCTTTGCTGGTTTTTGGTTTCCTGTTCCTAGTGGTTTTTGTCCTGAAAAAATAAGGAGCCATGGCCCGCGGCAAGACAGTGCGTGAGGAGTTGCGCGAGCTGAAACAGCAGGAGCGCGAGTTGGCTAGAAAGTTGAAATCTGCCACCCAGCGTCTCGATCTCGAACGATATCCGCATGAGGCTGATGCAGGGGCTCAAGTTGCCCCGCGACTGCGGATCGAAGAACGCAAACTCCGCAAAGCCTGTTTTTTTTGGGGAGGGATCGTGGCGGTGCTGCTGGCGCTGATCGCGTGGCAATTCGTCCATAACGCTGCCCGATGACCACGACTCTTTCCCCGGTTCCCCTCATGCTGGCTCTCGAGTGTTCGAGTGTCTCGGGCTCCTTGTGCCTCTATGACGGAGTGTCGGCAATCGCTTCGCACCAGTGGGAGGGTGGAACCCGCTCGGGTCATTTGTTCGAGGCCTTGGAGCAGGTGCGCCATCAGTTGCCGCAGGTGGGTGTGATTGCGGTGGGGACTGGGCCGGGTAGCTACACTGGCATCCGGATATCGGTGGCTGCTGCTGACGCGATACGGCTCGCGCAGAATGTGCGGTGGATGGGAGTGTGCAGTGCGGATGCAGTGGCGTCAGAATTAGTGAGTGAGGCGCGGCTCGGAGTCTTTGCAGATGCCCGGCGCGGCGAGTGTTATGTGGCCTATTACCGCCACGGGGTGCCAGAGGGTGGCGTTTCACTCATCCCAGCAGCGGCAGTGTCCGAGGCAGTGGGTGGCTGCACTTTGGCGGTGTCTGCTGAGCCGATGGCGGGCGTTCAGACTAGAGCTGTGCCAACGGCGCAGGCAGTGGCGCGGCTGGCGTGGGAGCGCTGGTCTGCGTGCCAGGTCGGGGATGACACTGTCGAGCCGATCTATCTCAGACCTCCGTCGTTTTGATCTCTATTTCTTCCGCTGACTCGGTGGGTAGTGGTGACTCAGAGGTTGTTTCAGTGCTGTCAGGGGTGCTGACCTCCGTAGCGGGCTCTTCAGCCACAGGTTCTTGATTCACAGTCTCGGTCGAGGTGGGGGCGCTCTCGGGGTTTGGGTTGTGGGATGGGGCAGAGCCCCCCAGCAGTGCCATCACTTCTTCTTGCACAGAGGCTAACTCGTGGAGTTTGAGTTCAGGATCGGTGATGTGAAAAGTCTCGCCGCTCTTGGCGTGCTGGTAAACGATCACGGGATGGCCGGATTCGCGCAGGGTTTGGACGGGTTTCAGGATGCGTTTGCGCTCCAGCATCACGGCGAGGATGTAAACCGCATTGATCGAGGGAGACTCCTGTTGGAGTAAATCGCGGAGCAAGGATTCAGCGTCGTCGTGGCGCACCGGTTCAGGCGGCGGTGGGGGTGCTGATTTGAATTCGCTTTTCCAAGTGGAGATGGTTTTGGCGTTTTCGGAGGGGTTCTGGTTCCAGCCCTCAGAGCTGAAATCTTTGCGGATGAACTCCGACCTCTTTTTCTCGAGCGTGGAGAACACGGTGTCGCCGTCCTCAAATTCTTTCTCGGTGACCGAGCAGTTTTTTGACGGCGGGCGGATATCCCAATTCTTGTGCGACATGGTGTTAAAGTAGGTCGAGCTGGCACTGGGTGAAAAGTGCAAAAAAAGTTGCGATGCCGATTCTTTTGATTCACCGTCCATTTTCTGCCCGTAAACATAGCGCATATCTTGGCGGAGGCCAAGGATAAGGTTTTTAGCAGCAGGTGGCAGGGGTGCTGGCGCGGCACTGGTTCTCGAGCGCCGATGGAGTGAAGAGGTTAGCTATTATGAAAATTGGAATTGTCGGTCTCGGATATGTAGGGCTTCCCCTGTGTGTGCAGTTTGCCAAGGGCGGCGCCGAGGTGCTGGGACTGGATATTGACCTAGCCAAAGTCGAGGCCATCAACGCTGGTTCCAGTTACATCAAACACATTCCTGCGGATGCCATCGCTGAACAGGTGCAGGCGGGCAGGCTTTCTGCCTCAGCAGATTTCTCGAGGGTGTCGGAATTGCAGGCTGTCATTATCTGTGTGCCGACGCCTTTGAATAAAAATCGCGAGCCCGATATTTCCTACATCCTGAACACAGGACGAGCCATTGCCCCGCATCTGCCCGAGGGCTGTGTGGTGGTGCTCGAGTCCACGACATATCCTGGCACGACGGATGAGGATTTACTCGAGGTGCTCGAAAAGGGGTCAGGCAAAAAGGCCGGCACCGGCTTTCATCTGGCTTTTTCTCCCGAGCGCGAAGATCCAGGCAATCCGCAGAGCCAAGTGGCCATTATCCCGAAAGTCATCGGCGGGCTCACCCCAGCTTGTTTGGAAAAAGCCAAGGCCGTGTATTCCCTAGCGATTCGCACGCTGGTGCCAGTCTCCTCGTGCCGGGTAGCGGAGGCGACTAAGCTCATGGAGAATATTTTCCGGTCAGTGAACATCGCCCTCGTCAACGAGCTGAAAGTGACTTTCATGGCGATGGGCATTGATATTTGGGAAGTGATTGCTGCTGCGAAGACCAAGCCTTTCGGGTTTATGCCCTTTTATCCCGGCCCGGGTCTGGGCGGGCACTGCATTCCCATTGATCCCTTTTACCTGACCTGGAAGGCTCGGGAATACGGGCAGAACACTCGTTTCATCGAGTTGGCTGGCGAGATCAATACCTCCATGCCCGACTTCGTGGTATCCCGCGTGATGGATGCGCTCAATGACTCGAGCAAGGCTCTCAAAGGTAGCCGCATACTGATGCTCGGGCTGGCCTACAAACCGGATGTGGACGATGACCGTGAATCGCCGTCTTATGTGCTCATGGGTAAACTCGAGGCCAAGGGTGCCACGGTTTATTATAACGATCCTCATGTCCCCGTCATTCGCCCGAGCCGCGAGCACGGGCACTATGCAGGCAGGGAGTCGGTGCCTGTCAGTCCGGATTACGATCTGATATTGATCGCCACACCACACGCCGAATACCGTGCGATAGATTTCTCTTCCTACACCATTCCTATCGTAGATACGCGCAACCTCCTGCCCCGCGGACACGATTATCTTTATAAAGCCTGAGATTCAGGCTCAAAACAGAGGTGACAGAATAGCTAAATAGGGGTCAGGCAAGAAAACTTGATAGCAAGCGGTGATGAAAATGGGCGTCTCTTTGCGCCTCTGCTGGCGTAGCGGAAAATGTTGTAGTCCGGAATGTCTCACCCGCAAAGAGCGCAACGACGCGGCGGAAAGGGGAGAGAATCCGTCAGTGGACGGACTCGTCCTGCGACGAGCTGGAAGAACCTGATATTTTAGGATGGGGAGAGTGGGAATATCTCACGCGAAGAAGCGGGGATTTATGGCATAGGAGTGCGGGCATACAGCTCGTGTTGTGCTGGTGGAGACCGAGATACTTGCGCAAACAGTCGAAGCAATAATACAAAACAGGCTAAGCCAGCGCCGCGCATCTGCACGCATCGCGTGCTGTTGGATAATATGGGTTTAACTAGGCAGACGCTGAAAGTCCTGGATGCAAAATGATTTGTCGGAGGGGAGTTGGACTGTGCGCTGGGAGAGTAACTGCAACCCGTTTTTTTCTGCGCTCCGCACCAGTGTATCCGGTGGCACCAGGCTAAAATATTCGCCCACGCTGGCGAGGGCTGGAGCGTAGGGCGAGTGGCTGACGATGGCGTGCCCTGTGGTAGGCAGTTGCACGAGGGCTCGCAGGGTGCCGCCGTATCGGAGTAGGCGGGA
>DYRQ01000013.1:4531-33903 GCA_020718645.1 Verrucomicrobium spinosum
AGGCGGGATCAGGTCAGCGATCCACTTCGCCGAGCACGATGTCAATGCTGCCGAGGATGGTGACGGCGTCGGCGAGTTTCTGGCCGAGGCACATGTCTTCGAGAACCGTGAGGTTGATGAAGGAAGGTGGGCGGATTCGATAGCGGTAGGGGCTGGTGCCACCGTCGGAGATGAGGAAGAAGCCGAGTTCACCTTTGGGGGTTTCGATGCGGCCGTAGCACTCGCCTTTGGGCGGTTTGAAGTTGCGTATTTTTACCGCGCTGTTTTGGACGGAACCCTCGGGGATCTCTTTGAGAGCCTGTTCGAGGATCGAGAGGCTCTCGCGCATTTCCAGCAGCCGCAGCATCATGCGGTCGTAGCAGTCGCCGTGGTCGCCGAGGGGGACGCGGAAATTGAAACGATTATAAATGCCATAGGCATCCACTTTGCGGATGTCGTAGTTCACGCCGGAAGCGCGGAGGCAGGGGCCGCTCATGGCGGAGTCTATGGCGAGGGCGGAAGATAGGATGCCGATGCCTTGGGTGCGGGCTAGGATGATTTCATTGCCGGTGAGCAGGCGGTCGTATTCGTCGAGGAAGGAGGGGAAGTGGGCGACGAGCTTGCGGGTGGCGGCGAGCCAGCCCTCGGGCGCGTCGTTGCGGCAGCCGCCGAAGCGCATGAAGTTGCACATCATGCGGGCGCCGCTGATCCACTCGAAGAGGTCGAGGATTTTTTCGCGTTCGCGCAGGGCGTAGAGGAGGGGGGTGCCCATGGCGCCGAGGTCGTTGACGAAGAAACCTGCGAGGCAGGCGTGGTTGGCTAGGCGGGTGAGTTCTGCGAGGATGACGCGTAGGTATTCCGCGCGCTCTGGCACGGTGATGCCACAGAGTTTTTCTACCGAGAGGGCGTAGGCCCAGTTGCTGGTCAACGAGCAGAAATAGTCGAGTCGGTCGGTGTAAGGCATCGAGCCGATCCACGAGGTGTTTTCGGCAATTTTCTCGTGGTTGCGATGGAGGTAGCCGAAGACGGGTTTGAGCTTGGTGACCGTCTCGCCATCCAGCACGACATCCATGCGGAAAACGCCGTGGGTGCTGGGGTGGTGGGGGCCCATGGCGACTTCGAGCGTCTGGGCATCGAGGTCGCGGGAGGAGAGTATCTGGTAGCCGCGCTGGGCGGTGGGCGGTTCAAGCTGCGCCATAGTGCTTCCTGGCTTTTTCGAGCACCTCGTCGTGGGGTGTGGGCTCGTAGTGGTAATCGTCGGGCTCTTGGTAATCCTTGCGCATGGGATGATCTTCGAAATCGTCCCACATGAGAATGCGGCGGAGGTCGGGGTGACCGATATAGTGGATGCCGAAGAGATCGTAGGCTTCGCGCTCTTGGAGTTCAGCGGCGCGCCAGATAGGGGTCAGGGAAGGAACGCGGGTGTTGGTGCGGTCGGCGGTGCGCACGCGGATAGCCAGCGGGCCTTGTTTGTTCTCGATCGAGTAAAGGTGGTAAACGGTTTCGAGGAAGCCCGGGATTTTTTTGGAGGTTTCCGAGCCGTCAGCGGCTTTGGATTTCTCGATGCGGTCGGGGTAATCTACGCCGGTGACATTGCTGCAATAGTCGAGCTTGAACTCGGGATCGTTCTTGAGGCATTCGGCGACTTGGAGCGCCAGTTCACGGGGGAGGACGAGAGAGGCGCCGTCTTCGGAGCGGACGCCGGGGAACTGTTTGAGGAGGCGGGCGATGTTCACGAGTCTCTCCTGACAGGTTCCGGATGCCAGACTTCGGGGTTGAAAGGAGGCACGATGTCGTGTGCGCCGAGTTGGGGCACGGGGTAATGCTGATCGCCTTTGTCGTAGGCGCGGTTGGAGACATCGCCCTGTTCTCTGGGGAGCGTGGTCTGGGCAGAGATTTTTTTCTGGAGCGTGACGAGTGCGTGTATGAGAGCTTCCGGGCGGGGAGGGCAGCCTGGGATGTGAACATCTACCGGTATGAAACGATCTACGCCTTTGAGCACATTATAGCCTTGCTTGAACGGTCCACCCGAGATGGCGCAGGCACCCATGGTGATCACATATTTGGGCTCGGGCATTTGGTTGTAGAGCCGGACGACCTGGGGCGCCATTTTTTTGGTCACGGTGCCTGACACGATCATGAGATCGGCTTGGCGTGGGGAGGGGCGGAAAACTTCCGCGCCGAAGCGGGCAAGGTCGAAGCGGGCACCGGCGGTGCAAATCATCTCGATGGCACAACAGGCGAGGCCGAACTGGAGCGGCCATATAGAGCTGGAGCGGCCCCAGTTGTAGATGAACTCCATGGTGGTCACGAAGACGCCGGCTTTTTGCAGTTCGCTGCGCAGGCCTTCCATTTCTTGCGGGTCGCTTATTTCCATTCGAGGTATCCTTTGCTCCACATCCAGATGAGTCCTTCCGCCAAGAGGAGGAGGAATAGAGCCATGCCGAGGATGCCGGTCCACGGGAGTTCTAGGTAGGCAGCGGCCCAGGGCATGAGGAACACGGCTTCGATGCTGAAGATGACGAACGCGATGGCGTAGTGGTAGTAGCGGATATGGAATTGGATCCATGGGTCACCGGACCCCTCGAGACCACACTCGAAGACAGAGTTTTTAGTAGAAGAGGGCTTGCGCGGTGCGAGCACGCGGGCGATGAGGATGGGCGCTAGGCCGAAGCCAGCACCCAGCAGCCCGAGCACGGCCACCAGCAGGTAGTTGTAGTTGTAGCTGTAGGGTTCCATCCGGTGCAGGAGTGTGGCAGGTTCTGGCTCGTGGTCAAACTTCCTTCGCCGATGAGACAATCTTGCCAACGAGCCCGTAGTCGCGGGCTTCTTCGGCGCTCATCCAGAAATTGCGGTCGGTGTCGCGCTCGATGCGTTCGATAGGCTGGCCTGTCTGGTCGGAAAAATTTTTATTGAGGCGATCGCGCATTTTTAAAATTTCCTGGGCCTCGATGCTGATGTCGGAGGCTTGGCCGCCGACGCCGCCGCTGGGCTGGTGCAGCATGTAGCGGGTGTTGGGGAGGCTGAAACGGTGTTCCTTGGGAACAGCGCTGTAGATGAGAGCGCCTGCGCTGGCGACCCAGCCGGTGCCGAGGATATTGACCGGTGCGGTGACAAAGCGGATCATATCGAAGATGGTGTCGCCCGATTCGACATGACCACCTGGTGAATTGAGGATGATGCGGATGGGTTCTTGGGATTCGTGGTTAAAAGCGAGCAGACGGGCAGTGACTTCCTTGGCGAGTTTGTCGTCCACTTCGCCAAAAATCAAGAGGGTGCGTTGTTTGAACAACGATTCCTCGACCTTGGGGATGCTCGGGTGCTGTTTCTCGTTATGTTCGGCGTTTTCCTTCATCACAATATCTCCTTGCCACACAAAAGGGGCGCTGTCGAGTTTCGCAAGATGCCTATTGAAAAAAAAGGAGAGGCACAGGTGGGTGGGTCAGAAGTGGTATGTCGAAAAAAAAGCCCGCGACCGGTGTGGGGCGGGCTTGATATTTGTGCGGCGGGCAGGGTTAGACCACAACTTGCACCTGGTGTTCTCCGCCCGGGAAGACGGGGAGCACGGAGCCTGAGACGGGCTGTCCGTCGCAGGTGATGCTTTGGGCGTGGAGGCAACGACCGGCAGTGTTGTCTATCTCGATATGATAAACAGCACCGCGGAAGGTGCGGGTGACCTTGGCCTTGGGCACGCGTCTGGTGAGGCAAGGGTCTATGATGAGCCCTTGGTAGCCGCGGCGCACGCCGAGGATCCACTCCACAAGCACCATGGCAAACCACGGGGCAGTGCCCGTGCGCCAAGCGTAGCCGGATTTACCTGGAGCTTGGGGGGTGAGGTCAAACTTGTTCACGAACGAGAACGGTTCCATACCCGAGCGGGAGATAGGGTTTTCCGGATTGTCTGGGCAAGCGCGGACATAGGTGTCCCAAGCTTCTTCAGCACGACCCAGAAGGCAGTCGGCATAGGCTTTGAAAGCCGAGGCATGACAGTAGCAACCGCCGTTGGTGTTCGTGTTGGGCATGATGGTCGAGAAACGGCCGATGCGCTCATCGTAACTGCTCAAGGGCGGTGCGCAGATGACATAGCCCTCGGGCTTGGTGCAGCGCTCGTCCACCGCTTTCATGCACAGTTCGGCGCGCTCGGCATCAGTGATGCCGCCGATGATGGCCCACGCTTGGGTGTTGAGGAAGATTTTCGCCTCGGTGTGACGGTCAGAGCCCAAAGGATAGCCATCTTCGCAAATGGTGCGCTGATACCATTGTCCGTCCCAAGCCACTTCGTTGAGAGTCTTGGACATGGAGGCGTGGATAGCCTGGCATTCGGCGGCGACAGTCGTGTCACCGATCTGTTTGGCCAGCTCTGCGATTTCGAGACATCCGTGGCAGAGTTGCTGGGCTACCATGACACTCTCGCGGTCACCGGTTTTTTCCGAGGGCTCGAGGCCGTCGTTCCAATCGGCGAAATGCTGGCGGCAGATACCGTGTTTGCCGAGGTCGGTGGAGAGGTAGCGGTAGGTGCGTTGGACATGATCCCATACGGTGCCTGTTTCGTTCGATTCGAAGTAGGGCACCACCTCTTTCAACAGATCGAAGTCGCCCGACTCTTTGATGAGCCATGGCACAGTCATGAGAATCCATGCGGGCTTGTCTGAGTAGGTCAGGCGGTTGTAGGGGCGGAAGCTGTGCAGGACCTCGCCTGAGGGCTTTTGTGAAGAGAGCGCGCGCAGGAGGTTGGCGCGAGCCGTGGGATAATCGAACATCGCGATGCCGCAGTCGGTTTGCAGGTTGTCGCGGAAGCCCGATTTATCGATCAGGTAGGAATACATCTGTTTTTTGACGAACAGATTGATGAGTGCGTCGCGGTCTTTATTGGCCTCGCCAGTTTCTACGCGGAACATGGCGGCGTTGCGGCGCTCCACGGCTTCTTGTTCGGCGCAGAGTTCGTCCAAGCGCTGAGGGGTGATCCGCTGGCGGATCTCGCGGATTTCGGCGAGGCTTTCCTCTGCCGTGGCGGGATGGTTGCAGTGTCCGATTAAGAAATCGGCGCGCGAACTGCCGTTGGCAGGGATTTGGAGGGAGGTCTGGATGATGCCAGCGCAGTCGGGGCCTTCACCACTCTGGTTGGCGCAGTTCCATCCCCAGAGGATGCGCGGGGCGGCGACCGAGTAGTCGGCTCGGGTGAACAAATCCCTGTAGCCACAGCCAGCTTGGAAATCGTTCAAAGTGGTCATGTAGCCACGGATGAAATTTTTTGAAAAAATTTTCACATTGCGGTTGCTGACTAGGACGGTGGAATCATCGGGATAAACATCCGAAAAATTATTACGACCAAAGCCTTTTCCCTCGTGGGTCTTGCCACTCATAGGCATGAGTGCGTAGGCGAAGACCGAGAGTTTTCTGGGGCGGCCAGAAAGGTCGCGGATGGAGCAGGTCCAGGCCTCTAGGGTTTCGGAGCGGGGCACAAAGATACGCCAAGAGACTTCGAGTCCCTCACAGATGGAGCTGATGACTGTTTTTTCGGGATAAAACTTGCAGGAATAATCTGTGACAGTTTGTGGAGCGGGCATGCCAGCCGGGCAGAAGACTTTGCCAGTCTCTTCGTCGCGGATGTAGATGTATTTGCAGTCGTAACCGACGAGATCAATGGTGAAACCGTCGTCGAAGCGGACTAGGCTGTGCCCGTCGCCAATGTGCGTGGCCTCGACATAATATTCGATCGGACCGCACTGGTTGTAGTGGATGTTGCGCCATTTACGGGGAGGTTCCTGGGTTAACGCAAAACAGTTTTCGGATTCGATGAAGCGACCGTAGTTTTCAATTGTGCTCATAGGGGTAGTATATTTTGAATAAGGTTCTTAGTGGTGCCACCCGATGCAACACCAGTTATTGCAGGGGCTGAATCGTAAAGTGGTCACAGTGTGTTCTATTTAAGACTCTTACACCCATTTGGCAATCTTTGAATTCAGAGTTGGGCATAATAGGCATTTTTGTGTTGATGGAAATGGCGCGAAGAGCGGGGGGGGCAAAAAAAACGGGGGCATGGCTGCCCCCGCGCTTCTTGGAAGAAGGACTTAAATTATGGGTTAGGGAACACTTGATCCAAAGCGGAGAAAAGTTCCCGCATCGTGTCAGGCGTTTCATTGCCCATATTGCTGATGCGAAAAGTCTTGTCTTTGATCTTGCCGTAGCCGCCGTCAATCGAGAAGCCGAACTCGCGGAGTTGTTTGACTGCGGCAGCGATGTCGAGATTGCGGGTATTCTTGATACAGGTGAGCGAGAGAGACTCGTAGCCGGGTTTGGGGAAGAGATCGAAGCCTTTGGACTTGGCCCAGTCACGCACCATTTGGTTGGTGGTTGTGTGGCGGGCAAAGCGAGCTTCGATGCCTTCGGCAAAGATGTCTTCAAGGACGCTGCGGAGGGCGTAGATGTGGCCGATGCTGGGGGTGGAGGGGGTCATGCTTTCAGCGCCGTTTTTCTGGAATTCGACGAAGTCGAAATAGTATCCGCGATCTTTGAGAGTGGCGGCGCGTTCGAGGGCTGCATCGGAGAGGGCGAAGAGGGCGATGCCCGGGGGCAGAGCCAGAGCTTTCTGTGAGCCGGTGAGCAGGACATCAATGCCGAGTTGATCGAAGTCAATCGGCACGGCGCTGAAGGAGGAGACGGTGTCCACGATGAGCCTGACTTCAGGAAATTCTTTGACCACGGCGCAGATGTCGGCCAAGGGGCTCATGGTGCCGGTGGAGGTTTCGTTGTGGATGAGGGTCATGGCGTCGAAGCCACCTTCGGAGAGTTTGGCGCGCACGGCTTCTGGTGTGATGGGTTGACCCCATTCGACTTGAAGTTTGTCAGCCTGCTTGCCGCAGCGTGTGGCGACATCGAGCCACTTGTCGGAGAAGGCGCCTTTCATGCAGCAGAGCACTTTCTTTGAGACGAGATTACGCAGGGAAGCTTCCATGACACCCCAGGCGGAGGAAGTGCTGATGTAGACGGGTTTGGTCGTGCAGAAGAGCTGCTGGAGCTTGGGCTGGATCTCGGCGTAGAGTTTTTTGAAATCGTTGCTGCGGTGACCGATCATGGGGGATCGGAAGGCTTGGAGCGTTTTTTCCGACACTTCGATCGGGCCAGGGATAAAGAGCTTCACATGTTTCATGGGTTTGCCATTAAACAAAAAAGCAGAAATGACACTAGGAAAAAAACCGTCTGATTCAGGTAAATTTTCAAGAGAGGGTTTCCAGTTGATTTTAGAGGGCTTGTAGCGAAAGTAGCTCCATGACAGCACTGTGTCTTCCCGCCGCCATCCCCAAGGTGTTCCGGCGATTATTGGTGGTGGCACTCACTTGCGGGTGTGTCCTGTTGCTGCCGTCTGACGCGATGGCCCAGACTCAAACTGACCAGTCTCCAGCGGCTACGGTGAACTTGAATTTCCCGAGTAATCCCGTCACCGACATCCTGCCTTATTATGAAAAATTGACGGGTAAGCGCATGGTGCGTGACGCGAACTTGACTGGTCCCTTTTTGACCATCCTTGTGAATGCCGTGCCCAAGCATGAGGCGATCGGCATCATTGAACACACGCTGCTCCATAACGGCTACGCCATCGTGCCACTCGATGCGAACACGGTAAAAGTGATCAACGCGGCGGCTCACAATCCCCGGAGCGAGAGCATACCGCTGGTCTCGAGTCCCGATAAACTACCGTCGGGCGGCGAAGTGGTCAGCTTCTTCATGCCCCTCCGATTCTTGGCTCCGGACGAGGCGCTCCAGATATTGCAGGCGCATGTCCAGTTGCATCCCTACGGGGCGATTGTTCCTGTGAAAAATGCACAAGCCCTGCTGGTCACCGAGGCAGCCAATGTGGTGCGCAACCTGATCCGTGTGAAGGAGTGGATCGATGTCCCTCCCGCCAAGGTAGTGACCGAGTTCATCCAGCTCGAGCGAGCCGATGCGGAGAATGTGGTGGAACTAGTCGAAGATCTGTTGAAAAAACGCCTCGAAAAACTCGGCTCGGGCAATCCCTCTGCTCCCGCAGATACCAACAACGCTGCTTCGGCTGAAGCGGACAGTGTCTTTGCTGAGCGCGGGCAGGTTTCGGGTGATGTGCAGATTAAAGCCGATACACGGACCAACCGTGTCATCGTGGTGACTCGCCCTTCCAACATGGATTACATCCGAGGTTTAGTCACCCAGCTCGACGAGGCTGTCACGGTTTCCAAACCCTACCAGCGGTTTCTTAAATACATCAAAGCCTCCGACCTGCTCGATGTCTTGCAAGATGTCTTGGCAGAGGATAAAAAAAACGACAGCGCCTCCTCGGGTTCTTCTTCTTCTTCCTCATCTGCCTCTCGCCAAAGCTCCTCTTCATCCACTAGCTCTTCTTCCTCCTCAGACTCGTCCTCCTCGGTGGAGTCTAGACCCGACCAGCTCGAGGCGCCTTCCGAGGATCAAGCACCTCGTTCCATCGTTGTTGGCAAGACGCGTGTTATCGCTGACGACCGCTCTAATTCAATGCTGGTGTTCGGACCGCCCGAGAGTCGTGATCGCGTGCGCGAGATTCTCGACCAATTGGATCGCAAGCAGCCTCAGGTTGTGCTCGAAACGGTCATTGCTACCTGCAATCTCGATGATGGCCGCGAATGGGCTAGCGACATTTTTCTGCTAGCAGGCGCCTCTGATGAAGGAACCGATGCCCGTATGGCTATGGGTCAGCGATTCCGCGCGGGCGATAACGGGCCTATCCTCGAGCCTTCTGATCTCACGGCTCTCGACGAGTTTCCGGCACTGATGCCTACGGGGTTCAACTACTATGCGACCTACGGCAAGAAGTTGCGCCAGTTCATCCGCACGATGGAAACATCCAACAAGTTTAAAATCCTCTCTCGCCCCAGCGTCTATACCACCAACAATAAAAAAGCTGTCATCTCCTCGGGGCAACGCATTGCAGTGCCCACTTCCACCCTCAGCACCACGGACGCCACTGCGGGAACGAATGCGGCAGTCACCTCTAACATCGAATACAAAGATGTGGTCCTGAAGCTCGAAGTCATCCCGCTCATCAATTCCGACAAAGAGATCACTCTCAAAATCGCTCAGGTCAACGACACCATCGTGGGTTCTCAGACTATCGCGGGCAATACGGTTCCCACCATTGGCACCCAGGAGGTCAATACCACCGTCACCCTGCCCAACGCGGCTACAGTTCTCCTCGGCGGATTGGTGGGGGAGACCGACAGTCGCACGGAGTCGGGCATCCCTATTCTTCGCAGTATTCCCTTGCTGGGTTATCTTTTTAAATCGGACACCAAAAATAAAAACCGCACGGAGCTTATTATTATGATCTCCCCGACAGTCATTGATAGCGCTGAAGAAAGCATCGCCAATACCCAGCAAATGCTGGACCGCACCACCGTGGGTAATCAGGTTCAAGAATTTGCCAAGCCGACCAACAAGCCAACCGACAAGCAGAAAAAGAAGTCTGAAAAATTCTAATGCTTGTATCCACGACACTCTCCCGATTTTGCACTTTGGTTTGCGCCATCTCGACGGCGGCGCTGGTCGTTTCCTGTGCACCTCGTCCTGTTAAGCCTGCTCTACCTGACACCGTTCCCCCAGGTCCTCCCGTAGTATCGGACAGCCTTGGTTCTCGACTGTCTGTCAGGCAGTTGGATGGACCTTGGATCTTTGAGTCGGCTGATAAACAAGGGCGTGTCTGGTCCAGAGCGGTCTTCACCGTGCGTAACAGCGCGGTTGTTGTAGAGGGCATGACCCCGCCGTGGCATTTCACGCCTAGGGGGGACTCGTTTATTTTTCAATACACCCAGTTCGAGCAATACATGGCCACCATCCTGCATCCGTGCGAAGACGGCTCTTATCGTGGCAAAAACAATGCGGGCGGGTGGACTCTCCTGCGCCGTTACCGTCCAGAGGGGCTCATCCCTGTAGCACGAAATGCACTCGACGGATCATGGGAAGGCCGATACTTGGCGCAAAGCCCAGCACCTGATGCGCAGTTTGCAGTGCGGCATGGAGAGACCGATTACATGGACTGGAGTCACGGGGGAAATAGCCTACGCCTCTCCAAAGGGCGTCGCGATATTATACTGCATGCCCTCTCGTCCGACAGTTGGGCTGGCATCGGTGTGGATAGGGGCAGCGATCGCGGCCATGATCACTATTTCATGTTTGATCTGCGTCGCACGGGTTCGATACCCGTTTACGGTTCTCCAACTGTGGCTCAGTAAATATTCGCAAACTCCTACTGTTTCTCTGGCAAACAAAACATCCACGCATGAAATATGACTTTTATGCGACTTTTCCCATAATTTCTTCTTGCTATAATGAGGTTAAAACCTTAGTGATTTATCTGCGGCGGTTAAATTTAACGCCAAGTAGAATGTTTTAAGGTGTGCCGTGCTGTTCCCGATAGGGACAGGGCGGCAGGAATGAAGAAAACAACGAAAGGAAGAGAGAAAATGAAAAGACTGAAGACAATCGCCACAGCAGCGATGGCCTTGGTAGGAGTGGCCACTGGTGCCATGGCCTCCGAGTCCGCGGCTCTGGTGGACAAACTCGTCGAGAAGGGTGTATTGACTGAATCCGAAGCGGACGAAGTCAAAGCCTCGCTCGCCGAAGAAGTAGCTGGCACAGGCTACGGCAAAATGGCCGGCGGCAAGCTCGCCAAGAAGATCAACCTGTTTGGTGACCTGCGTCTGCGCTACGAATATAGCGACAGCCAAGTGGCCTTTGACGACCACGATCACGCTGGTGCGGATGTTAAAGTGTTCCGCAGCTCCGACAACTTGATTCGCGAAGTGCGTGCAGTTGGCAACAACAGCAACGGCAATGCGACCAACAGCGACAGCATCGTTGGCACGACCACCGATGGCCGTCAGGACAACAGCCGCGTTCGCTATCGCCTGCGTTTTGGCATGAATGTGGACTTCAGCGAGAAACTGCAGCTCGGTTTCCGTCTGGCCACTGGCACCAACGCTGACATCACCTCGACCAACGAGACCATGGGCGACAACTTCGCCAAAGACGACATCACCGTGGATCAAGCCTACCTGAAGTGGACCCCGTTTGATTGGGTGACACTGTGGGGTGGCAAACACGAAGTGACCAAAGCAATTTGGACCACCGACATGATCTGGGACGGCGACATCACCGTTGAAGGCGCAACCCAGAACTTCAAGTGGAAAGCCAACGACAACCTGAGCCTCTTCGCGAACACCGCGCAGTGGGTGTTCCAGGATGTTGCCGAAGCTGATGAGACCGAGAACATGCAGACGCTCAAGCAGAATCGCTACATCGCCCAGACCACGGGTGGTGCACGCCGCGTTTACAAAGTTACGGAAAAACTCCGCTACAACGAAGATGGCACTGTTGAGGACATGACCGTTCGCAACGAGACCTTCACCGTGAATGGAAGAAATGTCGCCATCACTGGCTCATCCACCACAGGCGAAGTGATCAACATCGAGGAACTCGGACTGGCCGATGTCGCTATCACAGCAGACAACACCAACATGGCGACGGAAGTTGTCGAATTTGGTGATGTGGCTAACAGCTGGGCACAGGAGTCCAATGATGACGCATGGATGTTCGGCGGACAGGTCGGAGCGCAGTGGGATTTCACGCCCAAGCGCACCTACGCCAAAGTTGCTGCTGGTTACTGGTATTTCGCCAATGCTGGCGACGGAGCCACTATCGGACAGCCTATGGCTACCACCAACACCTCGGCAATCACCGCTGGCACCTCGAACCTCGGTTCGGAGTTCCATTTGGTGGATGTGTTGGCTGAGTTCAAATACACCCCTGGTTCGGGCATCCTGAAAGACATCCCCATCAAGCCTTACGGCCATGTGGTGATCAACACAGCCCCCGCCCCTGACTATCTGGTGGCCGACTCGTTTGGCAACGCCACGGTTCGCGTTGCAAGCAACGACGGTCCTGGTGAGTCACTGGCTGGCAACAGCACTGATGGCACCGCCTACGGCGAAGTGAAAAACACCCGTGACATGTCTGGCAACCTCGGATGGCGCGCAGGTCTCCAACTCGGCGAAGCCAAGAAGCGTGGACAGTGGGAAATCAACGCCTACTACCAGCAGACTGGCACCGACGCTACACCTGACATGTTCAATGATGCAGACTTCGGCAGCGGAGCTACCAATACCCAGGGTTATGTCATCAAAGCCGCCTACGCCTTCCGCGACTGGTGGACCTTCGGCGTCAATTATATTGATACCGACTTCCTCAACGCCGACATCCCTCAGGACTACAACCAGACCTACCGTGGACAGAACCGCACCGTGCAGTTTGACACGATGGTGAAGTTCTAAGAAAAACTTGTCCAGCTACTGAACAAGGAACACCCCGAGGCTAAAAACCTCGGGGTGTTTTTTTGTATAGAGCAATCTATGAAATAGATGTTCTGGAGTTGGTGTCAGGAGTCAGAATGCTGGCAAATAGAGGGCGGGCTACCCAGTTCATAGCCTCATTCCACGGACTCTCTCGAACAGACCGCGCCATGAGGTTTGATATTCTGAAGCGATTGCCTGAGGGAGTGCTCGAAATACTGACTTGCCCATACAGGAGCCATCTCCTACAAATTTGTCACCAGATCTAGGGATGATGTCTGCTGTTCAACAACAGCGACAGACGCCGAGAGTTCAAAAAAATACAGTCCGTGTCGTCAAAATGTAACAATTTAGAACTTTGCATGTCATACGGCTGGGCTAGCTCTTCAACTGAATTTGGTAGAGGTGTGCCGTGCTGTTCCCGATAGGGACAGGGCGGCAGGAATGAAGAAAACAACGAAAGGAAGAGAGAAAATGAAAAGACTGAAGACAATCGCCACAGCAGCGATGGCCTTGGTAGGAGTGGCCACTGGTGCCATGGCCTCCGAGTCCGCGGCTCTGGTGGACAAACTCGTCGAGAAGGGTGTATTGACTGAATCCGAAGCGGACGAAGTCAAAGCCTCGCTCGCCGAAGAAGTAGCTGGCACAGGCTACGGCAAAATGGCCGGCGGCAAGCTCGCCAAGAAGATCAACCTGTTTGGTGACCTGCGTCTGCGCTACGAATATAGCGACAGCCAAGTGGCCTTTGACGACCACGATCACGCTGGTGCGGATGTTAAAGTGTTCCGCAGCTCCGACAACTTGATTCGCGAAGTGCGTGCAGTTGGCAACAACAGCAACGGCAATGCGACCAACAGCGACAGCATCGTTGGCACGACCACCGATGGCCGTCAGGACAACAGCCGCGTTCGCTATCGCCTGCGTTTTGGCATGAATGTGGACTTCAGCGAGAAACTGCAGCTCGGTTTCCGTCTGGCCACTGGCACCAACGCTGACATCACCTCGACCAACGAGACCATGGGCGACAACTTCGCCAAAGACGACATCACCGTGGATCAAGCCTACCTGAAGTGGACCCCGTTTGATTGGGTGACACTGTGGGGTGGCAAACACGAAGTGACCAAAGCAATTTGGACCACCGACATGATCTGGGACGGCGACATCACCGTTGAAGGCGCAACCCAGAACTTCAAGTGGAAAGCCAACGACAACCTGAGCCTCTTCGCGAACACCGCGCAGTGGGTGTTCCAGGATGTTGCCGAAGCTGATGAGACCGAGAACATGCAGACGCTCAAGCAGAATCGCTACATCGCCCAGACCACGGGTGGTGCACGCCGCGTTTACAAAGTTACGGAAAAACTCCGCTACAACGAAGATGGCACTGTTGAGGACATGACCGTTCGCAACGAGACCTTCACCGTGAATGGAAGAAATGTCGCCATCACTGGCTCATCCACCACAGGCGAAGTGATCAACATCGAGGAACTCGGACTGGCCGATGTCGCTATCACAGCAGACAACACCAACATGGCGACGGAAGTTGTCGAATTTGGTGATGTGGCTAACAGCTGGGCACAGGAGTCCAATGATGACGCATGGATGTTCGGCGGACAGGTCGGAGCGCAGTGGGATTTCACGCCCAAGCGCACCTACGCCAAAGTTGCTGCTGGTTACTGGTATTTCGCCAATGCTGGCGACGGAGCCACTATCGGACAGCCTATGGCTACCACCAACACCTCGGCAATCACCGCTGGCACCTCGAACCTCGGTTCGGAGTTCCATTTGGTGGATGTGTTGGCTGAGTTCAAATACACCCCTGGTTCGGGCATCCTGAAAGACATCCCCATCAAGCCTTACGGCCATGTGGTGATCAACACAGCCCCCGCCCCTGACTATCTGGTGGCCGACTCGTTTGGCAACGCCACGGTTCGCGTTGCAAGCAACGACGGTCCTGGTGAGTCACTGGCTGGCAACAGCACTGATGGCACCGCCTACGGCGAAGTGAAAAACACCCGTGACATGTCTGGCAACCTCGGATGGCGCGCAGGTCTCCAACTCGGCGAAGCCAAGAAGCGTGGACAGTGGGAAATCAACGCCTACTACCAGCAGACTGGCACCGACGCTACACCTGACATGTTCAATGACTCCGACTTCGGTGGTGGTCACACGAACACGGCTGGTTATGTGGTCAAAGCTGCCTACGCCTTCCGCGACTGGTGGACCTTTGGTGTCAACTACATGGATTCGGACTATCTGAATGCCGACATCGCTCAGGACTACAACCAGACCTACCGTGGACAGAACCGCACGGTCCAGGTGGACACAATCGTCAAGTTCTAAGCAAAACTTGTCTCACAATTGAACAAGACACACCCCGAAGTCAAAAACTTCGGGGTGTTTTGTGAAGTGGTGCAAGTAAGACATGAAATCGTAACAATTCGAAATTATAAAAAGGATTCCTACATGAAAAAAATGAACATGAAAAAGAGCGGTGTAGCCGCCCTTGTTGTGGCTGCCGTGATGGCTGCCGTCACTGCGCAAGCCGAAACCACGAAATTGGATTCAGCTCTGCCTTCCTATAGCCCTGCTTCGGGTATCTCGGGCAACCTGAACTCGATCGGTTCGGACACCCTGAACAACCTGATGACCCTCTGGGCCGAAGGTTTCAAGAAATACTATCCGAATGTCAAAATCCAGATCGAAGGTAAAGGTTCCTCCACGGCACCCCCGGCGTTGATCAGTGGCACAGCCCAGCTCGGACCTATGAGCCGCAAGATGAAGTCTGAAGAGCGCAATGTCTTCCAGAAAAAATACGGCAACTATCCCACCGAAATCGGTGTGGCAGTGGACGCTCTGGCTGTCTATGTGCACAAAGATAACCCGATCGAGAACCTGACCTCCGCTCAAGTGGACGCTATCTTTTCCAGCACCCGCAAACGCGGCGCTGCCGAAGACATCACCACATGGAGCCAGGCTGGCTTGACCGGCGACTGGGCCAAAAAACCCGTCAGCCTCTATGGCCGTAACAGTGCCTCCGGCACCTACGGTTTCTTCAAAGAGCATGTGCTCAAAAACGGTGACTATAAGTCCTCCGTGAAAGAGCAGCCCGGTTCGGCTTCCGTCGTGCAGGGTGTCGAGAACGAGCTGGGTGGCGTGGGCTACTCCGGAATCGGCTACAAAACATCCGGTGTGAAAACCGTTGCTGTTGATGGCGTGCCCATCAGCCAGGAAAACGCGGATTCGTTCAAGTATCCGATCTCCCGCTTGCTCTATGTCTATGTGAACAAGCCTGCGACCGGCGACATGGATCCCCTGACCAAGGAGTTCCTGAAGTATGTCCTGTCCAAAGAGGGTCAGGAAGTGGTCATCAAAGATGGCTACTATCCCGTGCCTGAGAAGCCCACGAGTGATGCTCCCCAGTTCAGCGAGCGTTGCGCCAGCTTCTATCGCGGCAGACTCTAATCAGGTTTTAAAAAACTGTTCGTTATCGGCGGGTTCTATCCCCTCCGATAGCGGATCTTCAGAAAACGGATTTCCGCCTTGAGTCATCCTCCAGTGTTGGGTGGGGCAAGGCGAAAATCTGCGAGGGATAAAAATTGGGGCTGAAACCCAATAAATCCGAAACTAAAAAACAACGAAAAAGATTAGGAAAACGAAATGTCATCGCAAGCTGCTACATGGGAATCCACCGCTGAGAAAAAAACTGTCGTTCCGAAAAAAGCGGCGGCCAGCGTCAAGCTAGTAGATAAAGCCGCCGACTTGGTCATTCGCGCAGGTGGTTTACTGATCATCGGCGCTGTTTTCGCCATCATGTTCTTCCTGATCAAGGAATGTGTGCCGCTGTTCATGCCAGCCAAATCGGAGATCGTATTTACAAAACCATGGCCTGGATTGACTGGCGAGCAAAAACCATTGTTCGTAGGTATAGATAACAACCAAGCTGTAGCCTATGCGCTTGATGCGGGTTCGAAGTCGCTCATTCTCGCGAATGCCTATACTTGGCAGCCGATTTTGCAAGTGCCTATACCAGCACTCGCTGCCTCCGAGATCACCGCATCTTATCGCGTGCCATACGAGGATGAATTCTTTGCAGGCACGCAGGATGGCAAGGTGCTCGCTGCTAAGATGCCAGTGGAGACTACTTACGGTGCCGACAATGCACCTTCTTATCTGGCTGATGTGCTCGAGCGTTTTTTTGTTCAAGTCGGACAAGATCCGGTTCGTCTCGTCCATGGCCGAGTGCGCGAAAGCAATGTCTATGTGGCGGCTGTGCTGGAGTCTGCTTCGGGTCAGTCAGTGTTTTCTGTGATAGCTCCGGATGGCGAAGAGCCTGTGGTTGAACCAGTGCAGGGGCAATGGGATGGTGTTATCCGTCAGGTGCTCATGGATGACGAGGGAAGCAAACTGCTGGTGCTGACCGATAAGGGCACCATCTATCATTATTTCCTCGATAACGATCGCACCAAACCTTTTGCAGTCTATGAGGCCAAGGAGGGCAGACGCCCAACAGCTATTGAGTGGGTGATCGGTGATGCCTCGATGCTGGTCGGTTTTAGCGATGGCTCTTTGGAGCACTGGTTGCAAGTGCGAAAAAAATCTACCGATGTCATGCGTGCCTATGTGAAGAGCTACGATTTCGACTCGCTCAAGGGTGCTGTCACAGCGATTGTTCCTTCGTCACATACCCGTGGGTTTGTGGCAGCTTCGGATGGTGGTTCGGTTCATGTTGGGTTCACCACTTCCGAGCGGACGCTGTTGAAGCTCCAGGCTCCTGCTCCAGTAGAAGCCTTGGTGTATGGCGCCAAAAACACGGCGGTGCTCGCCTATGACAAGAATAAGAACGCTACCATCTGGACGGTAGAAAACCCGCATCCCGAGACCACTTTCAAAACGCTGTTTTCCAAGGTGTGGTATGAAGGTTTTGACCAACCTGAGTTCGCTTGGCAATCCTCCTCGGGCAGCGACTCGTTCGAGGCGAAATACAGCCTGACCCCTCTGATCGTTGGCACAGTGAAAGGTGCTTTCTACGGTCTGTTGTTTGCAGTGCCGATGGCGATCTTTGCAGCTCTCTACACCAGCCAATTCATGCACTGGAAAAACCGTGCTATCGTCAAGCCCACAGTCGAGATCATGGCGGCCTGCCCCTCGGTGGTGGTCGGGTTCTTGGCGGGTCTCTGGCTGGCTCCTTTGCTCGAGTCTGTGACAGTCTCAGTGTTGCTGATGGTGTTTGTGATTCCAACGGTAGTGCTCGCGCTTTTCATGTGCTGGTCTCGCGTGCCGCAATATTATCGCGATAAAGTGCCGCACGGTATGGAGTTGGTCATCTTGGTGCCTGCTGTGATAGTAGGGTTTATGATCAGCAACGCGCTGGGGCCTGTTGTGGAAGATATCTTTTTCCAAGCTAACTTCAAGCAATGGGTTTTCAATGTGTTCGGCGAACAGATGGAGCAACGCAACTGTATTGTGATTGGTTTGGCGATGGGATTTGCTGTCATCCCGATCATTTTCACCATCTCAGAGGATGCCTTGACCAATGTGCCCCGCCACTTTGTCTCGGGCTCGCTGGCTCTGGGCGCAAGCCGCTGGCAAACTGCTACCCGTGTGATTTTGCCGACTGCCAGCCCCGGTATCTTCTCGGCAGTGATGATCGGTTTCGGTCGCGCAGTCGGTGAGACCATGATCGTGCTCATGGCCACTGGCAACACGCCGATTATGAGCATGAGTCCTTTCAATGGCATGCGCACCCTGTCCGCGAACATTGCGGTGGAAATTCCTGAAGCGCCTGTGGGAAGCACTCATTATAGAGTTCTTTTCTTGGCTGCTGTGGTGTTGTTCATGATGACTTTTGCTGTGAACACCGCAGCGGAAATAGTGCGCCAACGCCTGCGCGAGAAATATCAGGCGGTCTAACCCTTCCCCATTTAACAAGAAATACGATTTACCATGAAAGCTGAACTGAATAAAGACCCGGATCTGAAGGCGCTTTTCCACCGTGGCGAGCACTTGATCTGGATAACGGGCGCAGCGCTCTCCTTGAGCCTGCTCATGATTACCGGATTGATCCTGCTGGTGATCTCTCGCGGGATGGGATTCTTCTGGCCGAGCCCATTGACCCAAGTCACTGGTGCCGATGGCAAAGATATCGCCGGTGTCGTGATGAGCAGCGAGAAGTTCCGTAAACAGGGCGCTGATGGCAAGATGGTCTCAGGCGAGCGTTCTAATATCAAAGTCGGCAACCGCGACCTCTACGGTCTCGATTTCCGCTGGGTGGAACATGAGGGTCTGACCAACTGGTGCACCCCCAAGGACGCCATCCAGATCGAGCGTTGGGAATACGGTGATTTCATTGGATTTATCAAATCCTTTAATCAGAGCGATGCCCCTGTGGCCGAAGGCACAGTGGCATGGGAGCGTTTCAAAAAAGAACTGCCCATCGCCCTGAAACTGCACAGGAAAATCGCCGAGATGGAGCGCGACGAGATTGGTGCCATTAATAATGACATCCGTGCCGCCGAGCTCAAAATTAAGAAAATCCAGTTTGCTGAGAAAGATGCTGTCAAGCGGGATAGTCAAGTGGCGCAGTTGCAAGCCCAAATAGCCAAGGACAAGGTGGAATTCGAGGAGGTTCGCGTCAAGGTGGCTAAACTGGCGGAGTCTGCGAGGACAAACTCTATCACGATGCTCTCTTCCGATGGCCGAGAAAAAACCATCCTGATGGATCAGATTGTTCGTGCTTACCAACCGAACTCGATGTCTTTCTTACAGAAAGCCGGACATTACATCGAAAAATTGACCGAGTTTATCACCGATGAGCCCCGCGAGGCGAACACCGAGGGTGGTATCTGGCCTGCTATCTTTGGCACTGTCATGATGACGCTGATCCTTTCAGCCTTGGTTGCCCCGCTGGGTGTCGTGGCCGCCTTTTACTTGCGCGAATACGCCAAGCAAGGTCCTATCGTCCGTGCTGTTCGTATCGCCATCAATAATCTGGCAGGTGTGCCGTCCATCGTATTCGGTGTGTTCGGTCTCGGGTTCTTTATTTATACCATAGGCGGAACTCTGGATTCGATTTTCTATCCTGAACGCCTCCCCACACCGACCTTTGGCACAGGTGGTATCCTCTGGGCATCCTTTACGCTGGCGCTGCTCACGGTGCCCGTAGTGATCGTTGCCACCGAGGAATCCATCGCTGCTGTCCCGCGCGGTATGCGCGAGGGTTCACTGGCGCTCGGAGCTTCCAAGTTCCAGACCGTCTGCCGCATCATCTTCCCCGCCGCAGTGCCAGGCATGCTCACGGGCTTGATTTTGGCAATGGCGCGTGGTGCAGGTGAAGTCGCCCCGCTGATGATCACAGGTGTTGTGAAACTGGCTCCTGCATTACCGGTGGACGCTACGGCACCTTTTGTGCATCTTGAGCGCAAGTTTATGCATCTCGGTTTTCATATCTATGATGTCGGTTTCCAATCGCCGAACATCGAGGCCGCCAAGCCGATGGTCTATACCACGACACTTCTGCTGCTGATCGTGGTCGTGCTGCTCAATGTGGCAGCTATCCAGCTCCGCGACAAGATTCGTAAGAAATACCAAACCGGAGCCTTCGCATGACAACATTAGAAACACAAGCTACCCCTATGACACAAAAGAGCACACCTACAGAAATGACCCATGCTGTCCCAGCGCAGGCCATGGGAGGTCTCCACACCGAGACGACCTTGATCGAGGTCAAAGATTGCAACCTATTTTACGGTAGCAAACAGGCCTTGTTCGATATTTCGATGAACATCCCTGCCAAGCGCGTCACCGCATTCATCGGACCATCCGGCTGCGGTAAATCCACGCTGCTCCGCTGCATTAACCGCATGAACGACCTGATCGAAGGTGTTCGCATTGAGGGCAGCATGAACATCAACGGCATCAATATCTATGATCGCCGCACGGATGTTATCGAGCTGCGCAAGCGGGTCGGCATGGTTTTCCAGAAGTCGAATCCCTTCCCAAAATCCATCTACGAGAATATCTGCTACGGCCTCCGCATTGCCGGCGTCAATGATAAGAAAGTTCTCGATGAAGTCGTGGAGCGTAGCCTGAAAGGCGCCGCTCTCTGGGAAGAGGTCAAAGACCGGTTGCACGACAGCGCCCTCGGCCTCTCTGGTGGTCAACAGCAGCGCCTCTGCATCGCCCGCGCCGTCGCGGTCGAGCCTGAAGTGATTTTGATGGACGAACCCTGTTCGGCTCTCGATCCTATCGCTACAGCGAAGGTGGAAGAGTTGATTCATGAGTTGAAGAAACAATTCACCATCGTGATCGTCACCCACAACATGCAACAAGCCGGTCGTTGCTCGGATTACACCGCCTTCTTCTACTTGGGCAAATTGATCGAATTCGATGCCACGGAACGCATCTTTACCAACCCGAAAGAAAAGCAGACCGAAGATTATATCACGGGTCGCTTTGGCTGAGATTGGTTCAGAGAAAATTCTCTTATTCCACTCGTTGTAGCCCGGTCGTATGGCCGGGCTTTTTTTTAATCCAGATTATGCAATAGCACACGACAAGCTGCGCTTGGTTTTGTTTTTGCTTCCCCTGATTCTTGTTATTCGACCATATGTTAGGCGCCGTTGTAGTCATCTACTGCAAACCCCGAGCAACAAAGCAGATGCTTCAAGGAATCAGCCGAGGCTGTCCGGCTATCCATCAGCTGACGGATTGAAAACTCCGCCCCTTTTGTAGCAGTGATTGGCTCACCATTTTGGTGATCTGGATTGTGCCTTATGCTATCTTCAAATGTCTGATAATGCAGACCTTCCTCAGTTCCCCATGTTTTCAATTGCATAATCTGGGTTCAACTCAGCGGAAACAACCCCATGAGGAATCTTCTGTGGTGACCCACAAAACAACGCTTATTATGCCCATTCTTGCGTAACTAGAAACGGTGCTAGTGGTAGGCGATTTAGAGAAAAAGAAGTTCCATTGCCCTGTTTTCGAAATCAACTCAGGCTGCTTGCAACAGCTTACGCTCTTTTTTGGGGAGCCTAGACTTCTCAGTCTTGTGCTTGATCAATTCAGTCCTAGAAGGCGTATGCCTTCAGCGGTCCAGTTGCTCGCGAAAGACGGCGAAGTAGGCGTCCCACCATTGGCGTCCTCCGAAGGTCCAGAGGATCGCGGACAACATCAGCGGTGGCCCGAAGGGGATGGCGAGGAAAGACCCGATTTTTTCTTTGCGGGCAAAGAGCACGGCTAGTCCGGCAACCGCTCCAATTACCGAGCCGAGAGCGATGCTGAACACCGTGGCTTGCCAGCCAAGGAATCCCCCGATGCACATCATCAGCTTCACATCGCCTTGACCCATCGCCTCGCGATTGAGGAGCTTACTGCCCGCCGCTGCCACAGCCCAGAGGACGCCGCCGCCGAGAGCCGCTCCAGCCAGCGAACTGTTCAGTCCGCCTTTCCATGTTTCGGCTCCGTGCAAAGCCGGCACCAGCACCGAGCAGGCGATGCCCAATACAGCACCGCCGAGTGTCACGCGGTCGGGTATGATGAGGTGTTCGAAATCCGTAATCATGCCGATGATGAGCAGGCTCGAAAAAGCCGCGTAGGCCAGCGCCACAGGCAGGGGATGCACCCAGAAAATAGCAGCGAACAGGACTGCGGTCAAAAATTCGACCACGGGATAAAACCAGTGGATGCGCGTGCCGCAGCAGGCCGCTTGTCCACGCAACAGGAGCCACGAGAGCACTGGGATGTTGTGGTGCCATGGGATCAGCGTGCCGCACTCGGGACAAAAACTTCTCGGTGCCACCACAGAAATTTCCCGGGGTATCCGGTAGGCGCAGGCGTTCAGAAAGGAGCCGATAATGAGCCCAAAACCAAAGGCCACGAGAGGTCGTGTAGCGGGATCGGGGATGAGTAAATGCCAGTCCATACGATTATCCTAGGGCGGCGCGCATGGCAGCCAATGGTGCGGGTTGAGAAAACCAGAGTTCGAAGGATAAAGCCCCTTGGTGGGCGAGCATGCCGACGCCGTTGACAGCACGGCCTCCCGCTTCGAGAGCCGCAGCCATGAGCGGGGTTTTGGGCGGGTTATAAATCGTGTCGTAAACTATGTGGTGCGGCTGGAGCCAAGTGTCAGGCAGAGGCGATGGATCGCCTGCGCGTAGCCCGAGTGTGGTGCAGTTCACAATCAAATCCACAGTCTCCAGCTCGCGCCTTAAAGCGGGGTCATCGAGGGCAAGAGCTTTGATCCGATCTGATTGACCCTGCAATTTATCCGTGCGGGCGATGGCCGAGACTTGGGCGGCCAAGGTATGAGCCTTGTCGGGCGTGCGGTTCGCGATGACCAAGCGGTCGCATTCTTCCATAGCCGCTCGGAGAGCCACAGCTTTGGCTGCACCGCCGCTGCCGAGCACGAGCAGGCGGAGTTCCCTGAGCGAGAGCATGAGATCCTCGCGCACTGAGGCGGAGAACCCACGGGCATCGGTGTTGTGTCCGGCGCGGGCTCCATCAGCTAGGCAGAGTGTGTTCACTGCGCCGATAGCGGACGCTTCGGCCGAGAGGGATCGGACCCAAGGCAGTGCCAGCTCTTTGTGCGGCACAGTGAGGTTGAGACCGAGCACTCCAGCGGATTCGAGCAGGTCGAGCCCTTGCAGCAAGTGGGAGGGAGGTATTTGAAAAGCGTGATATTCCGCATCGAGCCCGAGCGCGCGGTAGGCTGCTGCGTGAATCGCAGGAGATTTCGAGTGCGCGATGGGATCGCCGACAACCCCGTAGCACGGGCGAGTAGGCCGCCACCCGGAGGCGAGATCATCCCATGAGACAAGAGCCATAATGTGGGGCGTTACAGCCCAAATTTATCGTGGGCTGCTTTGACGCCTTGCGGCGCCTCTTTTTCGTCCACGATGACGGAGATTTTGATTTCAGAAGTGGAGATCATCTGGATGTTCACCCCAGCCGCAGCGAGCGCTTCAAAAAGCGAGGCGGCCACGCCCGAGTGAGAGCGCATGCCGATGCCGACGACGCTGATTTTAGCGATGCCTTCTTGGGCGGTGAACCCCGTGGCGCCGATGTCGCGCACAATGGGCTCTACAGTCTTGCGGGCGGTAGGAAGCTCATCGCGATTCAGGGTGAAAGAGATGTCGGTCACTCCGGCCGCGCTCACATTCTGCACGATCATGTCAATATTGACTGCTGCCGCGGCGAGGGCAGAGAAGATGCGCACCGCCACACCCGGTTTGTCGGGGACGCCACCGATGGTGACTTTGGCTTGGTTTTTTTCGAGGCTGACGCCGCGCACGACGACCGCCTCCATGTTGGAGGTTTCTTCTTTCACAATAGTTCCTGGGTTGTCGTTAAAACTGGAGCGGACTTCAAAAACGACTTTGAATTTTTTGGCGAACTCGACCGAGCGGGCTTGCATGACCTTGGAGCCAAGGCTGGCCATTTCGAGCATCTCATCGTAGCTGAGTTCAGCGATTTTGCTGGCGTTCGGGACCATGCGCGGATCGGCGGTATAAACGCCATCCACATCGGTGAAAATCTGGCAGAGATCCGCTTTCACAGCCGCAGCCATGGCGATAGCGGTCAAGTCGGAGCCACCCCGCCCGAGTGTGGTCACATGTCCATCAGCAGTCTGACCTTGGAAGCCGGCGACTATCACGACTTTATTATCGGCCAAGGCGGACTTCACCATCTTGGGTGCGATGTTCTTGATGCGGGCTTTGGTGTGAACCCCATCGGTGACGATGCCCGCTTGTGCGCCAGTGAAAGAGACGGCAGGGACGCCGAGTTTCTCGAGGGCGATGGCGAGGAGGGCGATGGTGACCTGTTCGCCCGTTGCGAGGAGAACATCCATCTCGCGCGCGGTGGGCTCAGTGGAAATTTCTTTGGCGAGCTTGATGAGGTTGTCTGTGACGCCTGACATAGCTGAGACAACGATCACCAAGCCGTTTCCTTCACTGTGATTCTTGGCCACACGGCGGGCAACATTGAGGATGCGCTCGGGTGTTCCGACCGAGGTGCCGCCGTATTTTTGAACGATCAGAGACATGGCGCTCAGGGTTTGCCTGTTCCGCTAGCGATAAATTCAGCGATCTGGACAGCGTTCCAAGCCGCACCTTTCAGGAGTTGGTCGCCGCTAACAAAAAGTGCGAGTGAGTTCTCCCGAGAGAGATCAGCACGGATGCGCCCCACATGGATGTCGAGATCGCCGGTGGCTTCGATCGGCATGGGGAAATGATTGGAGGCGCGGTCGTCCACAATCTTCACTCCAGGAGATTGTGCGAGGATGTCGCGAGCCTGCTCGGGAGAGATAGGGCGTTCCGTCTCGATAACGATGGATTCGGAGTGTGCACGAAAGACTGGCACGCGGACACAGGTGGGCACGATGGCTAGATCGGGGGCATGCAGCATTTTGCGCGTCTCCTCCACCATCTTGTTTTCTTCCTCGTTGTAACCGTTGTCGGCTACGGCGGTGTTGTGGTTGAAAACATTGAAAGCGATCTGGTGCGGCAGCACTTTGGGGATGACCTTGTTGCCGGCGAGGACATCGGCAGCCTGCGTGCGGAGTTCCTCCATAGCCTGAGCCCCAGCACCGCTGGCGGCTTGGTAGGTGGAGACCGTGATGCGCTTGATGGTGGCCGCCCTATGCAAGGGAGCCAGAGCAACGACCATGATAGCTGCTGAACAATTCGGGTTGGCGATGATACCCTCGTGCACCCAGATATCGGAAGGGTTCACCTCTGGCACCACGAGCGGGACATTGGCCATCATGCGGAAGGCAGAAGAATTGTCCACGACCACAGCACCGGCTTTCACGGCGTGTGGGGCGAATTCGCGGGAGCGAGTGGCACCGGCGCTGAAGAAAGCAAAATCAACTCCCTCGAAAGCCGAGGCGGCGAGTTCCTGCACCGTCTCATCGCGGCCGCAAAACTGCATTTTTTTGCCTGCTGAACGGCCTGAGGCCAGCAGGGTGATACGCCCGACTGGAAAGTTGCGTCTTTCCAGCACGCGCAGTAGTTCTACGCCGACGGCGCCTGTGGCACCGACGATTGCGACATTGTAGCTCTTGCTCATGGGTAAAGGGGCAATTCAATAGCCCGTCTGATAGCGGGTGCAATCTCAAACTCGAAGGATTGAAAAAATCGGAAGGGGTGGGATTCGAACCCACGGCAGGTTTGATCCTGCGTTCGATTTCGAGTCGAGTGCCTTTAACCGCTCAGCCACCCTTCCTAGAGTTCGTCCACTGTGCAGGGCGCAGCCAGAATAGCAACCCAAAAGACCTTGCACCTTGGGCTCTCTCGTCGCAAGATGCACTCACTTATGCCAGTTGACCTGAAAGCTATCGTCCGAGAGAGGCTCGGAGAAAACTACGACCTGCACGACCGTTACATCAATCGCACGCTGGTGAAAGTCCAGCGCACGATCGGTTTTGATAAAATCTATTGCCGCGCCAAAGGGGCTTACCTCTACGACAAAGACGGCAACGATTACCTCGACTTTCTGTCGGGTTTCGGTGTTTACAACATCGGGCGTAACCACCCCGCTGCCCAGCAGGCTATCCGCGATGTCCTCGACCTCGACCTGCCCAACATGGTGCAGATGGATTGCGCTCTTCTCGCGGGTATTTTGGCCGAGAAAATCGTTGCTCGCCTCGCCGCTCAAGGTGCCTCGCACCTGAATGCTGTCTTCCTGTGCAACAGCGGAACGGAATCGGTGGAGGGCGCTCTCAAATTCGCCCGCGCTGCCACCAAGCGCACCAGAATTCTATCGTTGAAAAACTCCTACCACGGTCTGAGCTACGGTGCTCTCTCGGCCACGGCCAACGCTTTTTTTCAAGAGGGTTTCGGGCCGTTCCTGCCGGGCGTGTCGCATGTGACCATGGGCGACTTGCAGGAGCTGGAGTTCGAGCTGAAAAAAGGAGATGTCGCCGCCCTGATCGTCGAGCCCGTGCAGGGCAAGGGCGTCTATTTCCCGAAAGATGATTACTATCCCCGTGCCCAAGCCTTGTGTCGCCAATACGGCACGCTCTTGATCTGCGATGAAGTGCAGACCGGCGTGGGTCGCACGGGTAAATGGTTCGGCTTCGAGCACTGGGGTCTCGAGCCCGACATTATCACCATGGCCAAGGCTCTGAGCGCAGGCTATGTTCCCTGTGCCGCTGTGGTGGCTCGCCGTTCGATTTATCAATCGGTCTTCTCTCGCTTGGATCGTTGTATCGTCCACTCGACGACCTTCGGTCGCAACAACCTAGCTGCCGCTTGCGGTATCGCCACTCTAGCTGTGATGGAGGAAGAAAACCTCGTGGAAAACGCAGCCAAGATGGGTGCGCTCATGGAGGCCAAGCTGCTCGAACTCCAGCAAAAACACGACATCATTGCCGAGGTTCGCATCAAAGGTCTCATGGGTGCCGTGGAGTTTTCCGAGCCAAGTTCCATGATGGGTAAGATGGGATGGAAAGCTGTTCACTCGATGGACAAAGGTCTGTTCCCGCAGCTCATCGTGACACCGTTGCTGCAACGCCATCGCATCCTAGCGCAGGTGGCAGCCCACAATTGCGATGTGATCAAATTCCTGCCCTCGCTCATCATTGGCGAGGCTGAGGTCAATCGCTTTGTCTCGGCACTCGATGATGTGATTCAGTCGCTCGGCAAGTTCCCCGGCCCGGTATGGGATCTCGGACAGAACTTTTTCAAAGCGATGAAGTCGGGCGCTCCCACAGCCGACGAACCCGCAGACGCTGGGGCGTGATGCGACACGCCAGAGAGATCGGCGCAGACGCAGGAGCCCTCTGCCGCGAGGCATGGGCTTCTGCCAAGCGAGGTCGCTGGTGCCTGTTCGGCCTCGCTCTTGTTGTCGCAGTTGCGGTCAATTTCTGGACTTATCCGAACGACCGTGCGTGGCTCGATGCCCTCGCCAATCACGACACGCCCGAGGGCCGTGCCTTTGCGAGAAAACTCTCGTGGTGGGGCGACTTTTTGACCGGTTCGCTCGGGCTCGCAGGCGTGCTCTGGCTCGTCGGAAAAATGGCGCGAAAGAGGGTGTGGCAGACAGCCGCCCTAGCCTGTCTGCTCGCTTCTGCCACGGCGGGTATGACAGCCAACCTGTTCCGACTTACACTTGGCAGACCTCGCCCCGCCACGGATGTGCCAGACCGATTCTACGGCCTAGTGCCCAGTCATAAGTATCACTCCTTTCCTTCAGGTCACTCGGCGACAGCTTGCGGCAGTGCAGCAGCTTTGGCTGTAGCTCTGCCCGTAGTTGGTGTGCCCGCTCTCGCAGCAGCGGGCGGTGTCGTCTGGAGCCGCATGTATCTCAAACAACATTTCCCCAGCGATGTGCTAGTTGGTGGCTGTCTCGGCATCTTAGCCGGCGCCTGTTTTGGGGCAGCAGCCCGGAGGTTGTCCCGCCAGTGCTTGGCTCAGTCGGGCGATAGGGCTCTCGGGGTAAGCTCGGAAAAAAGTGAGAAATAAAAACCGCTGACATTTTGCCCGCTTGCGGCATAATACCCTCATGTTTGGATTTGGTAAAAGCAAAGGATCCGCCACCCAGCCCGCTGGGGAGCCCCAAGAGGCGGCGGAACAATCACAATTATTTATGGAACTGGTCATGGGCCAGGCCCAGAACATCCTCTTCGTGCTCGGTCAGATACCGACGCCCGACGGACGCCGCGCCGCGCCTGATCTCGAGACGGGACGCATCATGATTGAGCAACTCGCCATGCTCCAGATCAAGACAGAAGGAAACCTGACTCAGGACGAATCCGATATGCTCAACAAAGCCGTGGCGCAGACCCGTTCATTGTTCATAGAACTAGCGGGGCGCATGGGAGAACTCGAAGCCGCCAACAGGATGCGCGAGAGGAGCGAGCAGTCACCTATTTTGTCAGTGCCCAAGATCGAACAAAGCCCGGCACCGAAACCCCAACCAGCTCCTGAGCCACCTGCGGCGCAACCAACTGCTAGCACGCCTTCTTCCAGTGCCAAAAAGAATGAAGAGACAGACCCGAACAAACGGTTCGTCAAAAATTACGGCGCGTTTTAATCCAGAGAAATCTAAAGAAATTTGTAAGAACACGCGATGTGGTGGGCAAGACTCGCCCACCTGAGAGCAAAGCTGTAGGGACAGCGTCAGTCGAGGATGGGGTCAACGCTTGACATTTGACAGTTTTTGCAGGATGACACCCATCTGCTTCTCCAGTGCATGATCACTTTCCGCCAGCTTTTCCAATCGTCTGGCCACATAATGAACCCCACTGCCGTCACGGTAACGGTAACCCCATGGCTCCCCATGGGGGAGATGAGGCTGGTAATTGAGTGGGTCAAGGCGTCAGCAGAGGAGAAGCGGCGTCGCGCCGCTTTCCGCATACAAGATGCTCATGTCCCAAAATAGCCTGAAGTTAGTGCCATTCACCTCTGCCCTCTTTTCAACGCCAAGCATTGGCTCCGCAAAGAAGGCTTGCTGAAAATCACATAGGCCGACACGCTCGCAACAGAACAACAACTAGGAGACACGGAGAAAAATCATGAAAAACACCCATCGTCTCATCCGGGTGGGATTCGTCCTTGCATCCTGGATCGCCTCCACTCCACTCACTACAGCCGCAGAAGTGATCGTCGCCGAAAGCGCAGCCGTCTCCATCTCAAAAAAACAGGGTATTCAAAAAATCCCGTTTGATTCCCTACCGAAATCCACCATCCTCGTTCTTGACTCGCGTGTAGAATCCAGATTGAAAAAAGCGATAGAACACACACACCAAGAAAATAGCACCAAATCCACGCGCACACCTGCGCCTCAGGCCACTCCCAACGCCGTGCGCGAGGCGCAAAATACCGCACGCCAAGCCGCTCAAGTTTCGGCTCATCAAGTGGCAAAACAATCGGCACTGGAGGCCGCACGCGTCACCCGCACGCCCATCACAGTCAAACCTTCCGTCAAACCTCCCTCCCCGCCACCACCTCCACCGCCGCAGCCTCCACCGCCGCACTCCTATGGGGGGCATCAGTGAGGATGATGAATTGCCATGCGCGAAGTATGGGGTCAACGCTT
>DYRQ01000084.1 GCA_020718645.1 Verrucomicrobium spinosum
TGTGTATCCAATATCAAGGTTACGATGCACTAGCATTGATCCGCGTCTGGGCATAGCTTCACGAAGCCACGACTGGTCTGTGTCTGCGCGGCTAGGGGGCGGCGCAAATCAGATTTTTGCGATCATCAGGGAGGCGTTGTGTCCGCCGAAACCGAACGAGTTGCTCATGACCACTTCAAGTTTTTGCTCGCGTGCTGTGTTGGGCACATAGTCCAGATCGCACTGAGGATCGGGGTTGTCGAGGTTGATAGTGGGAGGAATGACACCGTTCTGGAGGGCTTTGACGCAGGCCACCAGTTCAGTCGAACCCGCAGCACCGAGCATGTGTCCAGTCATGGATTTGGTGGAGGAGATGGCTACGGATTTAGCGCGGTCGCCGAAGAGTGATTTGACGGCCATGGTCTCGCAGATGTCACCTTGTTGGGTGGAAGTGCCATGGGCATTGATGTAGCCGATTTTCTCGAGGGGGAGGCCAGAGCGTTCGACAGCGCGTTTCATGGCGCGCATGGCTCCGTTGCCATCGGGGGCAGGGGAGGTCATGTGGTTGGCGTCGCAGCTCAGGCCGTAGCCGACGATTTCGCAGTAGATTGGGGCGCCGCGTTTTTTGGCGTGCTCGTATTCCTCGAGGACGACGACTGCGGAGCCTTCGGCGATGACGAAGCCATCGCGGTCTTTGTCGAAGGGGCGGGAGGCTTTGGTGGGGTCGTCGTTGCGGGTGCTGAGCGCGCGCATGGCGCAGAAGCCACCGACGCCGATCGGGCAGACGCTGGCTTCACTGCCGCCTGCTACGATAGCATCGGCCTCGTTGTCTCGAATGAGGCGCCAAGCTTCGCCGATAGAGTGGGCAGCGCTGGCGCAGGCAGTGACGATAGCCATATTGGGGCCGGCTAAGCCGTGGTCAATGGCAATGCAGCCAGCAGCGATGTTGCCGATGAGCATCGGGATGAGGAAAGGGGAGAGGCGTCCAGCGCCCTTCTGCATGAGGACAGTGTGCTGGTCCTCGAGGGTGATGAGGCCGCCGATGCCAGAGCCTAGCATGACGCCGATGCGGTTGAAATCAAGGCCTGGGGTGTTGATGCCTGATTCCTCGATGGCCTGCTTGGCTGCGGCCATGGCAAGCTGGGTGTAGCGGTCAGAGCGCCGGGCATCTTTCGGATTTTTGAAAGCTTTGGCCGGATCAAAATTGCGGACTTCGCCACCGATTTTGGAGGAGAAATCCTTGGTATCGAATGATGTGATGGGTCCGATGCCGCTGCGGGCATTGACAAGGGAGTCCCAGAAAGTGGCTACATCGTTGCCGACAGGGGTGACAACTCCGAGACCAGTGATGACTACTCGACGATCGCTCATGGGGAAGAAAGAAAAGGAAGGAAGGGGATTTGTAAAGGCACAAAAGCCAGCGAGGTGTTGGCCGCGCTGGCTTACCGTGCCGAAAGCAGCCGATTAGAGGTCGGCTTTGTCTTTGAGATATTCGATGACATTAGCGACGGTTTGGAGCTTCTCAGCGTCCTCGTCGGGAACCTCGACACCGAATTCTTCTTCGATCGCCATGACCAACTCAACGGTGTCGAGTGAGTCTGCGCCTAAGTCTTCGATGAACTTGGCTTCAGGGGTGACCTGCTCGGCGTTCACACCGAGTTGTTTGACGATGATGTCCTTCACTTTATCTTCGAGCGATTTTTCAGCCATAATATTTTTTATACCTCTCTTATATTTGGGTTAGGTTGCGGGCTTGTTTGCGTGGTTCCCGATTGTTTGGCAACAGTTTTTTCTCTCTTTTTTGAGTCGGGTTCCAATTTTTGGTATTTACATGACCATACCGCCATCCACCGCGAGCACCTGACCGGTGATGTAGGAGGAGGCAGTAGAGGCCAAGAAAAGGGATGTTTCGGCTATGTCGGCGGGCTCTCCAAAACGGCCAGAAGGAATGCCGGCGAGGACTTTGTCTTTGACGGCTTGGGGAAGTTCTGAGGTCATGTCGCTGACGATGAAACCTGGGGCAATAGCGTTGCAGGTGATGCCACGGGTGGCGGTCTCTCGTGCAACAGATTTAGTGAAACCGATGAGCCCGGCTTTGGAGGCTGCGTAGTTGCATTGGCCCGCGTTGCCGATGAGTCCGATGACGGAGGAGATGTTGATGATGCGACCCGAGCGTTGTTTGACCATGTGTTTGACAGCGGGTTTGGTCCAGTTGAAAGCGCCTTTGAGGTTCACCCGAAGCACCTCATCCCAGTCGGCTTCCGACATGCGCATGAGCAGGGTATCTTTGGTGACACCGGCATTATTGACGAGGATATCCACGGTGCCGAACTCAGCCACCACTTGGTCGAAGGCTTTCTCGGATGCGGCGCAGTCGCCTACATCTACGGCAAGGGCGAGGGCGCGCCTGCCAGCAGCTCGGACGACTTCGGCAGTCCTGTCTGAGTTGGCTTGAGTGCGGCTGACGCAGGCGACATTGGCACCCTGTGCGGCGAAGAGTTCAGCGATGGCGGCACCGATGCCCCGGCCAGCGCCTGTGATGATGGCGTTTTTACCTTGGAGTTTCATGAGAGTTTTTCGTGTTTGATAAATTCCTCAGCCCGGTGCAGGTCGCCGAGGCCGGCGATGCTGGTGCATTTGAGGTGCGGATCTATGCGTTTAATCAGACCAGCGAGAACTTCGCCCGGGCCAAATTCGATGAAGTGGTGCACGCCCTGTTCGCGCAGGAGGAGGATGCTTTCCTCCCAGCGGACGCTCCCGGTGACCTGTTCGAGGGCGGCGGCCCGTATGGCCTCGACCTCGGTGACAGCGGCTGCGGTGAAGTTGGCGATGACCGGGCAGACGGGAGTTTGCCAAGAGCAATGTTGCATGGCTGCGGCGAGTTTGTCTTTGGCCGATTGCATGAGGCGGGAGTGGTAGGCGCCCGCGACTTTGAGGGGGATGGCGCGTTTGATGGAGTGGGTCTTGGCGACCTCGACGACGCGGGAGATATGGTGGTCAGCTCCAGAGAGAACAATCTGGCCCGGGCAGTTGAGGTTGGCGATATCAACATCGGCCTCGTGCGCGATGGCGCGGGCGGTTTCTGTGTTGGCGCCGATGAGGGAAACCATGCCGCCTTTAGAGGCGTTGCAGGCTTCCTGCATGGCGGCACCGCGAGCAGCTACAAGGCGGAGACCATCGGCAAAAGTGAAAGTGCCAGCGGCGGCGTGGGCCGTGAACTCGCCGAGAGAGAGACCCGCGCAAAAGGCGGGCTGGAGCTGGGAGCGCTCTCGGAGAGCCAGCAGACAAGCGAGTCCGTGCACATAGAGTGCAGGCTGGCAGTAACGGGTCTCGGTCAGAGAGGTTTCAGGACCTTCGAAGCAGATTTGTGAAATGGGATAACCCAAGACTTGGTCAGCCTCTTGGTAGAGTTTCTCGCAGCTATTAATGGGCATGAGATCATGACCCATTCCGACCCTCTGCGCGCCTTGGCCGGAAAATACAAAAGCCACCTTTGGATTCATGGAAGAGGGTGAGGTTTCCTGCGGCGGGGCACTTTGGCAAGCACATTCCGCCGCAGGGAGGTATTCTTTGCAGTATTTGTTCTGAGCGGGGGTTATTTGCCGAAGTTTTCCGCGAGTTCTTTGTAGAACTCGAGGGTCTTGACGGCGATGCTGGTCCAGCTGAAGTGATCCTCGACTCTGCGGCGTCCTGCATTGGACATAGCTTGGACTTTGTCTGGGTCGGCGAGCAAGTCGTTGATGGTGTGAGCGAGGTTGGTAGCGAACTGGAGCGGGTCTTTGGGTTCCACATTGCCGTCGCCGATCGAGTCAATCGGCACCAGATAACCTGTCTCTCCATGCACGACAATCTCGGGGATGCCGCCGACGGCTGAAGCGACGACTGGTGTTTCGCAGGCCATGGCTTCGAGGTTGATGATGCCGAAGGGTTCGTAAACTGACGGGCAGACGAACACGGTGGCATGCGAATACATCGCAATGATTTTATCTTTGCTCAGGATTTCAGGGATCCAGATGATCGGGTTGGAGGTGTGGCGGCGGGCTTCCTCGACAGCCTGCGTCATTTCCTCGCCAATTTCTTTGGTGTCGGGGGCGCCTGCACAGAGCACCACTTGGGTGCCTTCTTTGAGGTGCTGGATGGCGTTGACCAGATGGATGATGCCCTTCTGCCTAGTGATGCGTCCCACGAATAGAACCATGGGTTTGGCGGGGTCAATTTGGTAGGAAGCGAGGAGTTCAGGATTTTCGGTTTTGCGGTATTGGGCTAGGTCAATGCCATTGTGAATCACGCGGATTTTTTCGAAGGGCACGCCGTAGAGATCGTGGACATCGCGCCTCATGGATTCGGAGACTGCCACTACGCCATCGGCGTTTTGGTAAGCGGTGCGCTCGATCCAAGTGCTGGCGTTGTAGGCGGTGCCGAGCTGTTCGACCTTCCATGGGCGGTGAGGTTCGAGGGAGTGGGTGGTGAGGACGAGTGGGACTTGTTGGAGCTGTTTGACGAGGCAGCCGGCAAAGTGGCTATACCAAGTGTGGCAATGAACCACGCCGATGTCATGCAGGGCACCTGCCATAGCCAAGTCGCGGTAGAGGGTGTCGAGCAGTTTGCTGTGGCGTTTATCGGAGGTGGGGAAGGCGGGGCCACTGCCGATGCCCGTGGCCGAGAGATTGGGTGTGTCGAGGTTTTGGTCACCGAAGCAGAGTGCCTGGACTTTGTGCGTGCCACCCTCGAGTTTCGAGAGTTCGCGGGTGAGATATTCTACATGGACACCCGCACCGCCATAAATGTGCGGGGGGAATTCGTTGGTGAGAAAGCCTATATTCATGCGCTGACAAGCTTGGGAGATTCGCCAGAAACTTTCCAGAGAAATTCCTTCTTTCCATTACCACTTTTGTCTTGGCAAACTGAAAAAAATAGGTAAATTCAAAAACTCACCCGCGCGGTTAGCTCAGCGGTAGAGCACTACCTTGACACGGTAGGGGTCACAGGTTCGAACCCTGTATCGCGCATTCTTATTTAAGAATAAAACTCCCATACTTTGTGTCTCTTGAGCTGGTCGGGTTCCACAGTTCGCGCTCGATTCTGCAATCGGTATCTCGCCTCTGAGCCATCTCGCACCCAGGAGTTCATGTGCAGGGAGTCTGTTCCTCACAATAAGGCTTTCCTATTCTCCTTAGTTGGGTGTGTAGGTCGCTCGTCTGAGAAAGGGGAACTCCCTTCTGGATTAAGGAAAAAACTATGGCACACATTCATTTTATTGGCGGAGAAAAAGGCGGAGTTGGCAAATCGGTGGTATCGCGAGTTCTGGCCCAATATTTCATTGATACCGACCGCCCTTTTTTCGGATATGATACGGATCGCTCTCACGGCGCTTTGATGCGGTTTTACGGCCAATTTTCTTCCAGCGTTTTGGTGGATAGCTACGAGAGTTTGGATGCCATTGTAGAAGCGGCTGTGCAGAATCAAGGCAAGCGTGTTCTGGTGGATCTCGCGGCGCAGACCCATGATTCACTCGTCCGGTGGATGGATGAGTCCGGTGTGCTGGATACTTTATCGGATCTTGGTGTCTCCGCGCATTACTGGCATGTCATGGATTCGGGAAAAGATTCTGTAGATCTTCTGAACAAGCTGTTGACCCGCTTTCAACATCGGCTGAATTACATCGTCGTTCTGAACCAGCTCAGAGGGGAATCTTTCGAAAATTTTTGAGAAATCGGGCACGCGAGAAATCGCACAATCCTACCATGCAAGAATTATTACCATCAAAAAACTGCATGAGAGTGCGATCAATAAGATAGACGCAGAAAGCACTAATTTTTGGGCGGCATGCAACCGTGCAACTGATGGTAAGGGGCTGGGCATGCTCGAAAAACAGAGGGTGAAACTCTGGCTCAAAAACTGTTACGAGCAGTTCGATCTCTTGGGTCTTTAGTCTCAGGCGATTGCTGTCAACCTACGGTTTTCTTCTCTACAGCTCTTCATGATGAGTGATAGTGCTCTGCCCCCACAAAGTCCCCGTGAATAAGGCTTGGGCGGCTCTTCTATTGGGTGAATACACCTAATCTTACCCATGTTCGAACGATCATTATTGTTACGATTACAGTCAGTCCATTGATTATCCCTCTAGTAATGTTACTTTGTAATGGCGTTAAAGCGTCATAATTGTAACACAACTAAAGAAAGGGTATGGTAAGTATCAGTGAAAAAATATGGTCGGTATAAAGCCGATCTTCGTGGGTGCGGGGTGCTAGCTTTTGTAGCGTTCTTGTGGTTTGTGGGGGCTTCGTTTTGGGCTGTTCGTCAGGTTCAACGACACTGGGAAATCGGCCTCCATCTACGGAGTATCGAGTGGTGCCAAAAACTATCTTCTGTCATTTCCCAAGTGCCGGGAACTCTGTTTGCCCCTGCTGGCATGTCGGTGCCTGCTTCTCGAGCATTCATGTATTCTAACCGGGTGAGCTTAGGTAGTTCTCTTTCCTCGTGGAGTCATGGGGATAGCGAAATGGTCAAAAGCCGTTGTTTGGGATTCGGGGTGGATATGAGCGTGCGACCCGACCAGTTTCGCTCTTGCTGGTTTCAACTGCTCTCGCTGTCCGCCCAACCTAAAAGAGTAGAGTCTTTTGGGGCGGCTTTTTTGGAGGTGATGTCCGATGCGGCAGTGGGACTCGTGAACTGTTCTCAGGCTTGCACAGAACTCTCGAGCAGCCCGCAAGCAGAGCTGCATCTGGTAGAGTTGAGCTGCCAGCGTATGCCAGAGCTGCAAGTGCAGATAGCCAAGATGATCTCGCTGTTGGCTGGCACTAGCCAGAACCAGGCGCGTGAGTTGTCGACTTTGTGGTTGGAGATTTCAGACCAAGCTGAACACATGAAAAATGCTGGTTGGAACGCATGGGTTTCCAGTCTTCACCAGAGCGGGCATGTGACAGAGAGCCTCCCTGACCTGATGGTTTTAAGGATGTCGAAATATGAGAGCCGCTACGAGCAACTCCAGCGCATGATGGGTAGTGGTCAGAAGCAGGTGCCAGCCGAACTTCTGCCTCGTTTCATCGCATTAGCCGAAGCTATCGGCGGCCTGCAAGAGGGCGCACAAGAGGCTGTTCGCCAATCACTGGAGACACAGCTATGGGAGGCGGAGCAAGGCAAGCACCAAGCAATCCTTTATGGCATTCTCCCATCGCTATTGCTAGGAGCCTTGGCTTGGGTGCTGGGTCAGGTGTATGGTGACGCAGTGGTCTCAAAGCGCCAACCAGTCCACACTCAAGGCAACCGCGCAATGGTGGCCGCGGGCTATGGTGAAGGGGAACTGCCACCGGCGCCCGCCCCGTATTTCGAGGGGAGCTACGCCCAGACACACGGGCTTTTTGCTCACCCTCATATCAGTCGCCAAAATACGGGGTGGCTGAACTCGGGTGGTTCAGACTCTCTTTGGAATTGAACTTGGCGCGCAAATCTGGTGATTCGGGCTTGTCGAGTTGTGTAGCTGATGGTAAGAGGTATTGGGATATGAATCAAACTCATCCCGACGGCATCCTCTTGGTGGATAAACCGTCTGGCTGCACTTCCCACGACATCGTGGATTTTGTGCGCAAAAAATTCCGTTTCAAAAAAGTTGGCCATTGCGGCACGCTGGATCCATTGGCCACTGGTCTTATTATTTTGACCTTGGAGCGAGGAACGAAAATCCAAGACTTGCTCATGAGCGAGGACAAGATTTACACAGGGACCTTGCAGTTGGGCAGCTCGACCGACACCCAAGATGCCCAAGGGAAAACCTTGGAAGAGCGGCCCACCAAAGGCATTACTGCAGCGCAGGTCAACGAGGCTTTCGATAAATACAAAGGCGACCTGCAGCAGGTGCCCCCGATGGTGTCAGCACTCAAAAAGGGCGGCGTGCCACTCTACAAGCTGGCGCGGGAAGGCAAGACAGTCGAGCGCGAGCCTAGGCTGGTGCATGTTTACCGCCACAAGATCACGCGCGTCGAGATACCGGAAGTGGACTTCACCGTCGAGTGCAGCAAAGGGTTCTATGTTCGCACTTATTGCCACGACATAGGTAATGACCTCGGCTGCTGCGGCCATCTCAAGGCGCTGCGCAGGCTCCAATCGGGGAATTTCTCTGTGGAAAAAGCTCTGACTCGTTCCGAGATCGAGCAGTTTGGGGATCTGGACGATCTCCGCCCCTACATTCTCACTCTCCCAGAAGTCAGTCGCATACGGCGCACCTGAACAAAAGACCCTCATGCGACTGACCAATTTGACCCGAACTAACGAGATCGGAGCCAACTCTTACCTTCTCGAAATCGCCGGTAAAAAAGTGGTTCTGGACGCTGGATTGCATCCTAAACACGACCTGCCGGAAGATACTCTTCCGGATCTTTCCCCCCTGCGGTCTGTGAAGTCAGATGCCATCATAGTCTCGCATGCTCATCTGGATCATCTCGGTTCGCTGCCTGTCGTGATGCGGCATCAGCCCGATGCGCGCGTTTTCATGAGCGAGGCCACAGCTTCCTTGGCTGACCCCATTCTCCACAACTCGGTTTCCGTCATGCACAAGAAGGCTGCGGAGAAGAAAATAGCAGGCTACCCGCTGTTCACCCGTTCCGAGATAGACCTGGCCATGCGCAAATTCCAAGCAGTGCATCTGGAGCGTCCGTGGTCGCTCGACGGGCATCCTTCTGTGGATCCCTCCAGCGAGGTCACCTTCACTTTTCACGAGGCCGGGCACATCCTCGGTTCTGTGGGAGTGAGCCTACACTCCTCCGAAGGCACAGTGCTCTACACAGGTGATGTGAATTTCCGCGACCAGACCATCTGTCGTGCGGCCCGTTTTCCCGAGTCGGGGATTGACACGCTGGTGGTGGAGACAACCCGCGGTGCCAACGAAGCTCCCAATTGGAGCCGGGAGGGCGAGATCGAAAAATTTGCTACAGCCATCGAGTCGGCCTTCCAACGGAAAGGGGCCGTGCTCATCCCCGTATTTGCCTTGGGAAAAACTCAAGAAGCCCTTGCCATATTGCACGCGCTGTTTCTCACCAAGAGGTTGCGCCGTTGCCCAATCCATATCGGGGCTCTGAGCTGGAGGTTTTCTAAACTACACGACCGTCTGGTGGAGAGTTATCCGCGGCTTGTGCCGGGTCTGGATCTGTTGTCTGATGTGGATCCCAGCATGGTGGATGGACGCTCGATTCGCGGCATGAAACCGCGGCCAGGAGAAATCTATCTACTCTCTTCGGGCATGATGACCGAGAAGACCCTCTCGAACATTGTTGCGCGGCGTTTTCTCTCTGAGGAGCGCCATGGCGTGGTATTTATAGGCTACACAGACCCTGATTCACCGTCAGGCCGTTTGAAAGCCGCCGTGGCAGCACAGCAGGAGGTGGTGCTCGACCAAGAAAGCGGATCATTTCCCATCCGTTGCAGTGTTAATTCCATAGACCTCACAGCGCACGCGCAGCGGGAGGATATCCTCAACTACATTTGCCGGCTCAATCCCCGGCACACGGTTTTGGTGCATGGCGACGCACCCGCGCTCGACTGGTTTTCTGGGCAGCTCGCCCACCTGAAGCCGCAGATGAAAGTGACCGTGCCTAGTCCAGCAGTGCCTGTGGAACTCTGATCGTTTGAGTTGGATCACGAGACGGGCTTATTGCCGTCTGCGAGAAAGGGGATGGCGCTGGAGATTACCGCTTGAAACGCGCGGCATCAATGATGGACCATAGGTGTATCATCCACCCAAGCAAGATAAACCAGAGCATGCCTGCCAATACAAACATGATGAGTGCGATGAAAGGACGACCCTGAACTAGTTGTCCCAAGCCTGGGATGAAAAAGCTACAAATCGCCGCAATGACATTACCTGTGGATCCTTGTTCAGACATGCCTCACCATAACAATTACACTGAAAAATCCAATCCGAAAATCTCGGGACGCCTCTACGCTTTCAATCTGAGGCCCGAAATGAAATAGGTCTCTGTCCAACAGGACAATGCATGACAGCACACTAGGTCAGCCAGCCAGTGACCTCACGACCATGGTGCGGAGTTCTGTCATATCCTCGATTGCATACCGCACGCCCTCGCGTCCCGTGCCGCTGTTCTTGACGCCGCCATAGGGCATCTGGTCGGAGCGCCACGAGGGGACATCGCCGATGATAACGCCCCCGACATCGAGTGTTTTCCAGGCGAGCATCGCCTTATGAATGTCGCGGGTGAAGATGCCAGCTTGGAGTCCGTAAGTGCTGTTGTTGGCTTCGTGCAAAGCCTGCGCAAAATCGTCAAACGGGGAAAGCACAGCCACAGGGCCAAAAACTTCCCGGCAGGAAATCGAGCACGCAGGGGATACATTTTCGAGCAGGGTGGGTTCCAGCACCGCCCCTTTTCTGCTGCCGCCAGTCAGTAGTCGGGCGCCTCGATCTAGTGCCTCGCCGATCCAACAGCAGAGGCGCTCAGCTTCTTTTTCCGAGATCAAAGGTCCGATGAAAGTGGTCTCGAGCGAGGGATTCCCACACTGTAGCTGCTGGGCGGCCCGCACCAGCAAATCGCGGAATTCATCATAACGGCGCTGGTGCACCAAAACCCGTTGCACGCTGATGCAACTCTGACCCGATTGATAAAAAGCGCCAAAGACCACCCGTTGGACGGCATCCTGCAAGTCCGTATCTTCGTCCACAATACAGGCAGCATTTCCGCCCAGTTCGAGCACAACTTTTTTCTGGCCGGATCGGGCTTTGAGCTGCCATCCCACTTCGGGGGAGCCGGTGAAACTGAGGAGTTTCAGCCTCGGATCTTCAGAAAGCGGAGCCGCATCGGTATGCAGACAGGGGAGGATGGAAAAAGCGCCATCCGGGAGTCCGGCTCGCGAGAGAATTTCACCAATGATGAGGGCTCCAATCGGTGTGGCACTGGCGGGTTTGAGCACAAAAGGGCAACCGGCAGCGATAGCTGGGGCTACCTTGTGAGCCACCAGATTCAGAGGAAAATTAAACGGGGTGATCAAGGAGCAAGGACCCACGGGAACGCGTCGAACGAAACAGGTGTAATCCTTGGTTCGCGCCGAACGATCCAAGGGAAGAATTTCACCCTCGATGCGGACGGTCTCCTCCGCGGCAATCTTGAAAGTCTCGATGAGCCTGGCTACCTCGCCACGGGAATCTTTGATAGGTTTGCCAGCCTCGAAGCAGAGTGAGAGAGCCAGATCTTCTGCACGCAGCTCAAATTCCCTCACGCAGTGCTGAAGGACTTCCTGACGACGGAACGCAGGAAGGGCAGCCATGGCAGGAGCCGCCGCCTCGCAAGCGGCGATGGCTTGCTCGATGTGCGCAGGCGAGGCCATGTGGACGCGGGCGCCGATCACGCCCGAATACTTGTCGGTCACATCGAGCAGCGAGCCATCCAACACGGGTTGGTTGGCAAGGTAGAAGGGGAGGGGTGTTGGGAGGTTCATCAGTTGGAAAGCCTCCCCAACGATAACCTGAGAGATGGGGTTCTGCAAGTAGAGGCACACCTACAAACACAAAAAGCGGCATGGCTGCCGCTTTGCAAAAAACAGGCTGAAACGAACCGTGTTATTCCACGCGGGTTTTTTTCAGGCCAGTGACTCGGTCGCCATCCTTCCACTCGCCGCGTTTTTTCATGATTTCCACGCGCTCGAAACGCTTCAGAACAGATCTTTTAACTCCGCTACCAGCGCGGCTCTTCAGACTACGATGTTGTGACATAGCACATCACTATGAACAAACGATGTCTGGAAGGCAATAAAAAAGTGATTGCAATTATGGTTATCTGGAGTCGAAGAGGTTCTCGCCACGCAAGGGGTGTCGCCCACAAA
>DYRQ01000085.1 GCA_020718645.1 Verrucomicrobium spinosum
TTCAAAAAATCTCTTTGCCCAAGAAAAAACGCCCTTGGATGGACGCTGTTTTCAACCCAGATTATGCAATTGAAAACATGGGGAACTGAGGAAGGTCTGCTTTATTATACAGTTAAGGAGAAACTAGCCAAAATCCATATCACCAAAATGGTGCGCCAATAACTGCGGCAAAACGAGCAGAGTTTTCAATCATATCGGATAGCCGGGTAGCCTCGTCTGGTCTCAAGGCACCTCTGCTTGGTTGCTCGGGGTTTGCAGTAGTTCACTACAGCGGCACCCCATAAGAACAGGCGAATAACAAGAATCAGAGGGAGTAAAAATAAAATCAAGCGAAGCTTGTCACACGCTATTCCCCTTTTAGGCTTATACGCCTCTTTACCTCGCTTCTGCTGACCTTGTATGCAAGCATCTATTCGTCCTAGCTCCAGATCAAATGATGACCCTTGTCGGCACGGTGTTTCTGCCTATGGTATCGAAGCGTGTCCGATAAACTGCACAGACTATACGAGTCCTTGGCGAGGTTCCCCTCGCTGCTAGTAGCTTATTCCGGCGGGGTGGACAGCGCTTTTTTACTCTACGCTGCCCATGGCGTGCTGGGGGATAAATGCACCGGCGTGATTGCTGATTCTCCCAGCTTGCCTAGGAGAGAACTGCGCGACGCCCTCGATTTGGCTGCTAGAATCGGCGCCTGCGTGGAAGTGGTGCCCACGGCTGAATTCGATGACCCCAACTACACTGCCAATCCCGTCAACCGCTGTTTTTATTGCAAGAACTCGCTTTTCCGAACCATGCAGAGAATCGCTCAAGAGTCTGGTGCCGCTGCCCTAGCCTATGGCGAAAATGCTGATGATAATCCCAGTGAAAGGGCTGGCAGTGAAGCCGCTTCACTCTGCGGTGTCTTGTCCCCCCTGCGCGAGGCTGGATTGACTAAGGCAGAAATCCGGGATGCCTGTCGGGCTGCTGGTCTGCCTGTGGCCGAGAAACCAGCGTCTCCCTGTCTTTCTTCCCGCATCCCGCAGGGTATTCCAGTGACTGCCGAAGCTCTGCACCGCATCGAGCAGGGCGAACAAATATTGCTGGACGAGGGGTTCCGAATTTTCCGCCTTCGCCATCACGGACAAATAGCTCGCCTGGAATTTGCCAAGGAAGAATTGCCTCGCTTCCATGAGCCCTCGCTCCGCCAGCGTGTCGAGTCCTCCTTGGCCGAGCTTGGCTATGCAACTGTGATACTATCAGACTATCCCTACGGCCATCCTGCTAACAAAAATAACACCCTACTGCCTGTGAAAAATATATGAGCACACCCCTTGTCATCGCCGGTCGCCAGATACGATCCAGACTCTTCTTGGGCACTGGCAAATTCAACTCCCCTGCTCTGATGCGTGACACGCTCGAACAGTGTGGATGCGAGCTGGTCACCGTGGCTTTGCGCCGCGCTGATCTCGCTGGCGGAGATGACCCTTTTGCCGATATCCTCACCTACCTCGACCCCGCCAAGTTTCTATTGATTCCCAACACAAGCGGTGCGATGAACGCTCAAGAAGCGGTGCGTTTGGCGAGGTTGGGTGTGGCTGCTGGCCTGCCAAAGTGGGTGAAACTCGAGATACACCCGGATCCTAGGTATCTTTTGCCTGACCCTATAGAGACGCTGGCCGCGGCTGAACAACTCGTCTCCGAGGGATTCACTGTGCTGCCTTACATTAATGCTGATCCGGTCTTGGCCAAGCGCCTAGAAGAGGCCGGGTGCGCGGCGGTGATGCCTTTGGGCTCTCCGATCGGCAGCAATCGTGGACTGGAAACTCGTGGACAAATCCGGATCATCCTAGAACAGGCTCGCGTGCCTGTGATCGTGGATGCCGGCATTGGTGCCCCATCACAAGCCGCCGAAGCCATGGAGATGGGCGCCTCCGCAGTGCTGGTGAACACGGCTGTCGCTGTGGCGGCTGATCCAGTGCGCATGGCCAAAGCTTTTGCAACTGCTGTAGAGGCGGGACACGAGGCTTTCGAGATAGGTCTCCCATCCTCATCGAACTTCGCTATGGCTACGAGTCCGTTGACGGCTTTTCTGAAAGGCAATCCTGCATGAAATCCTGGGTCAATTTATCTCCTGGTGATCTCTCGCACTGTTTCCCTGAAGTGACTGAGGGGCATCCAGATTCCGCCATGGTTTCTGCGCAGGCAACCCAGTCCAAGTGGGCGGCCACGCCTCTCTCTGAGAAAATTGTTTTTCTGGAAAAAATTCGAGACACCTTGGCGGCTAACGCGGAAACCATCGCGCAGTCACTCTGTCTGGAGATTGGTAAACCGATCACCGAAGCCAGGGCGGAAGCAGCAGCTTTGCCAGCGAAGATTGATCTGACAATAGAAGATGCTCAGCGTCTATTGGTGGGCAGGGAGTTTTCTGGGAGCCAGCACCCTGGCTTTGCGCGTCCTAGTTCTCGGGGTATCGCCGTGGTTATCGGGCCTTTCAATTTTCCACTGCACCTACCACACGGCGCAGCTATGCCCCACCTCCTAGCAGGAAATTGCACCATCATAAAACCCTCACCCCTAGCAGCCTGCACAGCCGCACTCTACGCACGCCTAGTGGCTCCACTACTACCAGCAGGCGTGCTCCAAGTGGTGCAAGGGCATGCCGAGACAGCTCTGAGCCTGTGCCACCACCCCGCGGTGCGCTCGATCGCGTTCACCGGTTCTTTGGAGGCCGGAAGGGCTTTGAGCCGGGAATTGGCTGAGGACTTGACCAAGGATCTCGCGCTGGAACTGGGTGGTAAAAATGCCGTGATCGTGTGCGATGATGCCGACCTCGATCTAGCTGCTGACTCCGTAGCTCAGGGACTCTGTCTGACCGCAGGTCAGCGCTGCAATGCCACCAGCCGCGCTATCGTCTCGCACGCTGTGCTATCCGCATTTCTCGAGAAACTCGCCACGCGCCTTGGCTCCTACCAACCTGCCTACCCCGCTCAGGAGAGCTGTAAGCTTGGACCGTTGATTCATGAGGCAGCGCTCCTCCGATACGAGCGTCTCCTCGACCCGCAGAGCGGTGGGCGTTGGATCGTAGAAGGCAGCACCCCGCGACAAGCTGATGGTCGGCAGGGGCACTATGTCACCCCAGCCATTCTTCTCTGGGAGGATGAGGCTGCTGGACTTGCTTCCACCATTCATCAGCGCGAGCTTTTTTTCCCGCTACTAGAAGTCTATGCCTGCTACGATGACCACCATGCTGTGAGGTTGCATGACAGCACGGATTTCGGGCTCACAGCCTCGATCTTCACCCGTTCGATGCAGCGCTTCACAAACTTCGCAGACCACCTTGCCGCGGGAAATATTTACGCGAATTTAGCTACCACTTTCTCCCCATCATCGCTCCCATTTGGTGGTTGGCACCTCTCGGGTAACGGGAAACCTGCGGGGCGGGAATTTTTGCGTTACACCACACGAGAACAGGTGGTGCAAGTGGCCAGAGACAGCATCAGCTAATCCCCTTGAGCCTCGCAGCGTCAAAGAGTGCGGCGCACCGGGCCAGTGAGGTAAACAGCCATGCCTGTAACCCAACACAACACCAAGTGTTACCTATGTTCTGAACCAAAAGTGTTACCCATGTTCTGATTGTGTCCCTGTGCCATAGGTTCCCGGCTTTGTTACGCCTATTCGTCCCTTGTGACATAATAATCACAGAGCAGCACCGACCCAGAAACAATGCTGGTATAACACCTACAAGCAGTCCACCAGTGGCATCAGGACAAGGCGGATGTCTCCTAGTGAATCATAGGGAATTGCCTGATTGTTGGATGCCGCTGAGACATAGTAATCTCAACATTATGAAAACGACACTGTCCACATTGATGCGGCTGACACAGGCGCTAGCAGTTTTGTTTCTCGTCATGTCCATCACGCCAGCGATGGCGGCTCAAGCGGGTTCATCCAACAAGGGGTCTCCTATCACCTCTGTCTCCCTGTCCTTGCCGAATGCTTGCATGATCGAGGCTGTCATGAACCACGAGATACTTCGCAAAAATGTAGCAACTCTACAGAAATCCACCTGGCACCGGCTGCTCGTGGTGGATTATTGGAATAACAAGATGGTTCTGTCCTCCCATGCCATGCTCGTCATGCGCGACCCAACACAGATGGGCGTTTATTGGGTTTGCGACAAGTCAGGCACTCGCAGTGTCACTGTGGCAACACCCACGGCACGCGCATTGGCAGCCGAGCTTTACAAACATCCTGTCGAAGCATTTTTCGCAGAAGATTTGCCGCGGCTCATGGCTAGCCGTTGACCCACTCCACTATTCGATAGCTCATTGCGAAAGTTGTAGATGAGCAGGCTCGGCTGGTCTTTGAGAGGTTACTGTTGGAATCAAGTGCTCGCCCGCTCCCAGTCAATAGCACTGAACCCTCTTGGATAAACTGAGATTATGTGAACTACCCTCTCTCGTGGAGAGTTGCAAATTGCCAATCAAAAAGGCATGTCATCAGCATCATGATCCTGCATCGGCAGTGGATCGCTCTGGCGCTGGTATCCACCACTTTGAGAGGGACGCTGAGCGGATGAGGGTGCAGCAGGAGTATGGCTGTCATACCCATGCTGGGAATGCTGAGAAACAGGGCGTCCAGCGGCACCATCGCTGGGCTTACCGTTGGGCAAGAAGACCACGCGATCAGCACGCACTTTGAGGCGGGTGCGTTTTTCGCCTTCCGTCGTTTCCCACTGCTCTTGCACAAGACGGCCTTCTACACAGACATTGCGTCCTTTGCTGAGATATTGAGCACAGTTTTCAGCTTGGCGTCCCCACACAACAATATCCACAAAGCAAACCTCTTCTTTGAGGTCTCCTTCATGGCTTTTGTAAGTGTGATTCACCGCAAGGCGTATGTCGGCTACTGCGTTGCCCTTCGGCGTGTAGCGTATTTCAATATCCTTGGTCAGATGTCCCATGAGTAGGACGGAATTCAGATCGGCCATAGACTAAGACTTCAAGGAAGAGAGTGTGGGGTTGGCAATAGACACTGTTCGCATCGCAGCTCAGGAAGAGCCCCTGCGTTTGCGCTTGAGATTGAGCTGCACGGTGGAACGGGAAAGCATCGCCTTGGCGGCTGCTATCTCTTCGTCAGAGACACGCTCTTCCATGGCAGCTTTGGCGCGAGCAATAGCCGCCTCAGCTTTGCCTTCGTCAATGTCGCTCTCCTTCAGGGCGCACTCGGTCAATATCTCAACCTTCTCGCCCCCGATCTCAGCAAATCCTTCGCCGATGGCCAAGTATTCGTCCTTGCCAGAAACACGCAGGTGAATCTCGCCTGCCTGCACTGTAGTGACAAGAAACTCGTGACCAGGGTAAACTCCTAGCTCTCCCTCGGCTCCGGGCAGAGTCGTGTATTCAACCTGCCCTTTGAAAGCGCACCCCTCGGGAGTGACGATAGTGAGTTCGAAGGTTTTCATGTCTGTGCCGTAGGCTCAAGCTTGGCGGATGCCGTCAATGGAACCCTTCATGTAGAAGTTAGTCTCAGGCACATCGTCGTGCTTGCCTTCTAGGATTTCCTTGAAGCCGCGAACGGTTTCAGCGATGGGCACATAGACTCCTTTGATGCCAGAGAACACCTCGGCCACATGGAATGGTTGACTGAGGAAGCGCTGGATTTTACGGGCACGATAAACCGTCTGCTTATCCTCGGGAGAAAGCTCGTCCATGCCCAAGATCGCGATGATGTCCTGCAAATCCTTGTAGCGTTGCAGCACCTTCTGCACACCGCGAGCCACCTCGTAATGCTCTTTGCCCACGATTTCCGGAGCGAGTGCTTTCGAGGTAGAAGAGAGAGGATCCACTGCGGGATAGATACCCAACTCTGCGATGGAGCGCTCGAGCACAATGGTGGAATCCAAGTGAGCGAATGTGTTCGCTGGAGCCGGATCAGTCAAGTCGTCCGCAGGCACATAGACCGCCTGCACAGAGGTGATGGAGCCTTTCTTGGTCGAGGTGATCCGCTCTTGGAGAGCTCCCATCTCAGCAGCCAAGGTGGGCTGATAACCCACGGCGCTCGGTGTGCGACCCAAGAGGGCAGAGACCTCGGAACCCGCTTGGGAGAAGCGGAAGATGTTATCAATGAACAGGAGCACATCCTGATTCTTTTCATCGCGGAAATACTCGGCCATCGCGAGGGCAGACAGAGCCACGCGCAGACGGGCGCCCGGGGGCTCATTCATCTGGCCATACACCAGAGCCACTTTTGACTCTTCGAGCTTCTGCTGGTTGATAACACCAGCTTCCGACATTTCATGATAGAGATCATTACCTTCGCGTGAGCGCTCTCCGACACCGGCGAACACCGAGAAACCACCGTGGGCTTTGGCGATATTGTTGATCAACTCAAGAATAACCACTGTCTTGCCGACGCCAGCACCACCGAATGCACCCGCTTTGCCACCCTTGATGAAGGGGCAAATAAGGTCAATAACTTTGATGCCAGTCTCAAACACGCGTGCCTGTGTGTCCTGGTCAATAAGATCAGGTGCAGGTCTGTGAATGGCATAGCGTTTTTCAAACTGCACAGGACCACGCTCGTCCACTGGTTCTCCCAACACATTAAAGATGCGTCCGAGAACACCGTTTCCTACAGGCACCGAGATAGGAGCCATGGTATCAGTCACGGGCATGCCGCGCTTGAGACCTTCGCAGGAGGACATCGCAACTGTGCGAACCCATCCGTCGCCGAGGTGTTGCTGCACTTCCAGTGTGAGCTTGGTTGATTTGTCGTTGACGCTGTATTCGATTTCGAGTGCGTTGTAGATGGCCGGGAGTTCTGCCCCGGAGAAATCCACATCTACGACGGCGCCGATCACTTGTGCGATTTTGCCGATGTTAGCCATAAGTTGTTACTCCTGATTTCCTGTTATCATTAAAAATTATACCCTGCCGCCAGACTTAGCCTAAGGCCATCTGCGCTGAAGAGATTTCCAGAATCTCGTTCGTGATCGCCGCTTGGCGTATCTTGTTATACTCGAGGGTGAGATCTTTTGTAAGTTGCTTCGCGTTGTCAGTGGCATTCTTCATGGCCACCATACGGGCGCTGTGCTCGCTGGCCCGGGACTCGAGAAGGAAATGCCAGACTTGGAAGTTAGCCGCATGCGGCAGCAACTGGTCGAGCACCGTCTTGGGGTCAGGCTCGAATTTTGGCAATAGGTCCCCAGCCCCCTGTGTGACTGCAACATCTTGCATCTCGTCTTTTAGATTACACTTGAGCGAGGCACGAGGATCGAGCGGGAGCAACTGAAGCCTGCAAGGCTTCTGAGTCATCGTGTTCACAAAATTGTTAAACACAACATCCACCGATGAAATTTCGCCTTTCAGAAACAAATCCACCAGAAACCGGGTGATGTCCCGTGCCTCGGTGAATTTGACCGGATCCGAGTAATGGAAATCCGCCTGAATCGTCTTACCAGCGCGAGAGAGAAAGGTGCGACCTTTCTTGCCGGCGGTCACGAAAAGCGTGTCTGCCGGGTAATCTGAAAGCAGACGAAAAAGGTTCGTGTTCAAACCACCGCAGAGGCCGCGATCGGTGGTGATCACCAACACTGCCTTGCGACCAGCAGGACGGTGTTCCATGAGGGGATGCACCTCCATCTGCTGACCTGTGGAAGAGACATAGTCGAGGAATCGGCCAATCATCTCGCTATAAGGTCTTCCCGAGAGTGCTTGTTCCTGCGCACGGCGCATGCGCGAGGCAGCTACCATCTGCATGGCCTTGGTGATCTGCGCGGTATTTTTGACCGACTTGATCCGCCGCCTGATGTCTCGTGCTCCTGCCATGATCGCTGCTCCTTAGAAAAAACTTGCTCCCTGCCCCGGTCAGGCGCGGAAGGTCTGCTTGAATTCCGTGATCGCCTTGTTCAAATCTGCTGTGATCTCATCATTCAGCGCCTGCTTTTCACGAATCGCTGCCAGCAAGGGCTCTTTGCGGGTAGAGAGATACTCGGTCAAGGCAGCCTGGAACGCTTTGATTTTTTCCAGCGGCACATCGTCCATGTGGTTATTCTGGATAGCGAAGAGAACCGCAGCTTGCAGCTCAACAGGGATCGGAGAATACAGCACTTGCTTGAACAGCTCGACGATTCGTGCACCGCGATCCAGACGGGAGCGGGTCGAGGCGTCCAAGTCTGAACCAAATTGCGCGAATGCAGCCAACTCACGATACTGAGCCAGCTCACCCTTGATTTTTCCTGCCACCTGTTTGATCGCCTTGATCTGGGCTGCGGAACCGACGCGCGAAACCGAAAGACCCACGGAGATCGCAGGACGGACACCCTGGTAGAACAAATCCGTTTCCAGATAAATTTGACCGTCTGTGATTGAAATCACATTCGTAGGAATGTAGGCCGAGACATCGCCTGCCTGCGTCTCAATGATCGGCAGTGCCGTGAGAGAACCGTTACCGTTCTGCTCATTGACGCGGGCTGAACGCTCCAACAAACGGCTGTGAAGATAGAACACATCTCCCGGATAAGCTTCACGACCCGAGGGACGGCGCAGAACGAGGGAAACCTGACGATAGGCGGCGGCGTGTTTGGAAAGATCGTCATAGACGATCAGCGCATCCATACCATTGTCCATAAACCATTCACCGATGGCAGCACCAGTGTAGGGAGCCAAGTATTGCATCGAGGCTGGGGAAGACGCTCCTGAAGCAACGATGATTGTGTATGGCATAGCACCCTCTGCCTCCAGCGTGGCAAGCACACGGGCGACATTGGCGTTCTTCTGACCGATAGCTACATAGATGCTGTAGAGAGGACGGAAACCAGGCTTGCCTTCGTTGGCTTTATTGATGCGCGCTTGGTTGATGATAGTATCAATAGCAATCGTGGTCTTGCCAGTGGCGCGGTCGCCGATGATCAACTCGCGTTGGCCGCGGCCAATGGGGATCATGGCGTCAATGGCCATGATACCCGTCTGCACAGGCTGGCTAACCGAGCGGCGTTTGATGATGCCGGGCGCAATTTTCTCAAGAGGATAAAAAGTATCGGGCTGGATGGGGCCTTTGCCATCGCAGGGGCGTCCCAGCGTATCCACCACACGGCCAAGGATAGACTTGCCCACAGGCACTTCCAAGAGGCGCCCTGTGGTTTTGCATTCCGTGCCTTCGCCAATCGTTCCGCTCTCACCGAGGAGAATGGCACCAACCTCTGTATCTTCGAGGTTCAATGCGAGACCAAAAATCCCGCCAGGGAATTCGATCATCTCGTTGAGCATGACATCGGTGAGACCTTCGATCTTCACCACATCATCACCCACAGCGCGGACAACGCCGACATTGGATTGCCTCACACCTACCTTGAGGGAGGTTATAGAGGATTCGATATCTTCAAGAATACTGGACATAAAATTTCCTTCTTACTCGCATGTAACATTCAGGGAAGAGCGCAGCGACTCGATGCGCCCCAATATACTGCCATCCAACACATCGAAGCCAACGCGCACGCGCAAGCCGCCGATGACGGAGGGGTTGACTGAAAAATGATACGAAAGCCCGTGCCCGTATCGTGACTCTAGTTGCTGGCGGATGAAGCCTTCGGTAGCACCCAGCGGCACCGCACTCTCCACGCTGGCCATGCGGCGCTGCGAGTCGAGTGCCACCAACTTTTTGAGGCGCTCCAAGATAGCGATGTAACCTCTCGGTTTAGTCGCTGACAACTTCTGAACCACACCGCGCACCCGTGAGGCATCGAGGATGCCATCCACGAGACACGCAGAGAATATGGCCTTGGCTGTCTTTCGGGCTTCGCTGCTGATTTTCATGGGGAAGTGTTAGGCTGCCAATTGGCGGGCGGTTTCCTCGTTCAAGCGAGCCTGATCGTCTTGGGTTAAAACCTTGCCCGTAACTTTGGCTGTAGTGGCGAGGACGAGTCGTGCCACCTCAGACTTCAGCTCGTCCATCATGCGCTGGCGATCGAGAGCCAGAGCTTGGTGTGCCTTAGTGATGATTGCCTCGGCTTGCGCCATAGCGTCCTGCGCCTTTTTCTCGGCGAGCGCTGCTGCGGATTTTTTAGCCTCATCAATCATCGTCTGTGCCTGCTGGTTGGCCGCGGCGAGGATTTCAGAACATTTCTTCTCGGTCTCCGATAGCTCTACTTTGATGCGTTCGGCATTTTCAATGCTGTCGGCTATTTTTTTACGGCGCTGCTCCAGGACTTCGAGGACGCGTCCGTAGGCGAACTTTTGGAGAATCCAGAGAACTATGCCGAAGCTGATCAGTTGAGCGATCAGCTTCGGGAGATAGATCCCGAGAGTCTGTATGGTCTCTTGCATGTGACCTGGACTCCGAGGTAGGGGTTATTTACCGATGACGAAAAATGTCAGGATGGCGAGACCTTCGGCGAAGGCCATACCGAGGAGCGAAAGCACCAAGATATTACCGAAAGCACCGGGGTTCCTGCCGATGGACTCAGCGGCTTTGGAGCCGATCATGCCCACGCCGATCGCCGCACCTGCGCCGACCACCGCAATGTGAAAACTACCTGTCAAACCTGCTGCCGCAGCTTCTGCTAACATCATCATATCTACTCCTTGTTTTAGTTTTTAGCTTTTTACTAACCAGTTTTTTTCTTCCCTGCCCACGCTCATGGCATGGTCTCAGGGCGGAAATTTATTCTACACTTAGTGGCCGTGGCCGTGCGCTGCCTCCCCGTGTCCATCATCCGTGTGGGAACAGAGCGTGCCGATAAAGGCAATGCAGAGCAAGGTAAACACCAAGGCCTGCACCACCGCCACGATCAGCTCGAGAAAATAAAATGGAACTGCAGCTAACCCATAACCAGGCATGGCCAGCATCGTTGTCAAAACCATCTCACCACCATAGATATTACCATAAAGACGCATGGAGAGCGCTACAGGGCGTATTAAGATAGCAATAACTTCTATCAGACCCACAGCAAAAAAAACGGCAGCCAGAGGAATAGCTATCAAGCCTTTCAATCCACCCTTGAGTCCAAAGATATGATTAAAAAGACCGCCTGGCCCATTGTATTTCAAAGCCCACCATGTGCTCATCACGAAGAATACCAGCGCCATGGCCACTGTCGTATTCGCATCGGCTGTAGGTGGGCGGAAAAGCGGCTTGTCAGCGTGCTGAAGAAAAAATGAACCCGGTGACACTGGCGTGCCCCATCCAATACTGCCCACACCTGGGAGCAACCCAGCCAAATTGGAAACCAAGATAAAAATAAAGAAGGTAGAAACAACGGGGAAACACCAGCGAACCACTTTAGGCTCCAGCAAACTGCTAGTCAGGTTTTCCAAAAATTCTACCATGGCTTCGATCACATTCTGAAGACCCGAGGGGATTTCTGAAAGATTTCTTGTGCCAGCACGGATCACGATAAAGAGAACAGCGATAATCACCCAGCTATACACCATCGAGTTGGTGACAGGCAGACCAGCTATCTCAAAAAGTGTAGGAGCATCAGGAGTGAGAACTGGGCCGTGATGCCCGGGAGCGCTTGCGTTTTCAACAGTTGCAGAAGCCAACATCCAAATCATGTATGTGTTTTGTTATGCACAGGATTTTTCAGCCGACAAGCCAAAGTTTTGTTTTTTCACATCCAACACCCTATTTCCTGAGGATTGAACCCAGATCTTGCAATAGAGCGCGATGGGCGTAGGTGCGAGGCGCGA
>DYRQ01000086.1 GCA_020718645.1 Verrucomicrobium spinosum
TAAGGCGGGTCAATGAAGATGCACTTGATCTTGCCGGTGAACTCCTGTTCGAGCGCTTTGAGAGCTAGGAGATTGTCGCCGAAGATGAGGCGGTTATCGAACAGATCTCCGATTTCGTTCTCACGCGAAGACGCGAAGGCGCGAAGGAGGAGAGAGGGTTTCTGAGGTTCGCTGTTTTCTTCTTTCTTCGCGTTCTTCGCGTCTTCGCGTGAGGCAATCTCTTCCTCCGTGTTCTTCGTGCCTTCGTGTGAGACCTCTTTAACACGAAACTTCGCGTGATACGACTTTTCAGGGTCTTCGAGCAAGATGCGCGGCTCCAGCCGTGGCCGGTTCTCCTTCCCGATCCAAGTCAGTTCAAGTTTTTGTTAGCACTCATGTTATGTTTTAGGAGAACTGAGATATGCGCCAGATAGCACAGGCTTGATCGGCCAACCAGCGTTGGCGGGATTCGATTGCGTCCTTGTTCCAATCCTCATAGTCGACAATTTTACGGCTAATTAGATAGGGACTACTGGCAAAAAAGCTTTTCTTCGCTGGGAATGACTGCTGATCGATATCCTTGTTGGCGGAGCCGGTCATGAGGGTCATATTGCCGAGTCGTTCTGACCAATCCTCGATGCCTTCATCTCCAAAATAGTTGCACCACTCTTCGCTGGGATGCTCTGGCAGGATGTGTTCAAGGGTGAGCAGGCTCTCATCCAGCACATTACCAGGGCTCAAGTGCCGCTCTATGCGTGCCAGAAGATAGCGAGCCTTCTTGCTAGTGTTCCGCGTCTTGAAGCAGCGCATGGCGAAAGAGTGTTTGAATTCATCATCCGTCGGATAGACACGCCGGAGGTCAGGAAGCACTTCCGCCAATGATTTCCCATCATAGATGGCACGAGCGACTTGGTTGTAGATGCCTTCTTGCTCAGACGCGCCATTCTGGCAAATGACATTGTAACGAAGGGAGATGATCTCGACGATGCGCAGGAGCTTGAGGAAGTCGCTGCGCTCCCATTTTTCCCAAGCGGAGATGAAAATACCAATGGGCTGAGAGATGTTGAAAAGGTTGAGGGCTTGGAGACTTGGCATTGCATCCACCAAGTGGTGCGATTTCCAAAAATCCTCCTCGGCATCTTGGATAGCGGTGTAGATTTCGGCGGCCTGATCGAGACTGCGTAATTGTGCGAAAGCGGCCTCCTGCGTTGTGATGGATCGTTTTATGCGCTTAAAAAGATCGTTTTTGCGAGTCAATGGATTGCGTCTATTCCACTCGGTGAGAAGAAAATGGGGAAAATCGCTCTTGCCCAATTGATCTAGCACTCGGCTCCATTGCTCTTCAATTTCGTTGATCAGGGTTTCGTGAGCCGAGTGGTTTTGATCAATCGCGGAGAAGATGAAGTTCTTGAGCAGGTCTGGAGTGGATAGCTGGACACCACGGGCATTAAGGGTCTCGAAGACGCGATACGCATTGACCTCACTGCCGACACGGATGGTGGTGAACAGAAGCCGACTAGCCATGGCCTCAACGAAGCCTGCAATCTTGTCACCGCTCCACTTGGCTGCATTGAGCTTGTCCTGAAAGAACCGACAAGCATCAGCCAACTGCTTCTCGGAACGCTTGATGCGGGAGACGCGTGGCTTTTGCAGGCTGGCGAGGTAGGTCTTAAAGTAGGATTGGTTGTTTCGGTTGAGCTGTAGTTTATTTTCGACGGTGAGACTGACGGGATTAAGAGTGCCAATGTAACTTCGCTGAAGGGCATCAAGACGGCGTTGATTGTCTTCGGGATTATCATTGTTCTCCACCAGCTCTTTGAGCTGATAAAGTGCGGCAATAATGATCAGGGTGACAGTGGTGAGTCGCTGCTGGCCGTCGATAATGATGGAGGTGTTGTCATTGATGCGCTGGAGAACCAAGTAGCCCATGTAATGCTCATCGTCTTGCTGCTGGATGACATCCTCAATGTCCTGCCATAAATCAGACCATTGCTCTTCGGTCCACGCATAGTCGCGCTGAAATCTGGGCACCTCGTATTTGAAGCCGTTTCCGAGGATCTCGCGAAATGTTTTGTTGGAGGTGTCGAAGTTGATCGTGCTCATATGATATAGTATAGAGGATGGTCAGTCTAATTCAAAGCCCAACGGATGGCGAACAGCATTTTCAACTCACTCCGTTGCGTAAGCTTGCCTTCGATGTTGGCGATGAGTTCCGCCCGTTGCTGGTCCACCTTGTCCTGCGCCTCGAAGAGCGAGCGGCGCTTTTCGTTCCGTTGGGATTCGAAGGCTTTGATCTGCTTCTGGCCGGCGAGCTTTTCCTCCAGCGTCAAGGCTGTGGTGGCGGCGCGGCGGGCTTCCTTGATCTGGCGATCCATCTCCTTGATCTCGCGTTCCAGGCCGAGTTTGAGGTCGTCGGCCCAGCCGTCGAGTTTTTCTGCCTCGGCTTCAAAAAATCGGGCGTTGCGCTCCGAAATCGTGCGCCGGATGGCGGTCTGCCGCTGCTCGATGATTTCACCGACGGCGCTGGGTGCGATGCTCAGACAGGGACCGGTGACTTTTCCCGGTAGGGTGAACAGCCGGGAAGCGCATGCTTCATCGAGAGGCGCGCCGTCGTCCGTGACGGCTCCGAAGATCAGATGATCCTCGGCCTGGTCGAGCGATTCGACGGTGTAGCTCGCGAGCGTTAGCCAGCCGGATTTGCCGACAAGTGGTTCGAGGATGGTGATCTTTCCATCGTGATCCTCGTAATTGAAGCGGACTTCCTGCACGGGCAACTCGCGGGACTTGGCCTGGGCGACGACGGCCTCGGCGAGCGGATGATTAAGACGATACAGGTGGGCTTCACCGGAGCGGCGTGGGAGTTCGTAGAGGCCGAGGGGAATGGGACCAGCAAAGGGCGAGGTGTGAAGGATGAAGGATGAATCGTTGGGAAACTCGGCGTGGCCTGCTCCTTCGCCGCCGTTTCCAGACGGGCGGAGAGAGCGCCAAGCGTTCCCGAAATCGCGTAGGTGGACGAGGCCAGTAGCTTTCGCAGGATGAGCGTCATCAGCTTGCGCTGGCTCGACGGCAACGCGTAGAGGTTCCCGCGCTGGAGGTAATCGGACACGAGATCGTAGAGCCGTTGTTCTTCCGGTGTCGGCACGAACTCTTGCGTGATCGGAATGCGGTTCGTGTAGCGGATGTATTCGAGCACCTGCCGTCGCAAAGTGCGCTGGCACACGCTTTTCAACCGTTCGCGCAATGCCTGATAATCTTCATCGGTGCGGATGGTGCAGAACTGCGATTTGAAGCTCTTGAGATCGCCAAACACCAGATCGTCAACGATACTCACTAGGCCGTAGAGTTCTTGCAGCGTGTTTTGCAGTGGCGTGGCCGTCAGCAAGACTTTCGGCGCGTGCGCGATGGCATTCTTGATCGCATTCGCAATGCGGTTCTGCGGCTTGTAAACATTCCGCAGCCGGTGCGCTTCATCCACGATCACCAGATCCCACGACACGAGTTTCACATACGCATCCTTGGAGCGCGCAAAGTGGTAGGAGCAGATGACGATTTCGTTTTGATTGAAGGGATTTAGGTTGCCTGTCTTGATACAGGCGCTGAAGGACTTCGCTTCGAGGATGACGGAAGGAAGGAAAAACTTGTCCGCGAGTTCCTGACTCCACTGCTTCCGCAGGTTCGCTGGAACGATGATCAGCAGTCTGCGCTTTTGCTCTGCCCACTTCTGCGAGAGCAGAATCCCCGCTTCGATGGTTTTTCCAAGTCCCACTTCATCGGCAAGTAGCGCACCTTTTGAAAGTGGCGACCGGAAGGCAAAGAGCGCCGCATCGATTTGATGCGGGTTAAGATCAACCTGGGCATCCGCCAAAGACGCAGCAAGTTTATCCACGCTGTCGGATGCGCAACGCTTCGTCAGCTCATGGGCGAAATACTTGGCGTGGTAGGGGGTGGTCATTCACGATTACCCGCTTTATAGACTTCTTTCCCAGTTCGCATTGGGGTATATTTATTCCAACTAGTCTGGGTTTCAATCTGAAATTCACCGGGTATGGCCACTGTTACTGTGAATAGGTTTCACCCGTGAACACCCACCCCGCCCACACTGGAGCCTGCTTACTTTTACAGAAAAGGATTTATCGCCTGAACCCCATCATAGTCTTGGCCGTGGTTGAGGTCTTCGGTGTAAAGGGTGTGACAGCCGAGCTCCAAGGCTGCGGCGATGATGGTGGCGTCCCAAGAAGAGGTCTGGTGTTTTCTGCGAATCGTGGTGGCACGCAGGACAAGCTCGCGGGTGATGGCAACGACGGGCACATGTGTGGTGAGTTCGAGGAAGGCGTCAATATTGGCCTCGCTGATGCCCAACGCTTTTTTCCTCAGGGCATTGGCCACAAACTCCTGCATCACTTGTGCCGAGAGGGCAAAGCGGGTGTTGAGGATAAGATCCTCTGCCCTCATCCGCTTGGGTCGATCAGCAGGGGCGGCGGAGTTTGCATACAGCAGTATATTTGCATCGAGGAAACAATCAGCGGTCATAAATCTCCTCGCGTCGAAGTGGCACCATGGACTCGGTGTTACTGGCCTGCATGGCTTGGAGCAACCGTTTCAGGTGTGCACGGCGTTCGGCTTCGGAGTCGATAACGGGGCGCTGGAGCACATAATCCAGCCCTTGATAGACCAACTCCTTGAGGGTGGTCTTGCGCTGGGCGGCGACAATTTTGGCTCGATGAAGGAGTTCGTCGGGAATATCCACCGTCGTTTTCATATAATCAATAAATACAGCTATACAGCTTTACTGTCAAACCTGGGTGCGGCGTTGACAGCTTGGGGAACCATGGTTAAAAACGGCACATGCACAAACATTCTGCTGGATGCGGCTGCTGCTGCGGTAAATCTCCTGGCTCTTGCGACATGGCTCCCAGTTTTGGTGGGGGCTCTATCGCGTCGAAGCCTGCCACCGCTAAGTTCCGCAAAAATTTTGATACCATCAACTGGGGTTCTACCCCGGCTAAATCCCCCTCTTCTGTGAAGGGCTCCCGCGCTAAATCGCGCCGCTGATTGATCTCTCCAGACGCTGATTTCCCGGCACTGCGATGAAAGTGGATCTCCTCATTGTCGGTGCCGGTTTTGCGGGTGCTGTGCTCGCGGAGCGGTGCGCTTCGCAGCTCGGACTCGAGTGTCTCGTCCTCGACCGCCGCCATCATATCGGTGGCAATTCTTACGATGCTCCAGATGAGTCGGGCATCCTGCTCCATGTTTACGGCCCGCACTACTTTCGCAGTAATTCCCCAAAAATTATAGATTATCTCGGGCAGTTCACGGAGTGGCATCCGGTGGAATATAAAATACTCTCGTGGACGGACGGGCGCTACTGGCAATTCCCCATCAATCTGAACACTTTCGAGCAGCTCCTAGGACGCGCCTCCACCTCCGAGGAGATGGAGCGCACGCTCGCTGAATGGCGTGAACCTTGCCCCTCGCCGCGGAATTCGGAGGAGGTCATTGTCTCGCAAGTGGGCCGCCAGCTTTACGATAAGTTTTTCCGCAACTACACCCGCAAACAGTGGGGTCGCGATCCTGCGGAGTTGGATGCCTCGGTCTGCGGGCGCATTCCTGTCCGCACCAATCGCGACGACCGCTATCTCTCGGAAAGTTTTCAGGCTCTCCCCAAACAAGGTTACACGGCCATGTTTGAGCGGATGTTACACCACCAAAAAATCCGCGTGGAACTCGGTGCAGATTTTCGCCAGTGGCGGGATAAAGTCGAGTGGCGGCATCTGGTTTATACAGGCATGGTGGACGAGTATTTCGACCACTGCTACGGCGATCTGCCCTATCGCTCGCTCCGTTTTGAGAGGGAGTCTTTTCAGCAGGAATTCGTGCAACCTGTCATGCAGGTCAATTATCCGAACGATCACGATTACACGCGCATTGTAGAAATCAAACATGCCACAGGTCAGAAGTTGCCCACCACCACCACCGTGCGTGAGTATCCGGCTCCCTACGAGCGTGGGGGCGAGGCCTATTATCCCATCCCTGCACCCGCCGCACAGGAGTTGTATTCGAAATATGCCGCGCTCGCCGAGGCGTGCGGCGATGTGAGTTTCGTCGGCAGACTGGCTACTTACCGTTACTACAACATGGATCAGGTCGTCGGCATGGCACTGGTCGAGTTTGAGAAAATCGCGGCTAAGTTTTCTTCGAAATCATCCTAACACCGATCACCGAACTATCATGGCTCTGGAATCTCCCACCATTCATAAAATCAAACAAGACGCCATCGAGTGTCCGCAGCCTGAGTTTATCGGAGCGGTGCATCATCCCTGGCGCTATTGGGAGGCTGCAGAGGAAAAGGCCTCTCGTCGTCCACTGCTCTGTAATCTCTGTCTGTCGGAAATCCCGCAGGGCAGAATCCGATTTGCGCCGAATACGCTTGCCGCGATTGCGCCCGATGGCTCGCGGGTCTGTGGGGTCTCGCAGGTATTGCACGAGATACGGCAAGACATCACCCGCGACTTAGTCCCTCAGCGTGTCCCGCAGATGTTAGGTGGGTCGGTTCTGATGCCCCACGGCAATTACTGGAAGGATAATTACTTTCACTTCGTCTCCGCGTTGTTGCCCAACCTCATGATCGCCCTCGAGATGGGGCTGGATCGGAAGGTGGATAAGATACTGCTCCCGTGGTTCTCTCGCGTGGCGATGCAGGATATTTACCAGTTGATCGGATTGCCCAAAGATAAAGAAATCGCGGTGCTCCACGAGGACGGATGGGTGCAGGCGGATCAGATAACTCTCGTCTCGCACACAGGACGCGATTCATTTTTGCCGCCGTGGAAATTGGCTCAACTCCGCAAGCTCAAATCATTGGCCTTGGCCGAGTGGAAAACGGTCGAAGCACCCGCCGATGTCCTCGTCGTGCGGCGCGGCTACGGCAGGGGCTTTACCAACGAGCAAGAGATCATCGCGCTGGCGGAGTCCCGTGGATTTACCGTGGTGGATTTGGACGGTTGGTCGTTGGTGGATCAGGTGCGGCTCTTTGCTCGGGCGCGTCGCGTGATTGCTTCGCATGGGTCTGCGTTGACCAATGTGATTTTCTGTCCCGAGGGCGCACAAGTGCTGGAGATTTTCAGCCCTTATTATGTCTATGATTATTTCGTTTATTGGGCGCTGGGAGCCGGGCTCACCTACTCGTATTGCGTGGGCCAAGGACCGGTCATGTCCTCGCTCTGCGACGGCTCGTTTAACCAGCAGATGGATGTAAAAATCGCTGACATCGAAACTTGGATGAACCAGACAGCCCCGTAAACAACGGCTATGATTTTATGAAATACGCGATCTGCCAGGCCGAGGGTATTTACTACGAGAACCAGTATTTTTTCTCTCGCAACTCGACCACTACCAGCGTCTCCCCGACGAGATTCGCGAGGAAATCACGGAATTCAGAAACCTGCATGAGATGGAAAAACTTGTTGCCGCCGCCTTTCAAAAAGCGGTGCTCTAAATTATGTGCGGCATAGCGGGTATCGTATCGGCCAGACTCGGTGAAGCCGCTCCCCAAGCTGTGCGCGGCATGCTCGACGCCATGCGCCATCGCGGACCAGATGGGGATGGCCTCTGGTCTTCCGGCCCGGCACACCTCGGACACCGCCGCCTCTCCATCGTGGATCTCGAGGGTGGCAAGCAACCTTTATGCAACGAGGACGGCACCATCTGGATTTCGTTCAACGGCGAGATTTATAACTTCCCCGAACTCCGTCCCGAGTTAGAGGCTCGCGGACACCGGTTCAAAACACGGTGCGACACCGAGGCCATTGTCCATGCCTACGAGGAGTGGGGTGCAGAGTGTGTCAAACATTTGCGCGGCATGTTCGCCTTTGCCATCTGCGACACTGCGAAGCGGACGCTCTTCCTCGCCCGCGATCATTTTGGCATCAAACCTCTCTATTGGGGCAGGCAAGGAGGCATCTTAGCTTTTGCCTCGGAGCTGCGCTCGCTGCGTCGTGTGCCTGGCTGGCGTTGGGATCTCGATGTCCGTGCAGTGGATGACTATCTTCGCCTGCAATACATCCCTGCCCCGCGCTCGGTCTTTCGCGATGTTTTCAAACTGGCACCAGGACATGCCATGTCCGTGTCTCTCGACTCTCTCGAGGGCGAGCCTGTTCTTTATTGGGATCCCGTCTTTGCTCCCGACCCCGCCAAAAACGCGGCGCAGTGGGAGGAGTCGCTGGATGCTGCGCTGGAAGAATCCGTGCGGGCGCACCTCATGTCAGATGTTCCCTTCGGCGCTTTTCTCTCGGGCGGAGTAGATTCCAGCGCCGTGGTGGCCTACATGTCCCGAGTCATGGACAGGCCTGTGCAGACTTACTGCATTGGTTTTGAAGAGGCTGAATTCGATGAACGCCAACACGCCGCCCTGGCCGCCGCCCGTTGGAAAACCGACCACCGTGTCGAGGTGGTGAAACTCGATGCCCTCTCCCTTTTGCCCACGCTGGCCGAGCATTACGGCGAACCTTTTGGCGACTCCTCCGCCATCCCCACCTGGCATGTCTGCAAGCTCGCGGCGTCGCATGTGAAAATGGCACTCTCCGGCGACGGCGGCGATGAAGCCTTTGCCGGTTACGGTTCCCACATGGCATGGATGGACTGGCTCGCCTACCGCGACATCAAGGAATTGAAACGCGCTGCTCTTCAAGCGGGAGCTTTTGTTTCAGCCGCTGATAAAGAAAAGCGCGCTCCCAGCCTCGACCGCTGGATGCGCTACATCGAATACATTGGAGACGAAGCCCGTTCACTCCTGTGGCGCGAAGAATGGCGGACGCAGGCCTCCGGTCCCTGCGACGCTTTCGAGAGAGAATACGCTGCCGCCCGCAGTCTGGCACCACTCTCGCAAGTGCAACGCATGGATGCGCGCACATACTTGCCCAACGATATCCTCATGAAAGTGGATGTCGCCAGCATGCTCCACTCTCTCGAAGTGCGCACGCCACTCGTGGATCTGCGTGTCTGGGAGGCCGCCCTTCGCGTGCCCCCAGCCCTGCTCGCCGCCAAAGGTGCCGATGGTGGTTTCAGCGGAAAGCTTCTCCTGAAAAAAGTGATGGAGCGCTATTATCCTCCCGAGTTCTTACACCGCAAAAAACAGGGGTTCGCCCTGCCCATCCAGCGCTGGTTTTCTCCCGGTGGCGAACACCGCGCTGCCGTGGAGGAACGGTTGTTAGGCACGGATTCCCCCTTGCGCGAGTGGTTCGAACCCGATGGCGTGCAAGCCGTGTGCGACCAGGGCGCCATGGGCCAAGTCTGGGTGCTCCTGTTCCTCGACCAGTGGCTCCGCCAAGAGAAAGATCACGCGGCTTCTTCCAGCGTAGAAAACAGCGTGGTAGTATCCGATACTACCAGCGAGTCGCAGGAAGAAAAACAATGTGCTCTCGCAGATAAACGCGTGACTATTGGCGTGGGTGCGCCCGCCCGTATCGCCATGTTTTACGACGCGCGCGGGTGGGCGTGGTGGAACCGTATCCGCGCCGTGCGCCGTTTTGCTGCACCGCGTTTTCAAATTGATGCGCTGAAAATCGGATCGTTCCACGGCGACAGTTACGACTTGGCCACCGTGTTCGATGCTGATTTTGTGCCGAGGCTTCTCCACCTGCCCCTGCACAAACGCGTGGGCGGATGCAGTTGTGGTAAGCCCTCCTACATGGACGCCGCCAACATGTGCCTGAAAGAAAACTTCGTCTCGGGCATCCTAGTCAACTGCAAGCTCAACCACGACCATGCGCTCGATTTCTCCCGCTCGTTTCTGTGCCAAAACGGCGTGGATGAAGAACTCTTTTGTCCGGCACCAGAACGCGCTCAGGAATTCTGCGGTTGCTGGGTCGGCTTCAGCGGCTCGGTCGGGGAGAAAGGCACAGAACTCATCGCCGAGGCGTCGCGCCGCACCGGGACCAACATCCTGACGCTCGACCGCAATGCGATGAACCAAGGCGAGTCAGGTCTGTTGACCCCGGTGCAAGTTCGCGACTACCTCTACCACCCCGCCTCTTTCTATGTCTGCATGTCGCGCTACGAAGCCACGCCCAATCCCGGTCTCGAAGCTCTGGCTTGTGGTGTGCCTGTGATTTCCACCCGCGTGGGCAATATGGTCGAACTCATACGCGACGGTTACAACGGCTTTTTGATAGATCGCACAGCAGAGGCTCTCGCGGAGGCTATCGAAAAACTCCGCGCCTCTGACTTGTCCGCCCTGCGTCGCAACGCGCGCGACTCCATCCTCAACGGCTGGACTTGGCGGCAGCAGGTGAAAAAATACGAGCACGCTTTTGATCAGCTCCTGGCACGAGGCAAAGGGTAATCCAGCCATGCGTGTCCTGATGCTTGTCCACGATTTTCTGCCCGCCTCCTGTGCCGGTGTGGAGATACACACCTTGCGGCTGGCTCAAGCCCTGCGCGATGCGGGGACGGATGTGCAGGTAATGGTGCCGCACGAATCGGAGTCATTGTCCGACTTGAATTTCGGCACTGAACTGGTCGCCGGGGTGCCCGTGCACCGTGTATTTTCTGGGCACCTGCGCGTGGACACTTTCCAAACTGATCAACCCGCCGTGTCGCAAGTTTTGTTATCCCTGATTGATCGTGTGGCTCCGGATGTGGTGCATATCCAGCACACGCTCAGGTGGACGCCGGGGTTTTGTTCAACTGTCGCCATGCGCTGGCCTACTTTTTTGACACTGCATGACCACTATTTTCTCTGTGGCCGCATCCACATGCTCGACTCGCAGAACCGCCTCTGCACAGGTCCCGAAACCCCGCAGAAATGTGCGTCCTGCGTCACGGGTCAAGATTACAGCGGACCTTTGGCAGAGGACCAAAAACGGATCATTGCCACCGTGGCGCAGCGCCTGCGCGCCTTTCAATCTTTGATCGGACTCTGCCGCACCGTGACTGCGCCCACTGCGTATTTGAAAAACCGCTTTGTGGCAGCGGGCTTCCCGGAACAGGCCATCCGCGTGCAGCCGCTGGGCACACCCAGTTTGCCGCGTCGCGCCACTCGCACGAGTCCTCTGGTTTTTGGATTTGTGGGCACCATACACCCCAACAAGAATTTCATGCTCGCCATCGAGTCCTTTCTTAAAGCAGGAGTGCCTGGAGCGCGCATGGTGATCTGGGGTGGCGGCCTCCCCACTTTTGTCAATATGGTGCAGCAGGTCTGCCAACAGTATCCAGGGCTGGAATACCGCGGCTCCTTCAGCTCTTCCGATACCGCAGTCATGGAACAGATTTTTGCTGGCATAGATGTGTTGGTGCATCCCTCGGCTGTGGAGAATTATCCCACCGTGATCCGCGAGTCGCTCGTGTCGGGCGTCTTTGTGGTAGCCTCGGATGCGGGCGGCATACGCGAGATCGGCGAGATGGACACCTGCGGCCAGATCCTCGACACGGCGGATGCAGATGTCTGGGCGCAAGCCTTGCTCAATGCCGCCGGGCGTTGCCGATTAAATAATGCCGACGGCAATAAGACGCTACTCACCTACAGCGAAGAAGCCGCTCTCTGGCAACGCGAATATACCCTACACACTGGTAAAGGAACAACACCGTGAACCGAGAGAGATTTCAGAAATTTAGCCCCTTGAAAAGG